>CAZERY010000054.1:0-17148 GCA_964514915.1 uncultured Hymenobacter sp.
AGCAGCGTGATGGGCAAAAACGGGATGCCGATTTTCTTGGTCAGCCGGTTTATCCACTCGAAGCTGTAGGCATAGGGATTGAGGTACTCGGCATTGATGGTGTAAAACGGCATAATGTCGGTGCCGTGCATCAGGCTGAGGCGCACCATGCTAGTGGCCAGGCGCTGGAGCTGGTACTTGCGATTGAACCCCTTGCCGATGCCCGGCACCCCTTCGGGATAAAGCATCAGGTTGTGGTCCTGGTAATACATCATGGTTTCGAAGTTGAGCGTGGTCGCGTCCACGCTGCCGCACTGCTTCCAAAAATCCTTGACCAGGTAGGGGTTCATCAGCGTGGTAGCCGATAGCACGGGCGCCGACAGCGGCCGGGGCAAGTCGCGCAGCGACCCGCGCGTGCGCAGTAGGTAGCGCCACAGGTGCGAGAGCGAAATAATGGCATCCCAGGGAAAAGCCATGCCCGAGTGGTTGGAGGCAAAAACCAGGGGCCGGGCGGGATTATTGCGCTGCGGGTACGGCTCAAACCCCACTAGCTTAGACCGGAACCACACCCGGTCGAGCAGTTGCAGCACGCATTCGTCGAGCGTCTGGGTAAATTCCTCGCGGAAGTAATCGCGGTAAATGTGCTGATTGGCCCGAATGAGCGGCGGGGGCAACGTAGCAGCAGCGACAACAGACATGGAGCAGGAATAAGCAGGACTGCAAGATACTTCGAGGCGCTGACAAGCGGCGGCAGCTGCCGCAGTACCAGGGCCGCTGGCTGGCCGCTTATATCTGGCGCTTGAGCCGGATGCTCGCCGAATGCAGCTCGCCGCTGGGCCGGCGCAATACCAGGAATAGCTGCAAGCCATCTTGCAGGCGCAGCAGCCGGCTCAGCTCGGTGATGGACAAGCTGCTCACGGGCAAAAAGTTGATGCTCAGCAGCTCCTCGCCCGAGCTGATGCCCGCCGTGGCGGCCGGCGAATCGGGCACCACGCGCTGCACCAGGTAGCGGCGGTAGTTGGGGCCGGTGGCGAGCAAGTCGAGGCCGCACATATCGTACTCGAAAGGCGCTCGCAGCTCGCCCGCCGAGCGGAGCAGCAGCCGCTCGTGCGGATAGTCAATGATGACGCTGAACCGCTTGAGCATCTCGTAGCCCAGGTTGCCCTGGCGGCTGCGCTCGCTAGCCGATAGGCGCTGATGCACCTGCGCCGAGTCGGGAAAAGAGGTGAGCACCTGCGGCAGGTAGTAGTGCCCCAGCCGCACAGATGCCACCCGCCCCAGGTAGCCGCTCACCAGGCCCGACAGGCCCCGGCCCAGGTCGGTGCGCAGCCGGGCGGTGGGCAGGCGCAGGCGCGGATCGGCGGTGGTTTCGATACTTAGCGCGTGGCCGGCGCCGGTATCGAGCAGCAGCTTGAGTGACAGCGGAACCGCACTCGCGCTAGTGGGCAGCTGCTCGACCTGGGCCGTGAGGTAGGCTTTGTAGTGCTCGAGGCGCAGGGGCAATATGGCCCAGCGGTGCCCCCACGGCGCCCGAAACTGCGCCGGGTCGTAGGCCACAATGCGGTTTTGCTGGGGCTGAATGGCGATGACCAGCGAGTGAAACAACTCCGAGCCCAGAATGCCCGTGATGGGCATGCCCGCGTAGCCCGAGAGGTCGAGCGCATCGCTATTCAGCACTAGCCAGTTGAGGCGCGGGGCCACTACGCCGGGCAGTTCGACGCGCACGCCCACGGCTTCGTAGGCCGTCAGGCCACTTTCTTGCCCGCCCACCCCCGTGAGGTGGTAAGCCGCCCCGTGCGTGAGGCCGAGCGAATCGGCCAGGGCGGGATCGGTGAGCAGACTAGTGGATACGCCCGTATCGAGTAAAAAATTGAAGGGCCCGTGCCCGTTGAGCCGGGCAGCTACGATGATAAGATTGCGCTGCGTAACGAAGGGAAAATGCACCGCTCGCTTGCCCGGCCGGGCTAGCCGAAACTTAGCGCTCTGGGGCTGCGCCACGGCCGGGCCAGCCGCCAGCAGCCAGGCTAGCCACAGCCAGCTCCAACACCCAACCAACGCTGAGAAGTGCATAGTACCGAGAAGCAGTTTAGGCAGGAACACCTAAAGCTACAACGAGTTAGGAAGAAAATTAAAAATTAAAAGCGAGGAATTAAAAATAAAATTTGTCTATTTTTAATTCCTCGCTTTTAATTTTTAATTCTCCTATAAACCGTACGCTGAAATGGGTTCAGCCGCTACGGCTGCTCCCAATTGCCAGCGGGGCAGTAGTGCAGGGCGCCCGCCCGAATGTGGAGCGGCGCGGCCAAGTTATTGTGGTAAAGCTGGCCCGTGCCCAGCCCCTGCGCAAAGCCCACCACGTCGTACTCGCCCGTGAGCTGGGCTACGGCATTGAGCCCGATATTCGACTCCAGCGCCGAGGTTATCCACCAGCCCAGCCTGTGCTGGCCGGCCAGGCTTATCCAGCGGCGAGTGGCGGCGTGGCCGCCGAGCAGCGTGGGCTTGAGCACCACGTAGGCCGGGCGCACCTGGGCGAGCAGCGCCTCCTGCTGCGCGAGGTCGGTGAGGCCGATGAGCTCCTCATCGAGGGCCACCGGAATGGGCGACTGGCGGCACACCTCGGCCAGCGCCGGCCACTGCCCCGCCGCGATCGGCTGCTCGATGGAGTGAATAGCGAACTGCGCCAGCTGCGCGAGCTTATCTAACGCTTCGGCCGGGGCAAAAGCGCCGTTGGCATCGACGCGCAGTACCAGCTGCTTGGGGCCGGCTTCGGCCCGAATTTCGGCCAGCAATGCTAGTTCGGTGGCGAAGTCGAGGCTCCCGATTTTTACTTTCAGGCAGGAATAGCCCGCTGCCAGCTTCTGCCTGATTTGGGCGCGCATGAAGGGTGCGTCGCCCATCCACACCAGCCCATTGATCGGAATGACAGCTTGGCCTTGACTAAAGCTATTGGAATAAAGCTGGTGCCGCCCGCCGCCCGCCAGGTCCAGGACCGCGGTTTCGAGCGCAAAGCGCAGAGCTGGCTGGCTGGCCGGCACGAGCGCCGCAGCCTCCTCTACGGCTAACTGCTGATGCTGCGCCTGGTTGAAAGCCTGACAAAAATCAGCCAGTGCGCCCTCAAATGCGGGGCCGTAATCGGGGCTAAGGCCCGCCAGCGGGGCCGCCTCGCCCCACCCTACTACGGCGGGCTGCCGGGTATCGTGCAGGCGCACGTAGTAGGCCACGTGCTCGGAGAGGGCGCCGCGGGAGGTGCGCGCCGGGAAGTTAAAAAGCAGCGCCCGCCGCTGATAGGCTAAAGTAAGCATGGGCGCAAAGGTGCAACCCACTGGCCTTACGCCTGGCCCAAATCAGGCTTTTGCTTGCCACGGCGGCTGATTTTGCCGCCTTTACGGCCAGCTTCCCGGGCTTCTTCGGTCGAAAAGCGGTGGCCCCGGCCGCTCTCGTGCGAGGCCCGGCCGCCTTCGCTGGCAATGCGGCGCTGCTGCTCGGGCGACATGGCGGCAAAGCCGCGCCGGCTTTTCTCCCCAATGCGCCGGGCGGGGCGCTTGGTCGCGTGCAGGTTGGCAGCTACTGAATCTTCTGGCTTGAGGGGGCTACTGCTGACAATACGCATAATAAGTTAAGGCAAGTGAATACGAAGCAAACGACCGCCCCCATGCTCAAGAGTGGCGGTGGACAATGCAAACTACATTAGCACTTAAGAAATTCCGTCGCCAAAGGTTTTACTCCGCTTTGCTAGTTAGCAACAGCTACTGCCCCTAGCTCTCGAAGCACAACCCAAAGCTGGTAGTTGTGGTTTAGCTGCCAGGCACGTTTCTTCGCCCTCTACTCCTTGTTTTTATGGCCCTTACCACTCCCTTGGCAGCCACGGCTTCGCCCGCCGCTTTTTTCTCGTCGCTCGCCGCGCATTACCAGGTCGTACGCGCCCAGTCGGTGGCGCTGGTGCAGCCCCTGCTCCCCGAAGACACGGTGGTGCAACCCAACCTTGACGTGAGCCCGCCCAAGTGGCACCTGGCCCACACCACCTGGTTTTGGGAAACGATGTTGCTCCAGCAGTTTGTGCCGGGCTACCAGGTGTTTCATTCCAACTACGCTTTTCTATTTAATTCTTACTACAACTCGCTCGGCTCGCGGGTAAACCGGGCCGACCGAGGTACGCTTTCGCGCCCGCCGCTCGCCGAGGTGTACCGCTACCGCGCCTACGTAGACGAGCACATGGCCACGCTACTCGACCAGCTGGCCGAACTGCCCGCCCTGGCCACCGAGCTGCTGGAGCTGGGCCTGCACCACGAGCAGCAGCACCAGGAATTGCTGGCCACCGACATCAAGTATATTCTCAGCACCAACCCGCTGGCCCCGGGCTACTTGGAGAATTCGGAACTAGAAATCAGGAATTATGAATTGGCTGGCGGGCCAGAGGTAGCTGTAGCGGAGAGCAATTCAGAATTCAGCGCAGCCACCTGGCTACCGGTGCCGGGCAATATTTGTGCTATCGGGCACCAGCAGCCGGGTTTTAGCTTCGATAATGAGCTGCCGGTGCACGAGGTGCTGGTGGCACCTTTTGAGTTGCAAAACCGGCTTGTGACCAACGGTGAGTTCTTGCGTTTTATCGAGGCCGGCGGCTATCAGCAGTTTCAGTTTTGGCTCGGTGAAGGCTGGGACCTGGTAAACCGGGCGGGCTGGCAAGCCCCGCTTTACTGGTCGCAAGCCGCCGACGGCCAGTGGCTGCGCTACGGCCCCACTGGCCTGGTCCCGCTCAGCCTGGCCGCGCCGGTGTCGCACATCAGCTTTTACGAGGCCGATGCCTATGCGCAGTGGGCCGGCGGGCGCCTGCCCACCGAGGCCGAGTGGGAAGTGGCCGCGCGCCACTTTGGCGCTACCTCACGGGGCGGCAACTGGCTCGAAACCGGCTTGTTCGACCCGCAGCCCCTCGCCCCCGATGCCGACTCTACCCGGTGCCACCAGCTGCTCGGTGACTGTTGGGAGTGGACGTATTCGCCCTACCATCCCTACCCCGGCTACCAGCGCGCGGCGGGCGCCCTCGGCGAGTACAACGGGAAGTTTATGATCAACCAGCTTGTGCTGCGCGGTGGCTCCTGCGCCACGCCCGAGAGCCACATTCGCCTCACCTACCGCAATTTTTTCCACGCCGATAAGCGCTGGCAGTTTACGGGCCTGCGGCTGGCGCGCTAGCGGCTGCCTGGCTAGGGTATAAGCGTGTGTTCAGAATGGCTCTCGCATCAGTATATCGCTGGACCCTACCCCCACTCTCCCCTTCGGGGAAGGGGTTGGGGTAGGATCCCACGCGGTGGGCGACCGCATACACCAATTTGAGAACCGTTATCAACAGAACACTTCGGAAGTCCGGAAGGGCCTGAAAAATGTTTTTCAGAGCACTTCGCATTTCCAGAATGGTCTGTAAAACGTTTTTCCGACCCCTCCGGATTTCTGAAGTGCTCTGAAAAAGACTCAGCGGAGCATTTACTATTTCTTGAAGAGGCTACCAGTGGTTGACCAGGCCTAATCGCTTACCTACTGCCCACATTTTCAGCTTTTTTCCGGCGTGAGCCACTTTTCCAGGCGTGGGAGCTGGGCCTGTTCCAGCGCGTCGAGCAGGGCGGCGGCACTGGCGTTTTGCAGTACTTGCGCCCGGTTTTCGCGGCGCAAGAAAGCTTCGTCGCTCATGTGGTCGAGCAGGGCCAGCAGGGTGTCGTAAAAACCTTGCGTATTAAGCAGGCCCACCGGCTTGCGGTGCAAGCCGAGCTGGCCCCAGGTCAGGACCTCAAACAACTCTTCGAGGGTACCAAAGCCGCCGGGCATCGCCACGAAGCCTTCGGCGAGGTCGGCCATGAGCAGCTTGCGCTGGTGCATCGTATCAACGATGTGCAGCTCGGTGCAACCCTGGTGAGCCAGCTCCTTGTCGGCCAAAAAGCCGGGGATGACGCCGATTACTTGGCCACCCGCGGCCAGCACTGCGTCGGCAATGGTGCCCATCAGGCCCACACAGCCGCCGCCATACACAAGGGTAAGGCCGCGCCGGGCCAGCTCCTGGCCCATTTCCTGCGCTTGCTGGGTATAGATTTCCTGGTTGCCGCTACTGGAGCCGCAGTATACTGCTACACTTTTCATATTATGAACAAGAAGCTGCGCGCTACATCCGCTCGGGCACGTCGATGCCGAGCAGGCCGAGGCTGGTCTTGATGGTGGCGGCCGTTTTGGCCGAGAGAGCTACGCGGAACGCTTTTTTCAGCGGGTCAGCTTCGGCAAAAATGGGCACTTCGGTGTAAAAGCGGTTGTAGCTCTTGGCCACGTCGTAGGCGTACTGCGCCACCACGGCGGGCGACAAGGTGCGGGCGGCCTCGGCCACCACGCCCGCATACCCAGCTAGCTGCTGAATCAGCTCTTGCTCAGTAGGCTGCAGCTCGGTTAGTGGGCTGAAATTGGTTACTTCAACCACGCCCTGCTCTACTGCTTTGCGCCGGATGGATGAAATTCGGGCGTACGAATACTGGATGAACGGGCCGGTATCGCCTTCGAGCCGCACCGACTCGGCGGGGTTGAAGAGCATCCGCTTCTTAGGATCAACTTTCAGCAGGTAGTATTTCAGCGCGCCCAGGCCCAGCGTGTGGTAGAGCTGGTCGAGCTCTTCGTCGCGCAGGCCCTCGGTTTTACCTTTTTCGAGCGTAGCGGCTTTGGCGGCTTCCTCCACTTCCTGCACCAGCTCATCGGCATCGACTACCGTGCCTTCGCGGCTTTTCATCTTGCCCGAAGGTAAATCGACCATGCCGTAGCTGAGGTGGTGAATGGCGTCGGCGTAGGGCTTGCCCAGCTTTTTGAGCGTGGCTTGCAGCACCTGCATGTGGTAGTTCTGCTCGTCGGCGATGACGTAGATGCTGCTGTCGTAGCCAAAATCCTGGTACTTCAGCTCGGCCGTGCCCAGGTCCTGGGTGATGTAAACGCTCGTGCCATCGGCGCGTAGCAGCAGCTTTTCGTCGAGGCCTTCGGCTTGTAAATCAACCCACACCGAGCCGTTCTCTTTCTTGAAGAACACGCCCTTGGCCAGGCCTTCTTCCACGCGCTCCTTGCCCAGCAGGTAGGTGCCCGACTCGTAATAAAACTTGTCGAAATCGACGCCAATGTTGGCGTAGGTGGCGTTGAAGCCGTCGTACACCCAGCCGTTCATGCGGTGCCAGAGGGCCATTACCTCCTCGTCGCCGGCCTCCCAGGCTTGCAGCATCTGCTGGGCTTCGAGCATCAGCGGGGCCTGCTTTTTGGCGATGTCGGTGGCGACGCCTTCGGCTTCGAGCTGCCTGATTTCTTCGCGGTAGTGCTTCTCAAAAAGCACGTAGTACTTGCCAGCCAAGTGGTCACCTTTCATACCGGCGCTCTCGGGCGTTTCGCCCTGCCCAAAGCGCTGGTAGGCAATCATCGACTTGCAGATGTGGATGCCGCGGTCGTTCACCAGGTTGGCCTTGGTGACGGTGGCGCCGGTGGCTTTCAGAATCTCGGCCACGCTGTAGCCCAGGAAGTTATTGCGCAAGTGGCCCAGGTGCAGGGGCTTGTTGGTATTGGGCGAGGAGTACTCGACCACCACCCTTTGCGGCCCGCCGGTGGGCACGGGCGCGCCCGCCGGCTGGCGATACAGCTCGCCGAATAGGGCTAACCACTCGGCATCGGCAATTTCGATATTGAGGAAGCCCTTTACCACATTGTACCCGCGCACGGCGGGCGCATTGGCCGTCAGCCACTCGCCGAGGGCCTGGCCGATTTGCTCGGGGCCTTTGCCGAAGGCTTTGGTGAGCGGAAACGTGACGAGGGTGAAGCTGCCGGCAAACTCTTTGCGCGTGGGCTGCAAAACGAGGCTGGCGGCGGGAATTTCCTGGCCAAAAACGGCCTGGGCGGCCGCTTGCAGGGCGGTTTTTAGGTTTTGTTCAAGCTGTTGCACGAGGGCAAAGGTACGGCGGCAGCCGCCAGGGAAAACGGCGACTAAAACGTTAGCTTGCCTCCCGGAACTGATAATCTGAGCAGACAATCCGCGGGCCGGCAGCACTACGTATAGGAATTGCCAACCTGGAAAGGCGTTACCACATCTAGCGCCCTATCATCGTATTGGTGAGCTTTTTATTCTCAAAGTGCAATCAACAGATTTTTTATTATCTTGCCAGCCGCAGAAATACGCAACTAACGGGAAAAGCCCTTTCAGAATATGAATGTAATATATTACCTTTGTAGCAGTAGTTAAACACCCAGCATTTATTTTTGATTTATAGCCAGTTAGCTTATATTTACCTTTACCTACATACCTATTGCCAACAAATCCCCATTGCGATTGCTGCCAAGGCAAGCGCTTTAGCCCTGAAGCACTACTACTACCCAACCCGCTCTAAAACACGATTAACTTATAATTTCCTTCAACATGAAACAACCCTCTACTGTTAATCGTGGCCTAACACTGCTGCGCCGCCTACGCAAGTTGGGCGGGCTGGCTTTGTCACTGGGGCTGCTGATTCCGGCCGCGCAGGCGCAGACGGCAACCTTTCCGCGCAATGTCAGCTTCACTGGCACGAATACTAATGGATTTACCCTGGGTGGCGCGGGTGGTTCAACCGCCTACCTCACGGCGGGTCCTTCGCCTTCGGGAGGCGCACCCATCGATGCAGATGGTATGGGCGTGCTACGCCTCACGGATGCGGCTAACTTCCAGGCTGGCTACGCCATTGATAACTACACCTTTCCTACGCCCGACGGCTTTAGCATCTCTTTCGAGTTTTTCTCCTACGGCACTACTTCTGACAGGGTGGCCGACGGGTTCACCGTCTTTTTGGTAGATGGGGACGGTACCATACCCGGCAACGGCTTTGGTATTGGCGGCTTTGGCGGGTCGTTGGGGTATGCAAACCGTTTTGGTTCGGAGGGAGGAGTTACTAAAGGCTACCTGGGCATCGGCATCGACGCGTATGGCAACTATGGCATTCCATCAGAGAGTAAGACTGGAGGCTACCCCGGCCGCACTACTGGTGCGGAGGAGAGTAATCTGCTTCCCAATGCCGTATCGCTGCGGGGCCCTTATAACCCCGACGATCCGCAGCGCCTCAGTGGCTATGCCTACCTAGCTGGTAGTAATACACTGGATTTTAACCTGGCGGTAGGTACTTCCCAATCTAAGCCTGGTAGCCGCATTACCCTGCCTACTGATCCTGGTTATGGTTATCGCAAAGCCTACGTCAACGTTATTCCAGTAACTGCGGCGGATGGAAAAATCAAGTACCGCATCACGGTACGCATCCAGCACGGTCAGCTGGTAACTACTACGGTCAATAACATAGAAATTACTAACCCACCACCTACGCTGCGGGTGGGCTTTGGTGCTGCTACCGGCGGCTTCAACAGCATTCAAGAAATTCGGGCACTGGCCATCGTGCAGGCTCCGATTGCCAATGACGACTACTTCCAAACCAAGTATAACCAACCGATAAATATTGGGGTACTTAACAACGACACGCCCGGCGGCGGGGCTGCTATCGATCGTACTACGGTAGACATGGACCCCAGCACGATAGGGACTGATAGTGTGTACTTAGTACCGCAGGGCAAATTCAGCGTTAATAATAACGGAGTTGTAAAATTTAGTCCAAACGGTAGGTTCTCCGGGGTAGTGTCTATCCCCTACACGGTGCTCAACTTCAATCAAGATCTCTCCAACCCCGGCACCCTCACCATCACGGTGACGGGGGCCGACGTGCAAACCGTCGCTAGCGGCCTAACCTCCATCCGCCCCGGCCAAACGACTTCCTATGCGGTCACGACCACCAACAACGGCAATGAGCTCGCCCAGAACGTGATCCCCGTGCTAACGCTGCCCGCCGGCTTCACGCTCGTAGGCCCGCTGCCAGCAGGCGCCACTTCCGACAACAGCACCGGCCCGACGGTCATCACCTTTGCCCCAGCCACTTTGGAGGCCACCCAAGCCGTTAGTAATAACGTGCAGGTGATAGCGGGTAACCAGGGCACTTACTCGGTGGCCACCAACTACCAGTACCCGAGCGACGGGTTCATTCCCGATTCTATCGCTCGCAACAATCCCTTCACGCTGACCGTGTCCGTGGATCCTGCCGCGCCGCTGCCCGTGCAGCTCACCACCTTCACGGCCACGGCCGTGGGCGCCGATGCCGTGCTGAACTGGCAAACAGCGCAGGAAGTCAACAATCACTACTTTGCCCTAGAGCGCGCGCGCGATGGGAATACATTTACCCGCATTGGCACGGTAGCCGGCAAGGGCACCACCACCCAAGCCAGCGCCTATCGCTACGTCGATACCGGGGCCAGCGCCCGTACTACCGACGTGCTGTATTACCGGCTGCGCCAAGTAGACTACGACGGCAAAGAAAGCTTTAGCGCAGTGCAGACCGTCCGCTTCCGCTACTCCGAGGCGAGCGTCACCCTTTACCCTAACCCCAGCACCGGCTCGGTTACCCTGGACCTAAGCTCGCTGCCCGCCGACACCTATGTGGTGCAGGTGTTTGAAGCCACGGGCCGCCTGGTGCACCACGCTACCTACCAGCCTGGCTCCTGCCTGCTGCCCGTAGCGGGCCTGGCCACCGGCACCTATTTCGTGAAAGTGCAGGGTACTAGCTACAATAAGGTGCTGCCCTTCAGCCGCCAGTAGCCGGCACTACCCCCCTCACAAACGCACACAGCCCCTGGCCCTACTGGTCGGGGGCTGTGTGCGTTTGAAGCACTCGTAATCTACTAGAATTAAAACTCAGCGAGCGGGCACCCAAACAAGTAGCAAGGTGGCGCACCAGCCCAACAGTTCGCCTTAAAACCTTGGGGCCAGGAAAAAGCCAGTTCTCGGAACGGAGTGCTTAGCGCCAGGCGTTGGGAGGTCGTCCTTTATTCCTTCAACTACTTTTTAGCGTGTCATTATTTCATTCTTCCTTTTTAGCCAAGGTCCGCCTGACCTGTCTTTTTGCTACGTTACTGATAGCGCCCGCGTGTAAAAACACGGCTGCCGACCCTACGGCTACTACGCCGGCTACTACGGTACTGATAAGCAGCTCCTTAATCGGGGAGTATAGCACCACTACCCTGGCCGCCCGCGCGACCTCGGCGCCCCTGGTGGGTAGCTTGGCGCGCTATCCATTGCGGGTGTACCGCCTCACTTACCGCACCCAGACCCCAGAGGGCCAGGAAACTACCGCCTCGGGGGCAGTGCTGGTGCCGGTAGCTGCTACGGCGCTGCCAGTACTCAGCTACCAACACGGCACGCTGATACCTAGCAGCGAAAATCAAGCTCCCTCGTACTACGCCGAGGGCAGCGATGTGTGGTCGGTGGTGTCGGTGCTGGCCTCGACGGGCTACGTGGTGTCGGCGCCCGACTACCTGGGCTACGGTGCCAGCAAGGCCCTACCCCACCCCTACGAACACGCCGCCTCGCTAGCCTCGGCCTCGGCCGATATGCTGCGGGCGGCGCGCGAATTTTGCCAGCAGCAAAACGTGCTGGTGAACCAAAAGAACTTCTTGCTCGGCTACTCGGAGGGCGGCTACGCCACGATGGCGCTGCACAAATTACTGGAGGAAAAGTACGCCGCTACCTTGCCCGTGACGGCGAGTGCGCCCGGCGCGGGCGCTTACCACAAGACGGCTTTTGCGCGCTACATCTTGCAGAGTACGCAGCCGCTCAACTTCCTAAGCACCTACGTGTGGGTGCTGCGCACCTACGACCGGGTATATGGCCTGAACCGGCCGTACTCCTTTTATTATCAGGAGCCTTACGCTACCCAGCTGGCTGCCGCCCCCTTTGCGGCCGTGCCTAGCCAGCAGAGCCAGCTATTCGCCAGCTCATTTCGAGACGCGGTGCTCACTGGCTCGGATGCGCCGCTGGCCGCCTCACTGGCCGATAACGATATCTACGACTGGCAGCCCAAGGCGCCGCTCGCTTTGTTTCACGGCACGGCCGATGACTACGTGCCCTTCTTCAACTCGCAGGATGCGTACGACGCCATGCAGAAGCGCGGGGCCACGCAGGTAGAGCTGCACCCCATTCAGGGAGGCGACCACTTTTCATCGGCTACGGCGTACACGCTGGGGGCCTACGCTTTTATCAGTCAGTTTTAGAGAATTAGCACTGGCACTTACTAGCTGAAAGGGCCCAATTTTTGCGCGCATTGCCGAGTCTTCACCTAAACTCGGTAGCATATGCAACTTCCTCTACACCTTGGGGCCAGCGGGCGGCGCGGCAGCTGGCCCTGTTAGTACTTGGGCTGGGCTGGGCTGGCTGCCGCCGCAGCTAGCGCGGGCTACGCACATTCGGGCGGGAGATATCCAGACGCGGGCGTATAATAGCGTGGGCGGCAACCCCAACCACATCTTCTTCCGCCTGACTATCTACCGGGATAAGGTTTCGCAGGCCTTACAGTCGCTAGATGATACGTACATCTTTTTTGGCGACAACTCGGCCCTGCACGGCTCCGACAAGGATGCCAGCGGCCGGCCCCTGATGATGCGCACGGCAGATCCGCTGCTTTCCACGGCCGATATCGAAGTGCTGTATTTTGACTTTGAGCACACGTACGGCGGGGCAGGCACTTACCGGGCCGGCTTCATTGGAGAAAACCGCAACGACAACATCATCAATATGATGAATTCGGTGGCGACCTCGTTTTTCATCGAAACCCAAGTCATTCTAAACCCAGCGTATGGCGTGCCCAACCACTCGCCCGTGCTGCTCGCCCCAGCCGTCGATAAGGCCGGGCTCGGCCAGGTGTACCTGCACAACCCCGCGGCATACGATGCCGATGGTGACTCACTGGCTTTCAAGCTGCGTGACTGCCAGCAAGTGAAGCCAGGTTATCGGCAAATCGGCGACTTGGCGGCTAGCGCTAACAAGGCATTTATGCCGGTGTCGTGCGATAATTACGTGTATCCCGACAATCAACGTATAGCCCCCGGCGCCAAGCAAGTGCCTTATTCGGGAGTGCCAGCCGGGCGTCCGCTCGATAATGCTATTCTGGTGCAAGACCCTACTACCGGGCAGATTACGTGGAATGCGCCGGCTCGCATCGGCATTTATAATATCGCCTTCAATGTGGAGGAATGGCGCCGACTCGCCAATGGTAGCCGCCGCCAGATTGGTAACGTCATCCGCGACATGCAGATTATCGTGGCGGCCACCAATAACCTGCCGCCGACGCTGACCGTGCCCGCCGACTTGTGCGTGGTGGCAGGCACGCCGGTGTCGCTCACCGTGACGGCCACCGATGGCACGGCGGCCGGGGCCCAGGCCCCGACGCCGGTTTCGCTGTTTGCCTACAGCGGAATTATTCCGCCGGCTACGTTTACGCAGGTGGCCAGCGGCCCTACGACCACGGGTACGTTTCGCTGGACGCTCGATTGCAGCACTGTATCGAACCAACCTTACACGGTGGTATTCAAGGCGCAGGATAGCCCGCCGGCTGGCTCGGGTGCGCCGATTTTGATTGATGAAAAGCCGGTGCGTATCACCGTGGTGGGGCCACCGCCGCAAAACGTGCGCGGCGTGCCGGCTACCCTACCCGGCGGTAACCTGGCTAGCATCGTTACTTGGGAGCGCTACCCCTGCCAGAATGCGAATCAACTGCTGGTTTTCAGGAAGGAAGGGCCGTATAACTTCACGCCCGGACCGTGCCAAACGGGCTTGCCCACGGGCTCAGGCTACGTGCAGGTTGGCGCCGTAGCACCCACTACTACTACCTTTACCGACGACGGCGCGACGCCGAGCCGGAGCAAAACCTACTGCTACCGCGTGTACGCCGTGTTTCCGCTGCCGGCGGGCGGCACCAGCATTGTGTCAAATGAGTCGTGCGTGACGTTTGGCGGCCGGGCGGCGCTGCTCACCAATGTGGATGTGAACACGACCGCCCCGGCGGGTCAAATCACCGTGAAGTGGAGCCAGCCCCGCCCCGACAACGGCGGGCCGTTTGGCGCGCCCTATGGCTACCGCCTCAGCCGGGCCGTGGGAGGTAGCACCGCCTTTACACCAGTAGCAACCATCACCAACCTCAGCGATACCACCTACGTCGACCGGGGCGTGAACACGCTGGCAAGCCAGTAACACCTACCAACTCACGTTTTTCAGCGCCGACCGCACCGAAATTGCGGCTACGGCCAGCAGCGTACGCACCAGCCTGGTGCCCACTGCCGATAAGTCTATCACGGTGAACTGGGCATACCAAGTGCCCTGGGATAATACCAAGCAGCCCACGCGCATTTTTCGCCAAAACTCTGGTAACGCCACTTTTACGCAGGTGGGCACTTCGGTATCGGGGGCTAGTAGCGGGTCTTTTACCGACCGCGACCCCACGCTGCAAGTTGGCCGGCAGTACTGCTACTACGTCCAAACCAACGGCCAGTACCCCGGCCCGCTGAACTCAGCCAATCAGCCTATTTTTACCAACCTGCTCAATAACAGCCAGCAGCAATGCGTGCAACTCAATGCCGCGCCCTGCTCGCCCGTGCTCAGCCTGCGCCAAACCAACTGCGACAGCCTGGCTAGCTCGGCACAGTTTCCGAAGCCCGAGCAGCAGTACCAAAATAGCCTGAGCTGGAGCGTGGGCAACACGCCCGCCAACTGTAGCACTGTGGCAGCCTACTACCGCATCTTGCGGGGCGAGGCAGCCGGTGGCCCTTACGTGGCTATCGACTCGACCCGGCAGTTGCGGTAGTAGGCTGCTTCCTGGCCAGGCCCAACGGCTGCTACGTGGTGCAGGCCGTCGATAGCACCGGCCTGCGTAGCGCCTTAAGCAATGCGGTTTGCCAGAGCGAATGCGTATTCTTCGTGCTGCCCAACATCTTCACGCCCAACGGCGACCACACCAACGAAACCTTCCGGCCCAAAACTACCAGCCCGCTGCGCCGCACCCGCATTCAGGTGTTCAACCGCTGGGGCCGCAAGGTGTACGAGAGCGACCAGGATCCTTATATCAACTGGGCGGGCGGTGGCACGGCCGGCGAAAGCAGGGGCAGCACCCTGGTAGCCAACGGCTTGTACTACTACCTCGCCGACATCGAGTTTGACGATTCGGCCAGCACCCGGCGTACTTTCAAGGGCTGGGCCGAGCTAGTGCGCTAGCCGGCGTTACTTGTTTTGGCCAGTTGCCACCGCCGCTCGATAGCGGCAGTGGCTTTTTGCAAGATGCCGAAGGCGTTGTCGGCCATCGTATTCTCGCGGTCGAGCGTGGGGTTGATTTCGCCCATCTCGAAGCATACCACACGCTCGTTTTCCAATAAATCCTGGCACAGGTTTTCGCCTTCCGATAGGTATAGGCCTTCCTCTACCGGCGTGCCGGTGCCTTTGCTAAAGCTCGAATCGAGGCTATCGACATCAAAGGAAATGTAGACCACATCGCAGGCGCGCAGGTGTTCGTAAATCTCGCGGCTGAGTTGGCGCGAGCCTTTTTCCTTGATTTCGGCCAGCCGTATCCACTTGATGCCCAGGCGCTCAATGAGCGCATCTTCCTCGGCCTCGGTGTCGCGCACGGCCACGTACACCAGGTGCTCGGGGCGCAGCTTGGGGCCGGGCTCGCTCAGATTTTGGAGGCGGCGCCAGAAAAACTCGGTATCGGCGTCGGGCTGGTTGCGCTGGCAGGGGCGGTTGTCTTCGCCCAGCGCGGCGGCGAGCGGCATACCGTGCACGTTGCCGCTAGGCGTGGTGTAGGGCGAGTGGATATCGGCGTGCGCATCTATCCAAATGACACCCAGCGTTTTATTGGGGTACGCAGCCTTGATACCGGCAATGGTCGCGTTGGCGCTACTATGGTCGCCGCTCAGTACCAGCGGAAACTCGCCGAAGCGCAGCGTCTGCTCCACAGCGCTCGCCACGCCCTTCTGCACGGTGTAGATGGCGTCGATGTGCTGCGCGTAGGGAAACGGGTTTTTGTCGAATAAGACGTAATTGAGGTCGGGCACCGCCACGGCGTTGTAGCGCCGAAAATAATCGGAGCCTTGGTTGAGGCAGGCAATGCGCAATGCATCGATGCCCAGGCTGGAGCCGCGGGTGCCGGCGCCCAGCTCCGAGCGGATTTCCAGAAGCTTAATGCGTTTCATTCGGGGTGGGGAATAGTAGGTCAGCAAAGCGGGCGGCACCGTGTCGCAAGGGCCTGGCCGCCTGCGCGCGCTGCCTTGCGGCGAAAACTCGCCGTAGCCACGTCGCTTCCTTCCACCGGAATCCGAGGCGGGAATCCGGTCGTTTCCGGCCCCCGGCGGTACTTTTGGCCCGCCCACCGTAAAGGTCGGAAACTGACGCCGATTTTCCTTATCCATGGATACCTACCAGGACCTCATTACCCAAACCTTCGACTTCCCGAACGCCGACTTTCAGGTGCGCGACAACGAGCTCTTCTTCCACGACATCGACCTGATGGCGCTGGTCGAAAAGCACGGCACTCCGCTACGCCTCACGTACTTACCCAAAATCAGCTCCCAGATTCAGCGGGCCAAAAAGTGGTTTGCCGATGGCATTGCGGCCACCGGCTACACCGGCTCGTACTCGTACGCCTACTGCACCAAGTCGTCGCACTTTCACTTTGTGCTCGACCAAGCGCTGAAGAATGACGTGCACCTCGAAACCTCGTCTTGGTTCGACATCAGCATCATTCGCTCGCTCTACGAGCAAGGCAAGCTTGGCAAAGACAAGTACATCATTTGCAATGGTTTCAAGCCCGAAGAATACAAGCGCGACATCACGGCGCTGCTCAACGACGGCTTTTCCAATTGCCTGCCCATTCTCGACTCGCCCCACGAAATCGACTACTACGCCGAGCACGTGCAGGCCGATAAAAAGGTGAAGATGGGCCTCCGGCTAGCCTCCGATGAGGAGCCGCGCTTCCAGTTCTACACCTCGCGTCTGGGTGTGCGCTACGCCGACGCCGTGCCGCTCTACGAGCAGCGCATTAAGGACGACCCGCGCTTTGAGCTCACCATGCTGCATTATTTCATCAGCAGCGGCATCAAAGACACGTCGTACTACTGGACTGAGCTCTCGCGCTTCATCCACAAATACTGCGAGTTACGCAAGCTGTGCCCGACGCTCACCACCATTGATATCGGGGGCGGCTTGCCCATCCAGACCTCCATTCAGCTCGAGTACGACTACCCGTACATGATTGCCGAAATCCTGCGCACCATCCAGCGCAT
>CAZERY010000055.1:0-16712 GCA_964514915.1 uncultured Hymenobacter sp.
GATTGTGCAGCAAGTAGCTCTCTATCAAACAACTAAAATAGTAGGGTAGAGTAAGGCACCCATTATCACTCAGCAACCAGGTCCTTTACCAGGCTTTATCAAGACGCCTGCAACCAGCTGTTGAAAGTCGCTACTTGTTGAAGGATGAGTAATGATTGCCACTCACCGTACCGAGAAACGGTAAGTATAGAAGCCTGTAGCGCCGCCGGCCCCAGCGTTGGTTTTAACAAAGCTGGCGTTTAAAATCTTATCCCGGCACAGCTTTTCCTGGGCCGCCGATACGTTGCCCGATACCTTGCTCACCGACTCGACTTCCCCGTCCTCATTGATTTTGATGCGGAAACGAATAATCCCCGGCGTGTCGTCAATTCCTTCCACGGTGAGGTTATCCTCGACCCGCCAGCCGCTCATTTCGAGGCCGCTGCCGCCGCCACTACCGGGGCGCGCGCCGCTGCCGCCGCTGCCTGGCTCGCCGTAGAGGGCCTTGGCGTTGAGCGAGCCGCGGGGATCGCCCTGGTCGCCCACGGTGCCGGGGTGGTCGCCATTGCTGTTGCCGGTGGGCGCGCTGTTGGTGCCAGTTACGCCGTTGCCGCCGGCCACGCCGCTGGCGCTACCCTTGGGAGTATACACCGTCCGGGGCTGCTCGCGGGGCCGGGCCGGCGGGGGCGTTTCGCGCACGGGCTCCGCTGCTTTGGGGGCAGGCTTTTCGACGGGCGGCGCGGTCACGCTAGCGTCTTCGGCCTCGCTGGTGATGACTTTTTCCGGGGCTGCGGGTAGCGTGGAAGCACTAGCCTCTACCCGCGGCTGGGCGGGCTGGGGCGTAGGATCGGGCTGGATGGCAGGCGGGCGCGAGTCCTCCCGGTTCAGGGAGGCGTTGGCCGTGGCCATCGTCTGGACATCACCCGAGCCGGCTTGGTCGAGGCCATAGTTTAGCTCCACGCCATCGCCCCCCACCACATCGAGCGGCGGGTTGGGGCCATTAAACTTGAGCAAGAAGCACAGTAAGGCCAGCACCACCACCACGACCGCCGTAATACCAAGGGCTTCGCGCCGATGCTCTTCAGGATAGTCCAGGGCCATCTTTACAAATTATGGATTATGACTTAAAAATTATGACTTAAAAGCTGGCTCTGATGGAGCTTAGAAGGGCTTATCGACTTGCCAATTTTTAATTCCTAATTTTTAACTAAAAATTACCGGCCGGCTGCCTGCTGGGCTTGCGTAGCCATTACCATTTTCATTTTCAAGCGGTTGCCGATTTCGAGCACGTCTACCAGCTTCTGCACGTTCAGGCCCGCATCGACGCGCAGCACTACCGTGGGCTGCGCCTCGACGGGCTGGCCCGGCGCGATGAGGGCGCGCAGCTCGGGCTCGAGCGTGGCGGCCGTCACCGGCTTTTTATTCACGAAGTACTCGCCCGCCGCGTTGATAGACACGGTAATGGGCTGCTTCATCACCTGCTTGCTGCTTTTGGCATTGGGCAGCAAGAGCTTGATAACGTTAGGGTTTACCATTGTCGACACAATCAGGAAGAACAACATCAGGAAAAACATGATGTCGTTCATCGAGCTGGTTTCGACGTGCGAAGAGGCGTGACGGCGGCGAGAGAGATTCATCAGTAGTGCTTGGTGCTTGGTGCTCGGTGCTTGGTGCTTAGGCATTGGAGCAAACTATATGCGCCCAAGCACCAAGCACTAACTCCTGTGCACTAGTTATCCTGCAGGATATCCATAAACTCGATGGCCGAGTTTTCCATGCGAAACACCATGCGCTCGACCAGGATGCTGAGCCAGTGGTAACCGATGTGGGCGATGATGCCCACGATGAGACCCGCCGCCGAGGTTACCATCTTGGTATAGAGGCCGCCGGCAATCTGGGTGATGCCGAACTCCCCGCTGCTGGAGATGGCGTAGAAAATTTTGATAACGCCGATAATCGTGCCCACGAAACCGAGCATGGGCGCAATGCCCGCGATAATGCCCAGGATGCTGATATTCTTTTCGAGGCGGGCAATCTCTATTTTACCCACGTTTTCGACGCTGGCTTCAATCTCGGTGATGGGCAGGCCGATGCGGCGCAGGCCTTTTTCGACCATGCGGGCGAGCGGCGAGGGGTTTTGGGCGCAGTAAAGCTTGGCGCCCGGCAAATCACCCTTCACCATCAGGGCCCGGATACCACTCATGAAGCTTTCGGGGTTGCCGCCGGCGCTGCGAATGGTGAGGTAGCGCTCGGCGATGATATAAATCGACACGATGAGCAGCAAAAAGATCGGGAGCATGATCCAGCCCCCGCGCACAATCAGGTCGATGAGCGAGAGACCGGGCGCCGCATTGGCCATGGCGATGGCATGGGCCGCGGCCGTATCAGTAGCCACGGAAGTAACGGCGGGGGCAGCTTGCAGCAGGAAAACGGACATTCAGCGGAGAAGGGAAGCGCGAAGTAGCGAGTGGGGGGTAAGCGGGCCAGCAACTGCGAGCTTAGTACGGATAAACGGTGAGGCCCTTATCAAAATTCGGGTTTTGGCGCAGGCGCCTAGCGGCAAGCGCCGCGCTGGGCCGGTCGGCAAAGTCGGCAGCCGACAAGCGGTAGAACCGGCTGCCGGCGGGGGGAATAATTATCTTCGCCGAGCGCCCGGCCTGGGCCAGGTTGCGGCGGCTCTGCTCGGCCCGGGCCAACGAGCCGAAGGCGGCGACCACTACGTAGTAACGCCCCGTGCGGCCTTTAATTGTAGTACCAGCGGCGGTCGCGGCCCCAGCAGCGCTAGCCATTGGCAGTGGTGCTACCGGCTTGGCAGGAGCTAGTTTGGCTGGCGCGGGCTTAGCAGAGAGGAGCTTAGCCGGGGCGGTTTTCACGGCAATGAGTTGGGCTGATGCGGGCTTCGCCACAATGAGCTTAGCCGGAGCGGGCTTCGCAGCGAGCAGCTGCGCAGACGCGGGCTTGGCGGCCGTGAGCTTGGCCGGCGCCATAGCCAGCGTCTTGCCAGGAGTTTTGTTTATAACGGGCCGGATAGGGAGCGCAGCTGGCGCGTGCGCCACCACGGGCGCCGGCGCCGCTACGGTGGGCGCCGGCGTGGTGGCAGCGGGCGGCACCGGGGCAACTTTAGGGGCCGCCGGCGCTTTGGCAGCGGTGTTTGCGGCCAGGCGCATGGCTAGCGGGATAGGCCGAGCCACATTGCTCTCATCGGCCGCCACGGGAATGGCCGCCGCCGGGATTTTGCCTTTTCTGCGCCGGGATACCGGCTGCGGCAGTACTGCCTGCATCGGGGCCAGCGTTTGCCTCACTACCTGCTGCGGCAGGCTCGCCATGACAGTAGCGCCTTCGCCGAGTGCCGCAGTGGTGGGGGCAATAGCGTCGAGGCTAGCCTCTTCTACCGGGCGCTCGACCGGCGGGAGTTCTGGCTCGGCCGAGGTTAGCTGGGGCTGGGGGCTAGCCGCTTCAGTAGTAGCAACTGGCGCCTGGCCTACTACTGGAGTCACATCTTCGACTGCTGGGAGAGCCATTGCCGGGGCCGAAACGACCGCCGGGATGGAGCTGAGGCTGGGCTGGGCCAGGGCCGCCTGCTGGGTTGGCACCGGGCTAGCGCCCTGCTCCCAGTGGGGTAAGTAGCCGCGCCAGGCCGTGGGCAGGGCCGTAGGATGCAGATTCAGGAGGTAGAGTCCCGCCACGGCCAGGCCCGCCAGCAGCCCGATGCTGGCGCCGGGCAGCAGGCGCCGCCACCGCAGGCCCTGGCCCGCCGAGCGCAGGCGCGGCACGAGCTGCGCTTGCTGCTCGCGGGCCAGGCGCACGTCGGTGGCCCGCACGGGGTGGGCCGTCAGCTCGGGCAAGCCGAAGGCGGCGGCCAGCAGGTTATCGGTTCCCGTGTATTCAAATTGCAAGCCCCGGCCGGCCACCTGCCGAAATACCCCAATGCCCGGCAGCTCGGTGCGCTGCTGGGCTTGCAGCTCGTGGTGCAGCGCCGCCACGGCCACGCGCACGGCCTCGCGGGCCTCCGCCGTGGGCAGCCCCAGCTGGCACAGCGCATCGACGAGCAGCCCATCGTTGCGGGTCAGGGCCTGGTTGAAGGCCACTTGGCGGGTGGGCGGGCTCAGTACATGCCGGCCGCCGGGCTGCACCCGGGCCGGAGTATACTCGGCCACTAAGCCGCCAAAATCCGGGATTATCACGCAGTCGTGGTCGCGGAGCAAGGGGCGTAGGTGGTCGGCTAAACTCATTTGGTTGAGGTATGAATTACGAACTAATACTTCTGAACTGCGGAAAAAATGAAGCAGGCATTTTACTGACAACCAGTCATAAATCCACGCTTCTTACTTGCTAATTCTTACGTTAAAAACTGTACGTGAGGCCACCGATAACATTGATACCCTGGCTTTGGTAGTTTAGGTAGCGCTGGTAGTGACGATTGGCGAGGTTATTTCCCATTGCAAAGATGCTGAATTTTGGGGTAATACGGTAATCGGCCCGCAAGCTAAGGTCAATAACGGCATCAGTTTGCTGGTCCATTGCAATAGCGGTAGGCACGGGCACGGGCATGGGCAACGTCACGAGCTGGGAGTACTTCGTGCCGTAATTAGGCGAGTAATAGTAGAAGTTGGCGCCCAGCAGCAGCTTTTCGGAAGCATGATAGGTCCCATAGAGCGTACCCAGAAATGCCGGCCGGCCAAACGGCTGGGCGAGCGACTTCACGCCGTAGTGGTTGTAGTCGGCCTTGACACCCACGCGCACTTTTTCGGTGGCGCTGTACAGGGCCTCGGCGTGCACGTTGACGACGTTGATGGTAGTGCTGTCGTACACAAGGTCAAACTTACTGGTGTCGGCGACCGAATTGCGGTAGAAGTACAGGTTGCGCGAGCGCCCGGCCGTGGCCCGCACGGCTAGCTCCAGCCCGCTTACCGGCGTCGAGGTAAAGCCAGCGTACACCGTGGGGCCGGCGTGGGTGTCGGCCAGCGTCTGGCCGGGCGCGAGCCACGGGTTTTCCTGGCTCAGGTCGTAGCGCGTGACGCGCTGCAAGGCCCCGCCGAGGCCGCCATACACCTGGAATTTTTCGGGCACCACGGCGTAGCCCACGCGCACGGCCGGGTACACGGCACCCTTGCTCCCGCCAGTCGGCTGGTCGCTGCTGTAGCCCAGCGTAGCGCCCAGCGTGACGGCCAGCCCCGTTTTGCCGGTGATTTCTACGGCAGGCGTGGCTTGCACAAAGTTGCGCGCGCGGGTCAGGTCGCCGGTCTGGCCCACCAACGTAGTCGGCTGCTTGTCGGCGATGAACGAGCCCTGGGCGTCGAGCACGAGCCGGCTGGTTGCACTCAGGGCGTAGCCGGCCTTGACGTTGAGCAGCAGGTTGTTTTCGCTGACGCCGTAGTGGTCGCCAACATACTTATAGCCCACGCCCACCTCGTATTGCAGCTGGGCATCGGGGGCGTGGTTGCGGGCGTAGGCCCGGGCCCCAAAGCGGGTAAACGTTTGCTTGATGTCGTCGGCGCTGGGCGCCTCCACCAGCCGGCGGCGGTCGTAGCCGTAGAAGTGGTACTGGTCGCGGGCAAAGTCGAGCGTGGCCCCCAAGGCAGCTCCTCCGCGGTACACCTCGCCGTTGGCCGCCACGCTGGTTTGGCTCACGCCCGAATTATGGCCGTCGACGGGGCCAGTCTGGGAGCTTTGGTGGCGCAGGTCGAGGCCGTAAGCGTACGACTCGTTGCGGGTGGAGTGCAAGTGAGCGCGGCCGTACACCGTGCCGTAGTTGCCGAAGCCCAGCTTGAGGTAGTTGCCGGTAAGCGGATTCAGGTCTTCGGGGGCGATGGCCAGCACCTGCACCGTGGGGGTGAGCGGCGCGGCCGGCAGCCGAAAATCGGGGTAGGTGTAGCTGACCTTGCGCGTGGGCTTGGGCGGCGGGGCCAGCCGGATTTTCTCAAAATTGCGGGTGGCCTCGGGCAGGGTGTTTACCCGGTCTTTGACAATCTCAATCTCGGCATCCTGAATGGTGCCGCGCGCCTTGCTCTTGCCGGGCTGGGTTTGGGCCTGCGCGCCCAGGGCCAGCGCGCCGCTCAGGCCAGCGGCCAGCAGCAGCGGCCGGCCGGCACTTTGGGCAAAGCTTGAATACTCTTTCTCTAAACGTTTCATTACAACAGCTTTATAGCTACGGCGTACTAATTAACTTAGGGCCGAAGGGCCTACTTGACTGGCGCCACCCCTTGGGTGCGCCCCGGCGTTTTGACCGGGCTAGCCTTGGCGGGCGGCGGGGCCGAAGCCTTGGCCGGAGTGGTTGCTTTGGGCGGAGCCGGGGCGGTTTTGGCGGGCGCGGCAGGCCTGGTCGCCGCCTTGGCTGGGGCAGGACTAGTTACGGGTGCGTCGTCGCTGGCGGGCAGGGCCTTGAGGCGCTGGCGGGCGCCCTCCACGACTTCGGCCACCGGGAAGTTATTGTCGATAACCGAGTTTAGCGTGGCCCGCGCCTGGAAGAGGTCGCGCTGCGCCGTGTACACATCGGCGAGCAGCAAAAACGCGCGGCCCTGCCACCGCTCGTAGGCGCTGTAGTTGGCATTGACCTTAAAGGCCTGCGTGATGGCTTCGTCGTATTTCTTCTGTTTAAACAAGACTTCGGCCAGCGTATACTGGGCCTCGGCGCCGTTCACGTCGCTGGGGGCGGCGGCTACGGTGGCAGCCAGCTCGGTAGCCGCCTGGTCGAGGTTACCCAGCTGGAAATCGGCCTTGCCCTGGTAGAGCAGCGCGGTGGTAGTGGCGCTGGCCGTGGCCCCGGCGAGGGTGCTGAGGTCGGTAGCCACGCGGCGGGCGTTGGTGTAGTCACCGCCTTCGTAATAGGCGCGCAGCAGGCCCAGCGTGGCGGTGGCCACCTCGCGGCGGTTGGCGGAGGCACCGCGCAGGCGGTCGTAGTACTTGATGGCCTCGGGGTAGTTCTTGTTTTCCAGCTCCAGGTCGGCCACCCGGCCCACGGCACGGTTCACAAACTCACTCTTGTTCTCGGCCACCACGGCCTTGAGCAGCGGCAGTGCCTTGGCTTTGTCGCCGGTACGCAGGTAGGAGTCGGCCAGGAAAAACCGCGCGTCGGGCGCCAGCGCATTGTCGGGGTACTGCTTGAGGTAGGCCTGCACGCGGGGCAGGGTCTGGGCGTATTTTTCGGCTAGGTACAGCGACTTGGCGGCCTCAAACTCCACGCTCTCGGTGGCTTTGGTATTGGGGTTTTGGGTTTTGTAAGCCGCCACGGCCTGGTCAAATTCCTCGGTACGGCCCAGGGCCGTGAGGCTTTCCTGCAAGCTGTAAAGCGCTTGCTGGGCCGCGGGGCTGCGGGGGTAGTCGGTGAGCACTTTCTGGAAGTCGGCCACGGCCTTGTCCTGCTGCTCCAAGTTGGCGTAGGCCACACCGCGGCGCTGGTAGGCGTCGGGCAGCAAGCTGGAGGTGGGCCGGTTCTCGATGAGGCGCGTGAAGCCTTCGGCCGCCGGGCCGTAGTCGCCGGCCTGGAAGTCGAGCTGCGCCTGCTGAAAGACCGCCTGCTCGGCGTAGCGCGAATCGGGGCTGGCCTTGAGCAGGGCCGCGAGCGTCTGGGTAGCCTCGTCCTTGCGGCCGAGCAAGCCGAGCGTCACACCCTTTTGGTAGTAGGCGTAGTCCTTGTCGGCGGCGTTGGCCTGAATGACTTTATCGTACTGCGCCAGCGCCGACTGGTAGTCCTTGGCCACGTAGTAGGTGTCGCCGAGGCGCAGCATCGTGTCGTAGTAGTTGGGGTCGGCGGGCTGGGCGGCCGGGTCGGCGAGGTAGGCCTGAAACTGCGGCTGGGCCTTGGCGTACTGCTTCGTGTTGTAATACGCATAGCCGAGTCCGTAGCGGGCGAGCTGCACGTACTGCGTCTCCTCGTCGCTCACGCCGCCTTCGCGGGCGCCGCGGGCCGCGGCGGCGTAGGCCGTGATGGCCTCGGGGTACTGCTGGCCCACGGAGTAGATTTCGCCGCGCAGCACCTGGGCGGCGGCGCGCAGGGCATCGTCCTGCGGGTATTTCAGGCTCCTATCCAGCAGAGGCAGCGCCTGGCTGTAGTTGGCGTTGTTATAGAGCGTGGCGGCCTGCGCGTAAGCAATGCGCTGGTAGGTGCCGTTGAGCTTATCGCCCCGGTCCTCGCCTAGCCCCTCCAAATAGCTCAGAGCCTCGGCGTAGTCGGTGCTCGACAGGAAGCCATCGCTGAGCAATTGGTCCACCACGGGCTGGCTTTTCGAGCGCGGGTACTTCTTGCGAAAGTCGCGCAGGGCGGCAATTACCTCGGGCAGGTTGCCCAGCTCGTACTGCACCTGGGCGTACTTGAGGGTGGCGTTTTCCGACACGCTTTTCTCAATCGTGCTCTGGCGGGCGGCGTCGAAGGCGGCCAGCGCGGCCGTTTTCTGGCCGGCTTGCAGGTAGCTCAGGCCGAGGTGGTAGGCGGCGTTCTGCCCCAGCGAGTCGCGGCGGGCGGCCACGTTCTTGAAGTTGGCAATGGCGTGCGGGTAGTCGCCCTCCTTGTAGTTAGCGAAGCCGATTTTGTATTGCAGGCCCGGCTCAATTTTACCCTTGTGGGCGGCGGCGTACTGGTCGAAGTACTGGCCAGCCTGCTTGTAGTCCTGCTTCTGGTAATAGGCATCGCCCACGAGCAGCTGAATCTCGTCGGCGCTGGTGGGCGGCGGGGTTTGCTGCAACGCCTTGGTGGCGTAGCTGATGAGGCCGTCGTAGTTGCCCTCGCGGTAATAAATCTGGGTCATCACGGCCGGCACCACGCCGCGGTAGGCGTCGTTTTCGGCCGCCACGAGCAGGTCGGTGCGGGCAGCGTTGTAGTCGCCGGCCCGGAAGGCCAGGTAGCCCGCGTAGTAGGCACTGGCGTAGCGGTACTGGCTGACCTCCTTCTTGTTGCGGTCAAACAGAATGCGCGCCTGGTCGTATTCTTTTAGCTGAAAGTGGCTGTAGCCCAGCTTGAAATCGGACTCGGCCCGCTGGCTCTGGCTGAGGTTGGCGGGGGCCACTTTTTGAAAATACAGGCTAGCCTGGCCGTAGTTCTGCTGGTCGTAGTAAAACTTGGCTAGCTCGAAATACGCCACGGCGGCGCGTGGGTGGGCCGGGTGCTGGCGGGCAAAGTCGAGGATGAGGCCCTCGGCATCGGGGTGCAGCAGGTAGAGGCCACTCACGGCGTAGTAATATTCGGCATCAGCGAGGCGCTCCTGCCGGCCGGTGCTGGCGGCGGGGCCGCTCTGCTCACCGGCGCGGCGCGGCGCTGCTTGCATGTACTGCCCGAAGGCCTGCTGGGCCGCGCCGTACTGCTGGCGGTCAAATAAGTCGAGGCCTTCCTGGTAGTAGCGCTCGGCGGCGGTGAAGGGTTGGGTTTGCTGGGCGTGGGCAAGCTGAGGCTCGGCGGCGGCCGCGCCCAGCAGGGCGGCGGCCAGCGTGAGCCGGGGGGGTAGCTTCATGGAGAGCAGCGGTTCGGTGGGCGGGCGGGCCGATTGGAGCCCGTCCGTATTCGGTCAAAAGTAACGAAAAAAAGCCGGGCGGATAAGTTGGGGAAACGCAGGACAGTGAGCTTTTGGTGTGCAGAGACCCTGGCCAAAAGTGGCAGCAGACTACGTTAAGCGAGGCAATCTCACCTAGTGAGTACCCGCATCACTTGGCTACGCTACTTCGTTTGGCGCGTTTTACTTAGCCGGTTAGCACAGCTCCCAGGTTGGGGTGCCAGGTTAAGCGTTGAACGAAGTAGCGCAAGCTTTCTAGTTCGTGCTGCTGTACCCCACCCGGAGAGCCGGCTAACCGGCTTGTTGCTTACAGCGGAGGTGCGGGAGCAGCACCTGGCCTTCGGTCAAGCGACGGTGCGGAACAGCCGGCGGGGCCCACGCGAGGTGAAACAGGATGAGCAAATCATCAAGAAAGCAGTACATTGCAACGTCTGGGTTAATTATAGACGTAATTCATGAAGCCTTCCCTTCTACTAGTATTCTTCGCACTTGTACTGCTGCCCTGGGCGCGGATGGCCAGTGCTGCTGCTCCTCAAGCGCTTACCGCGCAGCAACTAACGGATGCCCCATTGCCCGACTATGCGGTGTACACCCTTACCTGCGCCGCGGGCGGCAACGTGCTGCTAGTAGCTGGCGACCCGCTGCAAAACCAAAAATATGTCGCTGGGCAAGTTATTACGCAGGATACGCTTACCCGTAACGCCCCGCCTAGCAGCTGGCAGCAATGGTACGTGGCGTACGTGCTTACCGACCAGGGCACGCGCTACTATCAACTGCGCAACGTATACAGCGGCCAGCTACTCTCGGCTCCGGATGCCAGTGTTGGCACCCAGATGCAGCAGTTGTCCGTCGCCAGGGGGGCGCTAGCCGACCGGCAGCTCTGGGCAATCGGGCAGACGAGCGCGCCTGACCAGTACCAGCTGCTCAATCGCAGCACGGGGCTGGCCCTGGCCAATGCTACCGCCAGCCCAACCCCGGGCTCCTCCATCACGCAGGAGGCAGTTGTAGCGGACGCCGCCAGCCAGCAGTGGACGTTTACGGCGCAGCCCCTGCGCGTGTACCGCGATGACCTGGCCAACGGCTTCTTCAACCGCAACGGCCGAAACCAGGGCTCGGTGGCCTTCGATGAAGGCACGAGCATTCCCTTGAATTGGGGCCCCAATAAAGGCAAGTCAATCTGGGTCACGCAGGATTCCTATGATGGATTTTCTGTCACGCCCGGCGGTGGGCTCTACTGCAATCACTTCTTTAGCTACAGCAACTCGCTGCTGCTGCAACAGTCGATTACCGACTGGACCCCCACCGCCCCGAATATCGTGCTAGCCGGCGACCTCACTAACCGGCGGGTGTTTCACGATGTGCCCACGAGCGTTAACCAACAAAGTCAGCCCTACGACCGCCCCTGGCCTTCAGTGGGTATCGAAATTGGCAATCACGTCTTTATTCAGTGTGGTGATGGGCGCTACGACGGCGGAGTGCCAGATTGCCAATCGCTCTATGACTTCACCGAAACGGCCGACACGGCGTGGACGGCGGTGCGCACCGTGCCCCAGGGCCTGGGCGTGGGCGTAGCGATCGGCTTCACGGCCGGTATGACCCACACCCCGGGCGATGACTACGTGTACGCATTCGGGTCGGAGGGCTACAACTATGGGTACCTAGCCTATATGCACGTCGCCCGTTTCCTGGTTACCAATCCGCAGGTGTGGGAGTTCTGGAATGGCACCACGCTGGGCTGGCAGAACCAGCCTAAAACCGGGCAGGAGGCTAGTATTGGGGATGCCCGGGGCAGCACCGCCATCAGCTACCTTAATGGGAAGTACGTGCTCATGACCCTCAGCCAGGGCTACAACTGTGGCGACTCGCCCCGGGCCGTGTTTATGGCCACGGCCGACGGCCCCACCAAGTTCAGCGAGCTGAAGCGGGTGTATGATATCGAGGAGTACAACGCTGGTCAGCCTCTCCGCTACTACACGCCGGGTATCCACCCCGAGTTTGTGAACGGCCACAACGAGCTGCTACTCACCTACAGCGTCAACTTTTCGGCCTGCGGCGACATTGCTTGCACCAACGGCGTACACGACGCTTATCTGTACCGCATTAAGAATATCCGCGTGCCATATTCTCTGCTGGGCATCCCCGCCGACCCGGGTACCACGCCCTTGCCCGTGACGCTGGTCAGCTTCACGGCCGAGCCAGCGGAGCCGAATGCGGTGCGCCTGGCCTGGGCCACCGCCTCGGAGTTAAACAGCGCCACCTTTGTAGTAGAGGGTAGCCTCGACGGCCGCACCTTCGCCCAACTAGGGCAGCTGCCGGCCGCCGGCACCAGCACGGCTACCCACTCTTACTACTACCTCGACTCGTCGTGGCCCGCCGGCACTACCCACCTCTACTACCGCCTGCGCCAGGTCGATACGGATGGCTCGGCTACTTATTCGGCCGTGCGGACGGTGCACCTGGCCAACCCGGGCGGATTGCGCGTTTTTCCTAATCCCGCCCACCAGGCGGCTACGCTGCTGGGCGCAGCCAGTGGTGCCCCGATTCAGGTGTTTGACGTGACGGGCCGACTAGTGCTTAGTCTCCGCGCCGATGCTACTGGCCGGGCTACGATGGGCTTTCCTAGCAGCTGTCTACCAGGCTTTTACCTGGTGCGGAGCGGCCAGCAAACGACCCGCTTCACGACCGAGTAGGCAGCTGAAAGCGCTGGCCTAATACTATCGGTCAGCAGTTGGGTAAAGTAGCGTAAGCAAACCCTCGCCAGAGCTAGCGAGGGTTTGCTGTTTTCTGTAGGGTTACGCGCCGCCGTATCTTGCTGGCCGGGCTACTCGCCCCAATTTCTTCCTACTGCTTCCGGCCCTTGCCTACTCCCCCGCCACCCGCCATCCGCGTAGCCCACCTCACCAAGCGCTTCGGGGCGCAGGTGGTGGTCGATGACCTGAGCTTTGAGGTAGCGGCTGGCGAAACGCTGGTGCTGCTCGGCCCCAGCGGCTGTGGCAAAACCACGCTGCTCAAAACCCTCAACCGCCTCATCGAGCCCGATGGCGGCACCATCGAGCTCAACGGCCAGGATGTGCGCCAGCAGCGCCCCGAGGAGTTGCGCCGCGGCATCGGCTACGTCATCCAGCAGGTGGGGCTGCTGCCGCACTACACCGTGGCCCAGAATATCGGCGTGGTGCCCGGACTGCTCGGCCGGCCGGCGGCCGAAACTGCCGCCCGCACCACCGAGCTGCTCGAACGCCTGCACTTGCCCGCCGACCGCTTTGCCGATAGGCTGCCGGCCCAGCTCTCGGGTGGGCAGCAGCAGCGCGTGGGGCTGGCCCGCGCCCTGGCCGCCGACCCGCCCGTGGTTTTGCTCGATGAGCCCTTCGGGGCGCTCGACCCGATTACGCGGGCGGCCGTGCGGCGCGATTTTCGGGAGCTCGACGAGCTGCGCCGCAAAACCGTGGTGCTCGTCACCCACGATGTGCAGGAAGCCTTCGAGCTCGCCGACCGCATCATGCTGCTCCACAGCGGGAAGATTCAGCAGCTGGGCTCGCCGCGCGAATTGCTGCGCCAGCCCGCCAACGACTTTGTACGCAGCTTTTTTCAAGCCGAGCGGCTGGCCCTCGAAATGCGCGTTACCACGCTGGCCGAGTTGCAGCCCTGGCTAGCGACGGGCGACGCGGTGGCCCGCTTACCCGCGGCCCCTTCCCTACCGCTCACCGCCAGCGTGCACGAGGCACTGGCCCAGCTAGCCGAGGCTGGGCCAGTGGGCCTCACCCTGGCTGGCTCGGGCCAAGCATTCACGACGGGCAGCGTGCTGGCGGCCCTGGGGCAAGCGCTGGGCTAGCCTTTCCTTAGCCTTCAGCCCGCCCTGACTAGCCCAGAAAGGCCAGCACCTCGGGCAGGGCTTCGACGCTCGGAAAGGTGAGGCCCACTAGCTGCTCAGCGGGTACTTCTTCGTGAATCCAGGTGGTGTGGTAGGGCACGTGGATGGCCCGCGCGCCCAAGGCCAGCACCGGCAGGATGTCCGATTTCAGCGAATTGCCAATCATCATAAAATCGGCCGGGGCCACGCCGTGGCGGGTGAGGATGCGCCGGTAAGTGGCCTCATTTTTCTCGCTTACAATCTCGACGTAGTCGAAAAAATCGCCCAGGCCCGAGCGGGCCAGTTTGCTTTCCTGGTCAAATAAGTCGCCCTTGGTGAGCACCATCAGGCGCTCACCGCGCTGCGTGAGCGTGGTCAGCACTTGGCGTACGCCGGGCAGGGGCTCAATGGGAAAATCGAGCAGGCGCTTGCCCAGGTCCAGCAGCTGCTGGATTTCTGCGCCCGTTACCGCGCCGTTGGTTAGCTGGATGGCCGTTTCGACCATAGTGAGCATCAACGACTTGGCGCCGTAGCCAAACAGGTGCATGTTGCGCCGCTGCACCTCGTAGAGGCGGCTGGCAATGAGGGCCGGGTCGCCGCACCGAGCCAGAATAGTGGCGAGCTGGGTTTCGACGTGGTCGAAGTGCGGCTGGTTGGGCCAAAGAGTATCGTCGGCGTCGAAGGCAATCAGGGTAGGCGGGCGCATGCAACAAAAAAAGCTGAGCCGGACCGGCAAACCAGCCGCTGGCCCGTAGGCTAGCCCCAAAAGTACCGAGCTTTGCTGGCCATGCGCCACCTCATTGACTTAGCTACCTGGCCCCGCCGCGAGCATTTCGCGTTTTTCTCGGCGTTTGAAGAACCGTTTTTCGGCCTCGTGGCCGAGGTCGAGGTTGCCGCGGCCCGCGCCGAGGCCCGGCGGCTGGGCGTCTCGTTTTTTCTCTACTACCTCTACCAGGCCCTGGCGGCCGCCAATGCTGTGGAGGCATTCCGCTACCGCATCGACCAGGGGCAGGTGTACTGCTACGACCAGGTGCACGCCTCGGCCACCATCGGCCGGCCCGACCACACCTTCGGCTTTTCGCTGCTGGAATACCAGCCCAGCCTGGCTGAGTTTATGGCCACCGCCCAGCCCGAAATCGCGGCCGTGCAGCAGGCAAGCGGCCTGGGGCTGAACGAGCGCACCGGCCGGCCCGACGTGCTGCACTGCTCGGCCGTGCCGTGGGCGCGCTTCACCGGCCTGACCCACGCCCGCAGCTTTCAGCACCCCGACAGCGCCCCCAAGCTTTCCTTCGGCCAGGCCTACCCCCACGGCGCCGGCCAGCGCATGGCCGTGGCCGTAAACCTGCACCACGGCCTGGGCGACGGCTACCACGTGGGACAGTTTCTGGAAGCTTTTCAGCAGCGGCTGAATGGATAAAACCGGCTGGCATATCCACTATAAGAACGTCCTGCTGAACGTAGTGAAGCATCTCGCTCGCATCGTCGAACGAGGGAGGTAGTGCTGCTAGTGAGATGCTTCACTGCGTTCAGCAGGACGTTCTTTTTTACTCATAAATCTATGCACACGATTACCGAACTCTTCGCCTTTTGGCACGAGCAGGCGGGCAAGCTGGGCCAGCAAACGCTCCAGCACGTGGCCCTCACGGCCGCCGCGCTGCTGCTGGGCGTAGCCGTGGGGGTGCCAGTGGGCTTATGGCTGACGCGCCAGCCGCGCTGGGCGCCGGCCGTGCTGGGCGTGGCAGGCGTGCTTCAAACCGTGCCCAGCATCGCCCTATTGGGCTTTTTGATTCCGCTGCTGGGCATTGGGGCGGCGCCGGCCATCCTGGCTTTGCTGCTGTACTCGCTGCTGCCCATCATTCGCAATACGGTGGCGGGCATCCAGGGCGTGCCGCCCGCCGTGGTGGAGGCCGCGCGCGGGCTGGGCTTCACCGATGGGCAGATCTTGCGGCGCGTGGAGCTGCCGCTCGCCCTGCCGGTGCTCATGGCGGGCATTCGCACGGCCACGGTCATCAACGTGGGCGTGGCGACCCTGGCCGCCTACGTGGCAGCGGGTGGCCTGGGCGAATTTATCTTCGGCGGCATTGCCCTCAACAACCCGGTGATGATCCTGGCCGGGGCCATTCCGGCGGCGGGGCTGGCGCTGGCCTTCGACGCCGGGCTGGGCGCCCTCGAAAAGCTCTCGGCGCGGCGCCTGCGGGCCGTGGGGGGTGCTTTGCTGCTCACCCTGCCCCTGCTGGCGGCGGGCTACTGGCTGCCGCAGGCGAGCGGCCGGCTGCGGGCGGGCTTTAGCCCCGAGTTTATCGGGCGGGCCGACTGCCTGCCGGGCCTCACCGCCACTTACCGCCTCACCCACCTGCCCAGCGTGGTGCTGGCCCCGGCCCTGGTGTACGAGGCCGCCCGCGCCGCACGCGTCGATGTTATTGATGGCTACTCGACCGATGGGCGCATCCGGGCCTACGGCCTGCAAGTGCTGCGCGACGACCGCCACGCCCTGCCACCCTACTACGCGGCCCCGGTCGTGCGCCCCGCCCTGCTGCGCGCCCACCCCGAGCTGGGGCCGGTTTTCGACCAGCTCAGCGGGCAGCTCTCCGACTCGGCCATGACGAACCTGAACTACCAGGTCGATTACCTGCACCGCGAGCCCCGCGCCGTGGCCCGGGCCTGGCTGCGCCGGCGGGGCTTGTGGCGCGCCCCGCGGCCGCTGGCCGCCGGTGCGCCCGTGGTGCGGCTAGGCTCCAAGATTTTTGCCGAGCAGTACATTCTGGTGGAAATGTACGCCGCCCTCATCCGGGGTAATACCGACCTGGCCGTGGCCACCAAAACCGGCCTCGGCGGCACCACCATCTGCTTTGAGGCGCTGCGCGGCGGCCAGATTGATCTATACCCCGAGTACACCGGCACCGGCTTGCAAGTACTCTTGCAGCCCTCGGCGGCGGTACTCGACTCGCTGGGGGGCCGGCCGGCGGCGGTATTTCAATACGTACAGGCTGAGTTTCAGCGGCGCTACGGGCTGGCCTGGCGCGCCCCGCTGGGCTTCAACAACGCCTACTGCCTGCTTATGCGGCGGCAGCAGGCGCGGCAGCTCGGCATTGCCACCATTTCGGAGCTGGGGGCGTATCTGCGCCACTAGCCCGGCGGGCGCCGCCTGGCTAGCCAGCTGCTGCCCCACCGTCGAGGTTGTTAGGGCACTCGCTGGCCGGGCGGCACCCATTTTTTACGGAGTAGCTTTAACCCTCCACCTACCTTCACTTTGCCCGGTCGTCCGTTGATGCAACCTCCTATTCCGCCGCTGGCTACTTCTCTGCCGCCCTTCACCGAGCGCCGCTACGTGCTCACCCTTATTTTTGTAGTGTCGCTGTTCATGCTCTGGGGCGTGGGCGTCACGATGGGCGACATCCTCAACA
>CAZERY010000056.1:0-14044 GCA_964514915.1 uncultured Hymenobacter sp.
TCGCGATGGCGGTGGGCAAAATCACGGCCGGCATGGCCGACTGCATCATCGCGGGTGGCACCGAGAGCATGAGCATGGTGCCCACTGTAGGTTGGAAAACCGTGCCCAACTACAAGCTAGCTACCGAGCACCCCGATTATTACATGGGCATGGGCCTAACGGCCGAAGCAGTGGCCCAGGACTATAAAATCAGCCGGCAGGATCAGGACGAGTTCGCCTACAACTCGCACCAGAAGGCTATTAGGGCCATTAAAGACGGTAAGTTTGCCAAGAGCATCGTGCCCATTACGGTGGAGGAAACTTACCTTGACCAAGCCACCGGCAAGAAGAAAAACCGCTCCTACGTAGTCGATACCGACGAAGGCCCGCGCGCCGACACCTCACTAGAGGCGCTCGCCAAGCTGCGCCCCGTATTCGCCGCCGACGGCAGCGTGACGGCCGGCAACTCGTCGCAAACTTCCGACGGCGCGGCCTTCGTGCTCGTGATGAGCGAGCGTATGGTGAAAGAGCTTAACCTGGAGCCCATCGCCCGCATGGTTACGTACGCCACCGAGGGCGTTGACCCGCGCATCATGGGTATGGGACCAATTGCGGCCGTACCGAAAGCGTTGCGCCAAGCTGGTATGAAGCTGCAAGACATTGACTTGTTTGAACTGAATGAGGCCTTCGCCTCGCAGTCGCTGGCCGTGGTGCGTGAGCTAGGCATCGCCCCCGAAAAGCTGAACGTGAACGGTGGCGCTATCGCATTGGGCCACCCACTGGGCTGCTCAGGGGCTAAGCTTTCAATTCAGCTATTTGATGAGCTGCGCGATCGCGGTCAGAAGTACGGCATCGTTACAGCCTGCGTGGGTGGCGGCCAGGGTGTGGCTGGTATCTACGAGCTTTTAAAATAGACCAGCCTACCAAACGTCTTTAGGTACTCCTAAGCAATGACTCATGAGCAAACGCGCCTATACCTACCGCTTACGCCTGGAGCAGGCCGGTCACATTCAGCCTGCTAGTCCCACGCATAAACCTTTGGAGCTAGAGTTTGAAAACCACGACGATATTTTCAACATCATTGAGCGGCTGCAAGAGCGGGATTTATTTCAGGTGCCGGGCCAGTCGACCGAGTTTGCGATCGGACTGAAATTATTCAGTGAAGTGATGCTCAAAAACCGTCAGCACCCGCTGTTTGAAGAATTAGCTCCCGCTTTCAAATCGTTTATGCAGCGGTTGAAAGCGCCTACGCAAGAGTAATTTTTAGCAATAAACTCCGTATGACTATGGAGTTTATTTTTACTTAAATAGTCGGCACGCCTAACATTTTTTCTTATCTTGCAACACTAATTCGGGCGGCGCAATGTTGCCCAACTGCTCGGCAAGCCTAACAGTATACGCTCCCACCTTATCTAATCACCAGCATGGAAGTATCAAACAAAACCGCTCCCAAAGGCGGCGAATTTATTATCAAGTCTACTGAAGCTCAAGACGTTTTCACGCCCGCCGACTTCACCGAAGAGCAAAACATGATGTACCAAACTTGCCTGGACTTCGTGGCTACTGAAGTGACGCCCCTCCTCGACCGCCTCGATAACCACGAGGAAGGCCTGATGCGCGGCCTGATGGAGAAAGCCGGCCAGCTTGGCCTATTTGGGGTGAGCGTACCGGAGCAGTTTGGCGGCTTGGATATGGACTTTGCCACGGCCTTGCGCGTGACCGAAGGTGTGGGCGGTGGGCACTCGTTTCCGGTAGCCTTCGCGGCGCACACGGGCATTGCGTTGCTGCCAGTTCTGTTTTTCGGCAACGACGAGCAGAAGAAAAAGTACTTACCCGGCCTCACCGATGGCACCTTGATGGGGGCGTATTGCCTGACGGAACCCGGCTCGGGCTCCGATGCCTTGGGCGCCAAAACCAAGGCCGTGTTGAATGCCGAAGGCACGCACTACGTGCTAAATGGCCAGAAAATGTGGATTACCAACGCCGGTTTTGCCGACGTATTTATTGTGTTTGCCAAGATTGACGGCGAGCAGTTTACCGGCTTTATTGTCGATAAAAACACGCCCGGCCTGAGCCTCGGCAACGAGGAGCACAAGATGGGCATCCGGGGCTCATCGACGCGCCAAGTATTCTTGAGTGATGCACTGGTACCCAAGGAGAACGTACTGGGTGAGATTGGCAAAGGCCACCTCATTGCCTTCAACGTGCTCAATATCGGCCGCATCAAGCTAGCGGCGGCCTGCCTGGGGGGTGCTAAAGGCGCTGCTAACCAGAGCGTGAAGTATGCCAACGAACGCGTGCAGTTTAAGCTGCCCATCAGCAAGTTTGGCGCGATTCGCTATAAAATCGCTGAGCAGGCTATTCGCCTCTATGCCGTAGAGTCGGCTATCTACCGGGCCGGCGACGACATCTATCGCAAAGAGCAGGAGCTACTAGCCGGCGGTGCCGGAGCCAACGAAGCCTTGCTGGGAGCCGCCCGCGAGTTTGCCGTAGAATGCGCGATGCTGAAGGTAGAAAGCTCAGAAGTGCTTGACTACGTAGTAGATGAAGGGGTACAGATTTATGGTGGCTATGGCTTTTCGGCCGACTACCCCATGGATCGTGCTTACCGCGACTCGCGCATCAACCGAATTTTTGAGGGCACCAATGAAATCAACCGGATGCTAGCGGTTGACATGATTCTGAAAAAGGGCCTGAAAGGCGAAATCGACTTGATGGGCCCGGCTCAGGCCGTACAACAAGAGCTACTGGCTATTCCGAGCCTAGGCGGGAACGATGATTCGCCGTTCGCTAGCGAGAAGAAAACCATTGCTAACCTCAAGAAGACTATCCTGATGGTGGCGGGCACGGCGGTGCAGAAGTACATGAATTCGCTCGCCAAGGAGCAGGAAGTACTGATGAATATCGCCGATATGGCCATCAAAACCTACACGGCCGAAAGCGTACTGCTGCGCGTAGAGAAGGAAATCGCCACGAAAGGTGAGGAAGCACTGAGTCGCCAGCTCGACATCGCCCGCGTTTACCTCTCCGACACCGTGAGCACGGTTGAAAAGGTAGGCAAAGAAGCCATTGCCAGCATGACGGAAGGCGATGAGCAGCGCCTACTCGCCATGGGCCTCAAACGCTTCACCAAGACCGAGCTCTTCAATGTGAAAGACGCACGCCGGCGCATCGCAGCTGGCGTGATTGAAGCCAACGAGTATTGCTACTAACGGCTTTATTATCAAGGATAAAAGCTAAGCTTACTGATTTTACAGATAATCACCAAAGTTAATCCAAACAAAAAGGCTGCTCATAAGAGCAGCCTTTTTTACGTTTATAGAACTCCGCAATCTACTTTAAGCCGCACGCGTTAGCAGCCTACTTTAGCTTTACTTCGTTGAGTTGAAGAGCCGCCGACTTCTTGTTGGGGCGGCTGACACCAATGATTATTTTCGGACCTAGCCACGTGGTAAAGTCTTTGACATAGGCTAGCTGCTGGTCGTTGGCAACATTCAGCTTCAGGCGCTGCGGAGCGCTAAGCACACCAGTGGGCGCCTGCAACTGTCGTAAATAAAGGTCCGACTTGCCAGCAATATTTTCTAAGGTGAGTAGCTGCACTTCTTCACCAAAAGTGGCGGCGCGCAAGCCAATACCCGTGTAGCTGTCAATGGCCGGGGCCACCTGATCTTTGGGCACCACCACGTGCCAGATGGGGGCCACAAACGAACTGTAGCCAAATAGATACAGCTCACGCGCGTGTACTGGCAACTCGGGGCCACCTTCTTCATAATGGCGCTCGGCAATTATCACCAGGTTTTTACTGTCAGTCAAGAGCATATCACTCAAGTAAACATCAGCCAGGCGCTTTACTTCCGCGCCCGTAGCCTTGGCTACTTCAGCTAAAAGAGGGGCGCTAAAAGGCAACTCATCAGCTAGCTTCAGGCGGTTGGTTTCGAAGTCGAAGCGTACAACTTTCAAGCCCGTGAGCTCGCCGGTATCGTAGTTGGCACATAGGGCGGCGGCATACAGCTGGCCATCGGGCAGCAGGCTAAATTTTGCGTCGCGAATAGTGATGGGCTGGCCCCCAAACACCCCACCCACCGGCACCCCCAGCACCGAGATGGGCGTTGCTACTCCCACGCGGTCGGGCGTGGCGGGGTAGTGCCGCACCGTCAGCTTGCGCATCCCATCACTGAGCAGCGTTACGTACTGGGTACCATCGTTAGCGAGCAGGATATTAGGCGAAAAGAAATCTCCCTGGTCGCGAAAGTCATAAGTCCGATCCAGGATTTTGGTTAGTTTCTGGTCGTATAGAGCGCCTTCCAAGGTGCGTATCTGGTCATTGTGGGTGGTATAGCGGAAGGCTACCAGGCGCGTGCCATCGGGCGACAGACGAACGCTGGGGCGACGGGCGCCCGCCGGAGCCGCCACTACCACTACTGGGCTACCTTTCTGCCCACTGGCTAGCCCGATTGGCTGCACCGTCAGGTTTTGACTGTTCTGGTCGGCGTGGTGCAGTACTACCCACGCCTGCTCAGCATTATGCCCAAAAGCCTCGACTGTTTCGCCCGGCGCCACGGCTAGCGTGGTGCTCCACTGCTTCTTAAGGTCCGCATCGTAGCGTTCTACTGCGTACGCACTAGCACTTTGGTGGGCCAATATTATAAAGCTCTGACCATCGGCCAAGGCCAATGACTTGTACGGCACCCGCTGATTATAGCGGTCTTCGCCCTGCTCGGGCAGATAGCTAAAGGGTACTGATTTAACTTTTTGAGCCTGAACCGGAGTGGTTCTGACTACTAGTCCACCGAGCGCGATCGCTACGGCAAGAGAAAAAAAACGCATACTGCTTGGCAAGTAAAAAGGCGCTCGTTAGGGCTTGGAACGCCAAAAATACCAAGCTACCATCGATACGGCAGCAGCAACGTCATTTTACCCGGCCGGGCTGACAACTCACGCTGCTACTCCAATCCAATTTAGTACTCGCCTACGTAGGTAACTAACAAACTGATGTTACGCAGCACCTGAGCTAGTTTGCTGGAAACAGGCTTTTTCTGCTCTCTTGGAGGTCATTTCCAGCAAGCTGACGTGGCTGGTGCGTAACATCAGTAACAAATCAGTAACTTAGGAAGAGTAACTCTAAGCCTCTTCCCCCGTTTAAGGGTCGCATCTGCGCCTTTAAACGGGCCGATTCTTGTACTATCCATATCCCACCCACTTTTTAATCAATCCTTATTCATACATAACTAAGCAATTTGGCACTACCTTTGTAGCGTTGCGCCTGCCTCAGCTTATCCCATGAAATCATTCTTGAAACTCAGTTTATTATTCGCCCTTATTATTATTGGTCGTTATATGCAGTCAGTCCAGCCTGGCGCAACCGGCATCCAGCGTAAGCCACCATTAGTGCTCTTCGCTCCTGCTAACGTGAATATTACCCAATACGCTAATTACACCGATACCACTCCAGCCCGCGTTATCCCAGCTAGCCAGCCCAAGCGCACAGTGGCAACTTGGTATTAGATTTTTACTCTCTTTATAAAAAAGGCGATCTTTTCCAAAGATCGCCTTTTTTATGCTTTTCTTGAAATCTTTTCAATTGCACTGCTGAGAGTCAGCTTATGCGACTCCAGTTTACGGCAGTGGCGGGTAAGCTTTCAATATGGCGCCGGATATTATTATTTTCCGGCTGGGCCAGGTCTGGATCTTCATTTAGTAGCGTTTGCGCTGCCGCCCGGCTTTCCGTAAGAATGCGGCCATCTTTGGCTAAGTCGGCAATCAATAAATCGAGCACACCGCTTTGCTGAGTGCCCATCAGGTCGCCCGGGCCACGTAGCTTCAAGTCGATGTCGGCTATTTCGAACCCATTATTGGTGCGCACCATGGTTTCTAGGCGCGTACGGCTGTCTTTGCTCAACTTGTAGCCCGTCATTAGGATGCAGTAGCTCTGATCGGCCCCGCGGCCTACCCGGCCCCGCAGCTGGTGTAGCTGCGACAGTCCGAAACGCTCGGCGCTTTCGATCACCATCACCGAAGCATTGGGCACGTTCACCCCGACCTCAATGACGGTAGTGGCTACCATGATCTGCGTTTCTTTCTTGACGAAGCGCGCCATCTCGAAGTCCTTTTCCTCGGCCTTCATCCGGCCGTGTACGATGCTAATCTGCATCTCTGGAAAGGCCCGCTGCACGCTCTCGTAGCCATCAGTAAGGTCCTTATAGTCCAACGTTTCGCTTTCCTCAATCAGCGGGTATACGATATATACTTGTCGGCCCAACGCTACTTGATCGCGAATAAACTGAAAGACCTTCAACCGATTGGCATCGTAGCGATGCACCGTTACGATGGGTTTGCGGCCGGCCGGCAGCTCATCAATTACGCTCACGTCGAGGTCGCCGTAGAGAGTCATGGCTAGCGTGCGCGGAATGGGCGTGGCCGTCATTACCAGCACGTGCGGGATCACGTAAGGGTTTTTCTGCCAGAGCTTCGAGCGCTGCGCCACCCCAAAACGGTGCTGCTCGTCCATGATAGTCAAGCCCAGGTTGCGAAACTGCACTACATCTTCGAGTAAGGCATGGGTGCCCACCAGCATCTGCATCTCCCCACTGCGCAGTTGCTCGTGCAAGATGCGCCGCTGCGCGGTGCGCGTGCTACCCGTAAGCTTGCCCAGGTTTATGCCCAACTGGTCGGCATACACTTTAAGACCTTGGTAATGCTGATCAGCTAAGATTTCGGTCGGGGCCATCAGGCAGCTTTGGGCACCGTTATCGGCCGCCATCAGCATCGAGATGAAAGCCACAATGGTTTTGCCCGAGCCTACATCACCCTGCAACAGCCGGTTCATCTGCTTGCCCACGCAGAAGTCCTTGTAAATCTCGTGGATAACTCGCTTCTGGGCGCCCGTTAGGTCGAAGGGCATGATGTTTTTGTAGAAGTGCACTAACGTGGGCACTACACTAAAAATTTGCCCCGCTAGCGTCACTTTGCGCTGGTCTTTCTGGCGCAGCAGCTTGAGCTGAATATAAAACAACTCTTCAAACTTGAGCCTGAATCGCGCTTTCTCAAGCATTTCCGGCGTCTGCGGAAAGTGAATCTGTTGCAGCGCCGTTGCCTTGTCCATGAGTGCGTAGTGCTGCACCAGCGCCGGCGACAACGTCTCCGTTACGTGGGGCAGCGCGATTTTGAGCAAGTCGCTCATCATCCGCATAATAGCCTTGCTATCAATGCGATGATAGTTTTTAAGCTTCTCAGAGGTATTATAGACCGGCTGCAAAAAGCTTTGACCGGCCTTCTGCTCCGATACTTCTTCCAGGTCGGGATGAGCCATCTGCGGGCGGCCATTAAACATCGTGGGCTTGCCAAAAACGATGTATTCCTGGTGGTTTTTAATGACTTTCTCCAGGTAGTTCACCCCTTTGAACCACACCACTTCCAGCTCTCCGCTAGCATCGCCCACCTTCGCTACCAGGCGTTTTTTGGGCCCCTCGCCTATCACTTCCCGCCCGCGCAAAATTCCCTTCACCTGCACAAAAGGCAAGTCATCGTGCAAGTCTACAACGTTATAAAACTGAGTACGGTCGAGGTAACGGAATGGGTAACGCTGAATCAGGTCGCCATAGGTAAACAATCCCAGTTCTTTACCCAGCAGTTGCGCCCGCTGTAGGCCCACGCCACGCAGGTATTCCAGCTTTGTATTAAAAAAATTACTCATTACTGCAATAGAATAAGAGTAGTGCGAAACCCAAAAAGAGCGTTAAGCTGCGCTTGTCGAAGTGTTTTGCTCGCGCCGCCAAGGTTACTAAACCAACGATTCGAGCGAGCTGCTCCAACGAGCGCGACGTGATGTTCTTTCAAAAATCACTTCGTGTATTTTAATGAATTAAGCAAGTGAATCATATCGTACTTAACGTACTCAATCACTGGAGCTAACGAGTCGTTTGCAGTAGCCGTACGGAAGTACAGAGCTGCTCTGAAAAAGTGTTTGGTGCTATCGGTAGTATAAAACTGAAACTGGCTAGGAACCTCTCCTTCTAGCTCAAACACCGAGGCACGCATCCCACTGGGGGTACGCAAGATTTTCTCCTCAATGGAAGTCGCTTTGATCTGGTGCTTTCCCGTCAGCTTGCGGGCATCCTCCATCATCTTGTTGTAAAGCTGACGATTGCGCACCACGTTGGTGTACGTGATCTGCACATTGGCGTGCAGCTGGGGATAATATACATTCAACCAATCGGGCTGCGCCAAGTACGACGAATCGCGCAACACCTTCGCATACTGCGAATACTCAAATGTGTAGGGATGCCCCGCTCCCAACATTCGGTAGCGATGCGGCGGCAGGTCTATGCGATTGTAGCCCTTCGGCTTGGGAGTAAAATCGGGGGCCGAAGAGCAGGCGCCGAGCAACCCGATCGCACTCGCTGCCAGCAGCACAAAACCCCAAAATCGCACAACACTCATAAGATGCAAAGGCCAAAATCAACCTCAAAGATAGCCTACTGGGCAGTGAGGATTTTCAGGGCTTTCCCAGGTTTGGGATAGGACGTACTCGATACGAAACCCAATTGCGAAGGCAAAAAAAGAACAAGGCTTGCTAAGGCAAACCTTGTTCCCACTCTTCACTCAATTGTTTATAAAAAGTCGGTTGATGCGCTAGCTTGAGAGCTAGAAGGGTAGCTGATCGAGTTCTGGTTCTTGGCGCAAGCTCACGGTTTCCTCGGACGCAGGGCTAGCCGCACTGGTAGTACCACCGCCCCGATTAGCTAGTAAAGAGATTTCATCAGCTACAATCTCGGTGATGTAGCGGGTTTGCTGGTCCTTATCCTGATACTGTCGAGTGCGCAATTTGCCCTCTACATACACCTGATTACCCTTCCTGAGGTACTTTTCGGCTAGCTCGGCTAGGCCGCGCCAAGCCGAGACGTTATGCCACTCGGTACGCTCGATGCGATTGCCTTGTTTGTCTTTATAAAAATCGTTGGTGGCCAGCGTGAAGTTGGCCACGCTGTTACCACCTTCCAAGTGCCGTACTTCCGGGTCCTTGCCCAAGTTACCCACCAAGATTACTTTGTTTACTCCGGCCATAATCGTACTATTTTACTTACTTATGCGGCAGCCAACCACAGCTGCCATTAACAAGTTAAAAGTACGAAATATTTTTCGCAATTGCAATTATAGTTAGCAATTAAAGCCAATATAACTAGCAAGCAAAGTCTTCTTATTCAGAAGCTACCCAACCTTGTAGCTGGTCGGCCTAGTACTTCGGTAGCTTAGCCAAGTAATTACTAATGAGTACTGGTTTGGGAAGTTTTTCGATCTCCGCTGCCGAGTAAGCTCGCAAGCCGGTATCACGTAGCGCGGCGGGTGGGAGCTCGTTGGCAAGCGCTACGGCGTGAAAGCGCGCTTCTAGCTTTTGGTGGCTTAGCACGTGGCGCAAAGCTGGTGCGGGCTGGTCTTCGGCCACTTGCGCAGTATTCAATATGCCACCCAAAGCTTCGACGTGGCGCAGTATTTCAGCCGCGGGCAAATTGACGCTATCAGTTTCGGCTAGCGCAAAGTCGTAGAGGCCCTGCCAAATGTCGCCACTCAACCGCTCTTTTAGGTATAGCTGTTCGCCGTAGCGCAGCACGAGATAATGGAAGTAGCGCGTGCGCGTTGCCTTCGCCTTCGCCTTAACGGGCAGCAGTGCCACCTGCCCGTGCTGAAACGCCCAGCACTGGCTTTGCAACGGGCAAAACAGGCAGTCGGGCTTGGCGGGCGTACACTGCAAGGCCCCAAACTCCATAATGGCTTGATTAAATTCTGCCACGTGCGCCGGGGGCAAGTGTTGGTCGGCCAACGCCTGAAACTCTTTGCGCGAGCTAGGGGCCGCAATGTCAGAATGCAGCCCAAAAATGCGAGCCAACACCCGAAAAACGTTGCCATCGAGCACTGCCACTGCCTCATCGAAGGCAAAGGAAGCGATTGCGGCCGCAGTGTACGGCCCTACTCCTTTGAGCTGCCGCAAGCCCGCATAGGTAGCCGGAAACTCGCCCCCAAACTCGGCCACCACTTGCTGAGCGGTATGGTGCATATTGCGAGCCCGGGAGTAGTAGCCTAGCCCTTGCCAGTGGCGCAACACTTCTTGCTCGGGGGCATTGGCCAGGTCCTGCACTGTGGGGTAAGAAGTCAGAAAATCAAGGTAGTAAGGCAAACCTTGAGCCACTCGCGTCTGTTGCAGAATAACTTCCGATAACCAGATGGCGTAGGGGTTGCGAGTGTCGCGCCAGGGCAAGTCGCGACGATGGCGCGGATACCAAGCCAGCAGTGCTTGCGCCAGAAACGCAGGATGCTGAGCTGAGGTGTTTGAAGGAGACGAAGAGAGCAAAATAATGAGCTAGAATATCTTGGCTATGGCAAAAACTTGAAGTTTTCCATTGTCCGAACAAAAATTAAGAAGTACCTTTGCGCTCCGTTTCAGATGGCGAACCCCTTACCGGGCAAGTAATTACGCTGAGAACCGGATGCTTACCCGCCCGATAATTTTTTTTTCACTTCCAGTACCCCCTTACCAACGTGACCAAAGCTGAGGTAATTTCCGAAATTTCGCAGAAAACCGGCATCGAGAAAGCCGACGTCCTGACGACCGTTGAAGCCTTCTTTAAAGTAGTAAAGGATTCGATGACCGAAGGCAACAACATTTACGTTCGTGGCTTTGGCTCGTTTGTAAATAAAAAGCGTGCTCGCAAAGTAGCCCGTAACATCTCGAAAAACACGTCGCTCATCATCGAAGAGCACTACATTCCTAGCTTCAAGCCGAGCAAGACTTTCGTTGCCAAAATTAAGGGCAGCAAGAAAATCACCGGTGAAGCTTCGGAAAAAGCCCCCAAAGCTGCTAAAGGTAAAGGCACGAAAAAAGCCAAAGCTTAGTTTTAAAGTTGTGCACACTACGCAATGAGGTGATGAAGGCCACCAAGTGCCCCCACGGGTGATTTGGTACTGCTCATCACCTCATTGCTTTCTGCCCTACTCCTCTCGGCATGGCCTCTGTTTCTCAAACTGGTACGCATCAGCTTTTAGTGCTGGCTGGCGCAATAGCGCTGGCTGTGGGCCTCTATGCTTTGCCGAAAGGTATTGTAAAGCCTAAAGAAGGCAAGGCTGAGATGAACCAGGATGCAGCCCGCACGGCAAACCGTGACGGCGGCGGCATGGCAACCAACGGCTCAAAGACAGAAGCTTCGTCGGGGCCCCGGCCGGCCGAAACTGGTACGGTAGCTAAGGCTGCTGATGGGGCTGCTGCTCCGCACACACAAGCTTCGGCGTCTCAGCGTCAAGAGTTGAATTCATTGTTAGCCCAGTATAAAGCTAGCCCCAATGAGGCTACTCGTCGCCCGGTTGCTACGGCACTAGCCGAGCGCTATGCGGCCGTCCAACGTTTCGATAGTGCGGGCTACTACCTAACGGTGGTAGCGGCGGCCCAGCCCAGCGAGAAAACCTGGCAGCAAGCAGCTGATGCTTATTTCCAAGGGTATAAATTTGCGGTTTCGGAAGAGCGTCGTAAGATGCTCGGCAGTAAATCGATTGAATTGTACGATAAGGTTTTAGCAGCTAATCCGAACAACTTGGATGCTAAAACCAACTTGGGAATGGCTTATATGAGCACGGACAATCCGGTGAAAGGGATTAGCCTGATGCGTGAAGTACTGGAACAGGATCCTAAAAACCAGAACGTACTTTACAATCTAGGAACGCTAGCCATGGAAAGCAACCAGTTTGACAAAGCCACCGAGCGCTTTGGCGAGCTAGTAAAGCTTAACCCAAACAATGTAAATGCCCAGTTTTACTTGGGTATTGCGTTGGCTCGGACCAACCGGGCGGCTGAAGCTCGGCAAGCTCTGTTAAAAGCAAAAAGCCTCAGCAACGACCCGGCCCTAGCGGCCTCCGTTGAGGAAGCAATTGCCAAATTACCCTAGCGGTTGCGTGATCGCTAGCTTACCTAAAGTATTTTATCACCTCTTACTTACCCAAAAGATGCCCTGCGGTAAAAAACGTAAACGCCATAAAATTGCCACCCACAAGCGTAAGAAGCGCCTGCGCAAAAACCGCCACAAGAAGAAGTAATCTTCTGACTTAGTGCGGTGTAGGGGGTGGGCAGCTAGTTGCTAAGGCTAGCGGCCCGCTTATCTTTCACTCACGTAGCCTCCGCTGTGCGGACGACTACCGTGATGCGCCGAGCTGCCCAAAGCGGGCAGCTTCCGTGGCTCGCGAGGGAAGCTAGGACATCCTTGGTCCTGGCTTCCCTTTTGCTGGTTTCGGGGCATACTGCGGCAGTAGAGTTAGCAGGCTATATTAACCAACCAATACGTTGAGCAATGAATTAATAATCAATTCGACCCCCGAGGGCGAACGGATTGCCTTGCTCCAGGATAAGCGGCTGATTGAGTATCACTTTGACCGCAACGACACCAATTATGCGGTGGGCGACATATTCCTGGGCACGGTCCGCAAAGTAATGCCCGGCCTCAATGCCGCCTTTGTAGATATTGGCTCCGAAAAGGATGCCTTTCTACACTATGGCGACTTGGGCGAGCAATATCCTTCACTTCAAAAGTGGGTGAATGGAGTAATGAAACACCAGATTCAGACGGCCGGTTTGGAGAAATTCAGCCTTGAAGCGCCCCTGGACAAAGTTGGCAAAGCCGACAGCGTGTTCAAAAAAGGCCAGTCGATGCTGGTCCAAATTATCAAGGAGCCTATTTCGACGAAAGGCCCGCGGGTAAGCACCGACATTTCGATGGCTGGCCGCTACCTGGTACTGATGCCGTTTACCAACAGCATCAGCGTGTCGAAAAAGATCGTGAGTAAAGCTGAGCGCGACCGCCTCAAGCGCCTTATTGCCAGTATTAAGCCTGAGGGGTTTGGCGTTATTATCCGCACCGTGGCGGAAGGCCATGAGGTAGCCGAGCTAGACCGCGATATGCAAAGCATGGTCGAAAACTGGGAAACGCTCTACACTAACCTGCGCAAGGGCCAACCTCGCGATAAGGTGCTCGGTGAGCTGGGCCGCACCTCATCGATGCTGCGCGATATGCTGAACGAGTCGTTCGATTCGATTGTAGTCGATACACCGGCTCGGTTTGAGGAAATGCGCGACTACGTGCAGAAAATCGCTCCCGACCGCGCTGGCTTGGTCAAACTGCACAATACCAAAGTGAAGGTATTTGAGCACTTGGGCATCGAGAAGCAGCTCAAAACGCTGTTTGGCAAGACGGTGAGCGTACCCGGCGGGGGCTACCTAGTGATCGAGCATACCGAGGCGCTACACGTGGTAGACGTAAACTCGGGCTCGAAGAGCAACCAGGAAAACGATCAGGAGGCTACTGCCCTCATGATTAACCTGCTGGCGGCCAAGGAAGTAGCACGCCAGCTGCGCCTGCGTGATATGGGTGGCATCATCGTGGTAGACTTTATCGACATGCGCGCCGCTGAGAGCCGCAAGAAGGTGGAGGATGCGGTGTACCACATCATGAAGCAGGACAAGGCTAAGTTCACCATTCTGCCCATTACCAAGTTTGGGTTGATGCAGATAACCCGGCAACGGGTACGGCCGGCCGAAACTATTGTGACCGGCGAAGTATGTCCTACTTGCGGCGGTACTGGTAAGATTTCGGCTTCCATCCAGGTGACCGACGAGATTGACAACAGCATCGACGACTTACTGATCAATCAGAACCAGTCGAGCATCACGCTGTACGTGCACCCATTCCTGCATGCTTACTACACCAAAGGCTTGGTAAGCCGCCAAATGAAGTGGTATTTGAAATACTACAAATGGGTGAAAATCATGAAGGACACTGCCTTAGGGCTGACTGACTTCCGAATCGAAGACGAGCAGGGTGAGCAGATCGAGCTGCACTCGGCTTCGGCCGCTATGGCGCGGGCGCAGGACCGGGAGGTAGTCGAAATCACCGAATAGCCTGCTGACCAGCCAACTGCTGACTACCAGCTGTTCAGTGCTGCGTATTTAATTGCTACCGCTATAAAAAGGCCACCTGAATGGGTGGTCTTTTTTCGTAAATACGTGAGCGCTACCTATGGATTGGTGAAA
>CAZERY010000056.1:14144-16349 GCA_964514915.1 uncultured Hymenobacter sp.
CCGGCCGATACGTTGGCCAAGGCCCTTGCGCAGTTTGCCACCAACGATGGCTTACGCAAGCTCAGCCAGCAGACGGCCAAAGCCTTTGCCGATTCGGCTAGCCTGCGGCGGGACATTGGGGCGCTGTTTGGGCGGGTTAAGTATTATTTTCCCGATTTTAAAGTGCCGCCGGTAGCTGCCACCTACGTGAGTGGCCTGCTGGGCAAGGATGTGTATGTGAATGATAGCTTGCTGGTAATCAGCCTCGACTGGTTTGCTGGCCCGAAGGCTAGCTACCGGCCCGACCTGCCACAATATATGCTGCGCCGCTACCAGCCGGCCAACGTGCTCCCAACGCTCGCGCTCGCCGTGTCGAGCAAATACAACCGCCATCGGCTGACGGCTACCTCGATGCTCGACCAGATGGTGGACCAGGGTAAGCGCTTGTATTTTGCGGGCCAGGTGCTGCCCTGCACCCCCGACTCGCTGCTGCTGGGCTATTCGGGTAAGGAGCTCAAAAACGTGCAGTTTAACGAGGCCCGGATTTGGGGGCATTTGCTGGAGAATAACCTGCTGTTTAACACCACGCCTTTCGTGATTCAGAAATACGTGGGTGAGCGGCCCAACGTGCCCGAAATCGACCGGACGTGCCCCGGCCGCATTGGCCAGTGGGTAGGCCTGCAAATCGTGCGCAAGTACATGGCCGAGCATTCGGAGGTGACGCTAGCCAAGCTGATGGCGGAGCAGAATGCCCAGCGCGTGCTGAACGACTCGCACTACCGACCTAAGAAGTAATGCTGAATTACGAGCTGCTACGAAGCTAGCCTGATCGCTAACGCATAACTCCCTATTCACAACTCACCGCTTGTGCACGTTGCCGTTTTCAACCAGTACCACGCCAGCCCCGACTGCCCGGCCACCAGCCGGCACTATTCGCTGCTGGCCGAGCTGGCCCGGCACCACCGGGTAACCTTGTTTACGACGCCCGCTTGGCAGGGGCAGCAGCTCACGCACGAGTTTCCGTGGGTGCCACCGGGCGTGGAGCTTCGGCAGGCGACCATCCCTTACGAGAATAAAATGGGGCCCGTGCGGCGGGCACTGGCCTTTGCGCAGTACGCGGCGTGGGCCTGGCGGGCAAGCAAGCGCATAGCGCGGCCCGACGTGGTGTGGGGCATCAGCACGCCGCTGACGGCGGCCTGGGCCGCCGCGCGCGTGGCCCGGCACTGGCGGGCGCCGTGGGTATTTGAGGTGCAAGATCTGTGGCCGTCGTTTCCGGTGGCGATGGGTGCGGTGCCTACGGGGCTAGCCCGGCAGCAGCTCTTTGCCTTGGAAAAGCGGTTGTATAAGAGTGCGGCGCACATCGTGCCGCTCTCGCCCGATATGAGCCAGTACGTAGCGCAAGTAGGGATTCCGACCGCTAAGATTACGACTCTACTCAATGGCACCGACTTCGACTTAGCGGCGCGGGCTACACTTACCGCCGTGGCCGCCCTACGCCACGAGCAGGGACTAGCCGGCCAAAAGATAGTCCTCTACGCTGGCACCTTCGGCCGGGCCAATGATATGCCGACCGTGGTAGCTGCCGCCGAAGCGCTGGTAGCCACCATGTCTGGCGTGACGGTTCTTTTTCTGGGCCACGGCTACTACGCGCCGCTGGTGGCCGCCGCGGCAGCGCGCTGGCCGGAGCGCATTCGGCTGGTGGGCGGGCAGCCGCGCCACGCGGTATTCAGCTGGTTTGCGCTGGCCGATGTAGCCGTGGTTTCCTTTCTTGGCATTCCGGTGCTGGATACCAATTCGCCGGCCAAGCTCTACGATGCGCTGGCAGTGGGCACGCCGGTAATCGTGACCAACAAGGGCTGGACCAAGCAGCTGGTCGAGCAACACGGCTGCGGCTGGTACGTGCCCGCGGGAAATGCGGCTGCCTTGGCCGAACAGCTGCGAGCGGTGCTAGCCGACGCTGCCACGACCGCCGCGGCCGGCGCCCGCGGGCAAGCCTTGGCACAAGCTACGTTTGACCGGCGTGACCTGGCCAGGCAAATGCGGATGATACTGGAACGAGCGGCTGGCATGCACGCCTAGCAGCTTACGTAATTAGAAAACAAAAACCCAGCCGCAATGCTTGCGGCTGGGTTTTTATCAATCCCAAGGCTAGCAACAAATCTATTTGATTTTAGGGTCATTGCACCAAACGCATAGTTAGCGAATTTTGGGGGATGGACTATGCTG
>CAZERY010000057.1:0-16247 GCA_964514915.1 uncultured Hymenobacter sp.
CATCGACTTGCCCGCGTCTTCCTCCATGTGAATGCGCGTGATGCCAATGCGCCGGGTGCTGCCATCGGCTAGCCGGATATCGATGTGCCCCCCGTGGCAAATCGGGGTTTTATCCTGCGTAATCTGGTAGCCCTTGGGCAGGTCGGGGTAGAAATAATTCTTGCGCGCAAACAGGTTTTCGCGCGTAATCTGGCAATTGGTGGCGAGCCCCATTTTCAGGGCAAAATCAACGGCCGTGCGGTTGACGCGGGGCAGCGTGCCGGGGTGGCCGAGGGTAATCACCGAGAGGTTGGTATTGGGCAACGACCCGTACTCGTTCTCATCCGAAGAGTACATCTTGCTGTGCGTCAGCAGTTGGGCGTGTACTTCTAGCCCGATTACGGGCTGGTATTGGGCAATTAGTGCTTCGTCCATACTAGAATAAATAAGCGGGCGCGGCAGCTGCCGCCGCTCCCAGCTCGCAAGTTAAAGCTGATTTGGTAGCCTGCGCCGCCAAGCCGAGTCGGTAAGTGGCTGAGCTGGCTACCCTCCTCAACCCGGGGCTAATAGCGCAAGTAGTTAGCCCTTAGCAGTCAGCTACGAGCTACCAGCTTATTTTCTGATTACTAGAACCTTACTAAATGGCCCATGGACGTTTATTTCTGACCGGCTACGTTAGCACCAAAAAAGCGGCCTGCTCACCAGGAGCAGGCCGCTTTTCAATTGGCAGCTACGCAGTTAGCTAAGTGCTTACTTGCGCTTAGCGGCGGGCGCCTTTTTTACCGGTGCCTTTTTCATTGGTGCCGGGCGGCGGGGCGCAGCAGTGGTCGTCTTTTTGCCCGGCAGAGGCTTGCCAGCGTCTTTGAGCTCGGCAATAGTCGGGGCCGGGCCATACTTAGTTTCGGCCGCGTTGGCTTCGCCCGTGAGATAGGGGTCGAAGTCGACGCGCCGGTTCAGGGCCTGGCCGGCCGCCGTGTTGTTGTCGGCGATGGGCTTGGTTTCGCCATAGCCACGGCTCTCGATGCGCTCGGCCGGGATGCCCTTGCTGAGCATGTAGGTACGGGCCGAAGCGGCGCGCTCGTAGCTCAGGCGCAGGTTGTAGTTGTCGTCGCCCTTGCTGTCGGTGTGGCCGGCAATGCTGAGGCTGTAGTCCGGGTAGTCGTTCAGGATTTGCACCATCTGCTCGAGGCGCGGGTACGAGCTCGGCTGCAAAGTGGCTTTGTTGAAGTCGAAGTTGATGTACTTCGTAGCCTCATTGAGGATTTTCTTCTTCTCGGCCGGAATCTCGGGGCAGCCGTGGTTGCTGGCCGGGCCGGCGCGGTCGGGGCAGCGATCCTGGAAGTCGGGCACGCCGTCGTTGTCGCGGTCGAGCGGGCAGCCGTTGGCGTCCACTTTCACGCCCGCCGGGGTGTCGGGGCACTTGTCGAGGTAGTCGGCCACACCGTCGGTGTCGGCGTCGAGCGGGCAGCCGCTAGCGTCTACTTTCACGCCCGCCGGGGTGTTGGGGCACTTGTCGTCGTTGTCGGCTACGCCGTCGCCGTCGGCATCGGGGCAGCCTTGCAGGGCCACCAGGCCCTTCACGTCGGGGCACTTATCCTGGTAGTCGGGCACACCATCGCCGTCCGTGTCGAAGGGGCAGCCGTTCTCATCCACTTTCACACCGGTGGGCGTGTCGGGGCACTTATCCTTGCGGTCGGCTACGCCGTCGCCGTCCGTATCCTTGCCCTTGCCGAAGTTGGCCGTCACGCCCGCCGAAAACTGCATGTAGCGGTCGTACTTATCCCAGAAGTAATTGCCATTGTTGGCTACGCCATCGAGGCGGGCATCGTCGCGGATCAATACGTGCTGGCCAGCCTGCACAAAAATGCCGAAGCCCGGCGAGAAGTGAAAGTCCAGGCCCACCGCGGCCTGGCCGTCAAACGAGCCGTAGTTGCTGCGGCTGGTAGCCGTTACGGTGGGGCTTATGTATCGATATTGGTCGGTGTAGATGTAGGCAAAACCCGGCTGCAATAAGATGTACGGCACTACCGGCGACTTGGGCAGCAGCTTGAGCTTGAAGCCCAGCCCGAGGGTAGTTACGTTGGCGTAGAAGCGCCGGTCGTTGGTGGTAGCGTAGCCCCCGCCGGTGTACGTACCCGGGTTGGCGGGGTAGCGCAGGGTAGACTGGTTGCCCGACAGGCTGATATCGAGGCCTTTGGTAATGTAGCGGCTAATGGTGAGGCCCCCGCCGTAGGTCGCGTGGCGGGTATCCCAGAAATTGCTGCCCAGGTCGCCCCGGTACTGGAGCAGCGTGGCGTAGCCGCTCACGCCTAGTTTTTTGTCAACCGTCTGGGCATAGCTGCGCGGGGTGGCCGCGAGCATCCCCAATCCCAGCAGGGAAATGGCGAATAATGGGTGCTTCATTTAAAATGGGGAAAGGTGGTAAGGTAACTCTAGAATAGCCTCAGACCAGTTAGTTAGGCACTCATAAGCAATGCGTTAGCGCTCAACTTATTTTCCCAAACGAACTCACCAGAGCAGCAGCTACCTGCCCTAGCCGGCTGCAAAGGTAGCCGATTGCACACGCTTACTGCTGAGCCGCAGTTTTTCCAGTTGGCCTGCGGTGGCTCGCTAGCCAGCTTGCGAGCGTAGCAACTACGCCCACCTGCTGGTTTACTAGCGGCCTTCCCCCGGCCGGGCGAGGTGCTGCAAGGCTAGCATCTGCTGCATGTTTTTTCGAGGCCTTCGTTGAAGCCATCGAGGAAGCTAGAGCGCTTCCCAGGTTTGTGTACAGGCTGTGATTTATCTTTCCCGGATGAAAGCCTATTCTTTGGACTTACGTGAGCGGGTGCTGGCGGCCCGCCAAGCGGGCGCCCCCAAGGCGCCGTAGCCGCCCAATTCAGTGTTTCGGTGTCGTTTGTGGCCAAATTAAAGCGCCGCCACCGCACGAGCGGTAGCTTGGCGGCGCTGGTCCAACTCGGGGACTGCGTGCGCCAAAGCCCGGATGCCACGCTCGACGAACTGCGCGGCTGGCTGGCCGCCCTCGGCGGGCCAGCGGTGAGTCGCTCGGCACTGGGACGGGCGGTGCAAAAGCTAGACTGGCGGCGAAAAAAAAGAGTATCCACGCCGCCGAACGCGACACGCAACGAGTAAGAGCCTTGCGCGAGGCTTTTCTGGAAGCGGTTCAGGCCGAAGATTTTACGCGTTTTAAATTTGTGGACGAGACCAGCACGACCCTGACGTATTGCCGCCGCTATGCCCGGGCCGAAGGTGGGCAGCGTGCGGGGCAGGGCGTGCCTCTGCACAGCGGGCCGAACGTGACGCTGGTGGCGGCGCTGACGGCCAACGGTCTGCAAGCGGCCATGACCATTGACGGGGCTGTCAACGGCGACGTCTTTGCTGCCTATCTCGCGCACGTACTCGGCCCCACCCTGGTACCCGGCGACGTGGTCGTGCTCGACAACTTGCCCGCCCACAAAGTGGCCGGCTTGGCCGAAATTGTCGCGGCACGGGGCGCCCGCTTGCTGTATCTGCCGCCCTATTCGCCCGATTTTAACCCCCTCGAACTTGCCTTCAGTAAACTCAAAACCTGGCTGCGCACGGCCCAGGCCCGCACCCGCGAAGCCCTGGAAACCACCATCCGGGCCGCCACCGACTGGATAACCCAACAAGATGCCAAAAATTGGTTTGACCATTGCGGGTATCATGTACAATAACTTGGGAACCGCTCTAGTGCAGTTTCGCAGTCGCGGTGTCGTAGCGCTAACTTTTGGTTGCCGGGCCCGCTTTTACCTAGCTGGCTACCAGGCCGTAGCTGGCACCGCGCGGGGTGCGGGGCGGCCGCGCCCCAAACTCTCCCCTCGCCAGCTGGTTTACTGGCTTCATCCATTCCTTACATTTCGTGGCGGTTTCCAATCCAACTATTCTTATTACGGGCGCTACCGGCCAGATTGGCGGCGACACCCTGCGCCGCCTGCAAGCCGAGCCGGGCATTACGCTGGTGGCCGCCGTGCGCACCCCGGCGCAGGCGCAGGCCTTTGAGGCACAAGGTGTTCGCAGCGTGCTGCTCGATTTTGACAAAGAACAAACCCTGGCCCCGGCCCTGGTGGGCATCGACCGGGTGCTGCTCGTGACGGGCTATACCGTGGATATGCTGCGCCAAAGCAAGGCCTTTCTGGATAAAGCCCAGCAGGCAGGCGTGCAGCACCTCGTGCACCTGGGCGCCTGCGGGCGCGACGACACCACGGTGGCGCACTGGGCCTGGCACCAGCTGGTGGAGCGCTACATTGAGTGGTCGGGCTTCTCGTTCACCCACTTACGCCCCGAAACGTTTATGCAAAACCTACTCAGCTACGGCGGCACGCAGGTAGTAAAGCAGGGCGTTATCAAGCAATACACCGGCGATGCCCGCCTGAGTTGGGTCGATGCCGAAGATGTGGCCCAGGTGGCCGTGCAGGCGCTGCTGCACCCCGAGCGGCACGCGGGCCAAACCTACCGGCTGGGCTACGAGGCAGAGTCGTACGCTGAGATCGCGGCCATCATGGCCGAGGTACTGGGCCAGCCCTTCCGCTACGAGCCCCAGGCACCGGAGATTTTCCTGGAAAACATGCGCGCGGCGGGCGCCGAAATGGCTTATATGCACTGCGTATACGACCACTACAAGCGCTACGCCGCCCACACCCTGCCGGGGGCTGACGATACGTTCGATAACTTCCCGGCCATTACGGGGCACCAGCCCGTACGGTGGCGCGACTTTGTGGCCAAGCATCGGGCGTCGTTTCAATACTAAGCGCGGGCAGCTGACGGCTGAGAGCGGCTGCGAAGTCGGTGACCGTAGCGCAGGCTTTTAGTCTGCCAGTGAAGCAGGCCCCATACCTAACGGCCGGTAAGCCCGCGCTACTGCCTGGCCATACCCTGACCTCGAAATTGCGGCCATAGTTGTGGTTATTTTTGCGCGGCAAACCTGGCCGCGTTGAGCATGGATAAGCGGCCTACTCACTCATCTGGCCTAGCCATTTGTAAGGGCTGATGAATATTTTACGCTTAACAGCAGCGGCTTATTTACTGCTGCTGACCACTACTACCCGGGCGCAAACTCCCGCCGCTCCCCTCCCCGCGCAGGATATCCGCGACCTGGTGGGCCGGGTGGTGCCCGGCCTCCGGCCCAAGCCTGCCGACACCACCGCGGCGCAGCCTCACCACGGCCCCTCGCTGGTGGTGCTGCCGGCCGTGGCCTACACCCTCGAAGCCCGGCTACTGGCTACGCTCACGGCCAGCATCGCTTTTCAGCGGCCGGCGGCCAACTTGTCGTCGCTATCGACTACGCTCACCTACACCCAGAACCAGCAGCTGATTCTGGCTTTCAACGGGCCTATCTGGACGGCGAATAATCGCAGCCTGTGGCTAGCCGACTATCGCCTGCTGCACTACCCGCAGCGCACCTACGGCCTGGGCAGCAACTCCAATGCGGACGATTATATCGCCATGGATTACAACTTGTTGCGCATCCACCAGACGTATTACCACCGGGTGGGCGCGGCGGGCGGCCTCTACGCCGGGGCGGGCTATTTTCTCGATTCGCGCTGGAATATCGAGAGTATCGGCTCTAATGGCCAGCAAGTAACGGCTATTTCGGGCTACCAGCGCGGTATCAGGGGGCGCTCGACTTCTGCCGGGTGGGTCGTATCGGCGCTGCGCGATACGCGCGCTAGCGCCCTGCGCCCCACGGCGGGCGAGACCTACCTGTTTCTGGCCTTACGCGGCAACATGCAAGCGCTGGGCTCCGACCAAAACTACCGCTTCGTGCAGCTAGACACGCGGCGCTACCTGCGCGCCGGCCGGGCCGGCAACGTGCTGGCTTTCTGGCTCTACGGTGACTTCGTCGTGGGGCAGGCCGCGCCCTACCTCGACTTGCCCGCCACCGGCTGGGATACCTACAGCGTTACGGGCCGCGGCTACATTCAGGGGCGCTTTCGCGGCACCAGCCTCGTGTACGGCGAGGCCGAGTACCGCTTCAACCTCACCCGCTCGCGGGTGCTGGGCGGCGTGGTATTTGCCAACGGCCAATCGGCCCGCAACCCCAGCACCGGCTACGGCCGGGTAGCGCCGGCCGGCGGCCTGGGCATTCGGCTGTGCCTCAACAAGCAGGTAGGCTCGTACCTGGCCGTCGATTACGGCTGGGGCATCCAGGGCTCGCAAGGGGTGTTTTTCAACCTGGGCGAAGTGTTTTAGGGCTTCCAGGGCGGCGAGGAAAAGGGTGACCACCGATTTTATAGTCGGTTTCCAAACGCCGGCCGAAGCCAAAAGCTTGCAGCGCTGAGTAAGATTGCTGGTAGGTTGACACAAATAGGGAGCCAACCGACCCAAGGCGGCGCGGCTCACCCAAAACATTTGCCTGGCGGTTGTATTCTTGGCACACTATGCGTCTACTTCCGCTTTTTCCGCTCAACCTGGTGGCCTTTCCGGGGGAGAAACTGAATCTCCACATTTTTGAGCCGCGCTACCGCCAGCTGGTGCGCGACTGTTTTACTGAGGGCACTACGTTCGGGATTCCGCCTTTTCTGGACAATTCGGTGCAGGAGCTGGGCACCGAAATGCGCCTGCTGAGCGTCGAAAAAACGCATCCCGACGGCGAGATGGACATCCGCACCGAGGCCGTGGGCGTGTTTCGGGTGCGGCAGTTTTTTCGGCAGGCGCCGGGCAAGCTCTACGCCGCCGGCCAGGTCGATGACATCGAGCAAGACGAGGTGGCCGACCCCGTGCTGCGCGAGGTGATAGCCGGCCAGGTGCGCCAGCTCTACGAGGCGCTGGGCCTGCGCAAGCTGCTGCTTCAGCTGGCCCCCGATTTTCAGATTTTCGACGTGGCGCACCACATCGGCTTCAGCACCGAGCAGGAGTACCAGCTGCTGGGCACCACCGCCGAGCAAGAGCGCCAGGAAATGGTGCGCGAGCACCTCGAACGCCTGCTGCCCGCCGTGCTGGAGGCCGAGCGCCTCAAGGAGCGCGTGCGCCTGAATGGGCACTTCAAGAACCTCCAGCCCCCGCAGTTTTAGGGGATGTTTGGCGTTGGCTAACGCCAAACATCCACGCTGGCTTTCGCAGAAAATCCCCGCCGGAGTGCACCGACGGGGATTTTTCTGTAAAGAGCTATTAGAGCGGTTTCAAGATCAGGGTACGTGTACCGTGGACTCTGCGAGTCCGCGCGGGTGAACATCCGCTGGCGCCTACGCGCGGACTCGCAGAGTCCACGGTACACCTCACCGGCCCACCGACTGCGAAACTGCCCTTAGCTTACGGCTTCAGGCCGCTGGGCACGCCCTGCGGGTATTCCTGCTGAATCTCTTTTTGCAGCTCCTCGATGCGGTTGCCGGGGCTGGGGTGCGTGCTCATAAACTCGGGCGGGTTGCTGCCACCACTTTTGCTGTCGAGCATCTGCATCACGTTTATCATGGCGCGGGGGTCGTAGCCCGCGTTGGGAGTAAATTTCACGGCGAAGTCATCGGCGGCCAGCTCATCGTTGCGGCTGAAGCGCAGCGTCACGAGCTTGGCAATCATGGCGGCAGCGGCGGCGCGGGCAACCCCGCTGGCCGGGTGGTCGGGGTCGTAGGCGGCAATGGCCGCGGCGCCGCTGAGGCCCTGCGTCAGCTGGCTCTGGGCTACCTGCTCGGCCGAGTGGCGGCCCACCACGTGCCCCACCTCGTGGGCCAGGACCCCCGCGAGCTGCGCTTCAGTCTTCAGGTTTTTGAGCAGGCCCATGGTGATGAACACCTGCCCACCGGGCAAGGCAAACGCATTGATCGTCTGGTCGTCGGCCAGCAGGTGAAACCGGTACTGGTACTGCGTTTTCTGGTCGAGGCCATTGGCTTGCACAATGCGCTGGCCCACTTGCTGCACCGCGGCCGTAGCCTGGGCATCGGTGCTTTCGCCGCCGTACTGCTGCTCCATCTGCGGGGTCGCCTGCACGCCGAGGGCGATTTCCTGGTCGGCCGTCAGGTTCACGTGTTGTTTCTCCCCGGTTACGGGGTTGGTCGAGGTATTAAAAAAATACCCCAGCAGCGAAATTGCCGCAATAACCAGGGCAATGATAAAGCGAAGATTTAAGCGCATTGGTTGGCAGGTGAGAGAAGGATAAAGCGGCCACCTTCGGCCATCACGCCCTTAACGGGCCAGCGGCGGCGGAGTTTGCCAGCTTACTTCTTGCGTCGGTGGCCGGGGCCGGCGCACAAGCTACTTTGCGCAGTAGCTTCGCCCTGGGCTAGCGGCCCCTTTCGTCGTGGCCCAGCCCATCCTATGCCCCGTTTTTTTGGCACCTATCACTTTTTATATGGGCGGCTCGCTGGGCTGCTCGTGGCTGGCTTGCTTACCGGCTGCGGCCACGCCCTGCGCGAGATCCCCGGTTTTGCGGCCGCCGCCTGGCGCGCCGATCCCTACGCCTGCCGGGGCCAGCGGGCGCACCTGCTGCCGCCGCTGCTGGCCGCCCGCGCCAGCCTCTACGAAGCGCGGGCCGATGATGTAACGGCGCTGCTCGGCCAGCCCGACGAGGAGGAGCTGCAAGTTCAGACCGAGAAAGTCTACTATTACTACCTTACCCCGGGCACGCACTGCGGGCCGCGCCACCCCCACTCCGCCGCGCCGCGCCTGAGCCTGCACTTCGGCCCGCTCGGCACCGTCACGGAGCTCCAGGCCGACCCTATCATCCCCACCAGCGCTGTCCAATAGCTGCCTCTGGTTTGCGACCAGAGCACTTTCGGAGTCAGGCTACGGCCAGGCAGTAGCGCGGACTTTCAGTCCGCCAGTTGGGAGGCTTACTCCACTTGCGGACTGAAAGTCCGCGCTACTGTACAACGGCTCCAGAACCGCTTTACTAGCCTAACCCAAGGCGCAGACAAGGTCGAAATTGGCTTATTCAACCTAAAGATCGCCTTGCGCTGACTGGCAATAATCTTACTCGAAATAGAAATCGTCTAAGTCATGGTTAAAAGTGGCTGAGGTGGGATAGAAATCATGAAAGTCGGAATAGAAATTGTCTAAGTCGTGATTAAAAGTGGCTGAGTCGGAAGGGAAGTCATGAAAGTCGGGATGGAAACCGTTCTATCTCGGGTCAAATAAGGAAGCAGCCAGATCGAAATCAGACAAGTCTGACTGAAAGTCGTCCTAGTCAAGCAAGAGAAAACCCCTGGGCAAGGTTGCCGAGACCCTGCCCGACAACAAAAAGCCGGTGTATAGGATAGTCTAGAGCACTTTTGGAGGCAGGGTATGGCCAGGCAGTAGCACCGACTTTCAGTCCGCGCGTGGAGTAGGCCCAGCAACTGGCTTGGGGCAGTACCTACTTGCGCGGCTGGCTACTGCCGCTACCTTCGCGAGTCTTTCTGCCATGTTATGCTTACTTGCTACGCCCCCGACCTGTTGCCCGGCCAACCCACCTATACCCTCGCCGAAGACGAAAGCAAACACGCGGTGCGCGTGCTGCGCCTCGCCCCCGGCGACACGGTGACGCTCGTAGACGGGCGCGGCACTATCTATTCGGCAGCCATCACGGAGGCCAATCCGAAGCGATGTGCCCTGCACATCGCTAGCCACCAACTCATCGCCCCCCGCCCCACCTACACCCACGTCGCCGTGGCCCCCACCAAAAACCTCGACCGCATGGAGTGGCTGGTGGAGAAAGCCGTCGAAGTTGGAATCGAGCGCCTCACCTTCCTGCGCTGCACCCGCTCCGAGCGCCGCGAGCTGAAGCTGGAACGGCTCGAAAAAATCGCCATCAGCGCCCTCAAGCAATCGGGCCAGGCTTACCTACCGCAGCTCGACGGGCTTATTGACTTCGAGAAGCTGCTGGCTAGCCTCGACCCCACTACTACTTTCATTGCTCACCTCGAAGCCGGCGAGCGCACGGCCCTGGCCCAGGTAGTCGCCACCGCGCCGCGCTGCTGCGTACTCATCGGCCCGGAAGGCGACTTTACGCCCGCCGAAATAGCGCTGGCCCTCGGCCGCGGCGTGCGCCCCGTGACGCTGGGTGCCTCCCGCCTGCGCACCGAGACGGCCGCGCTAGCGGCCGTGTTCACGGCGCAGGTAGTGCGCGAGCTTTAACCATCTACCCAAACATACTGCGGCTCGGCCTAACGTAGTGCCGGCCCTCGAAATAGCTTTTAGCCGGTTTTCACCCTTTTACTAAAGCTAAAATTCCCGAATCCCCTTACTTCTCCTGGTGTTTCTTCACCCGCCACGGCGCGTGCTTTTCCCAGTCGCCGGCCATAATGCAGCCGTAAGGCTGAATTTCATCCACGGTGCGGGCTAGCCCAAACTCGGTGATTTGGCGCTTTACTTCCTCGGCGTTTTTGTAGGCGCTGGGCAGCTCCGAAATGTCGATTTCGTTGAAGAAAAAGCGGGCGTCGATGCCCTGCGTTTCCTCGTCAAACCACTGCTGCTGGGTTTTGTCGGCCTTGCTGTACTTGTGGCGGGTGCGGCTGAGGTTGCGGCCCGCGCCGTGCGGGGCAAAGCCCAGGTTGTTGGCCGTGGTATCGCCCTCCACAATGAGAATCGGCTCGGCCATATTGAGCGGAATGATGCGCGGGCCGGTGATGTCGGGCATAAACTGCGGGTCGAGCGGCGTGGCACCCTTGGCGTGGTAGTAGAGGTCGCCGGCCCGAAACACGAAGTTGTGCTCGTTCCAGAAGCGCTGCTGCACGGGCGCTTGCAGGCGCTGAGCAATGTCGTCGTGCAGGCAGAGGTGGTTGAGCTTAGTCCACTGGCGCACGAGTTGCAGCGCCGCCCAGTAGGCCTCGCCCTCGGGTGAATCGGCGGGCAGCCAGGCATTGGCCGGGGCCGTGGCGGGCGAAAGCTGCTGGCGGAAGCGCTCGGCCACCTTCATGCCCGCCGTGTAGAGGCGCGCGCCCACGCCCCGCGAGCCGTGGTGCGTCACGAGCACCGTGTCGCCGGTGGCGGCCGAGGTGCCCACGTACAGGAAGTGGTTGCCGTCGCCCTGCGTGCCCAGGTGCTCCTGCGCCAGGCTCAGGGTCTTCTCAGAGTTCAGAAACGGATTGTCGGCAAACTCGGCCCGCAGCGCGGCGGGCAGCGCGTACTGGCGCTCGGGCAGCCGCCCGCCCGGCCCGAAGTGCGTCACCTGCTGGGCCACGTCGAGCACCGTTTTGGGGTCGATTTTGCCCAGGTTGGTCAGCATCACCGAGCAGCAGATGTCGGCCGAGTGCATGCCGGGGTGAATGGCCTGGCGCGTCACCACCACGCCGCCCACCGGGATGGTGCCCACCGGTCCGGCCGGGCAGGCATCGGGCATGATGGCGCCCGTCACCACCGTGGGCGTGCGCATGAGCAGCGCCATCGACTGCCGCACCTGCTCGATGTTCTGCTGCTCCACCACCGACTCGGCCCGGATGTTCTCGAAAAACGGCGCGGGCGCGGCCCGCAGCGGCAGCTCGGCCGGCGGCTTCACGGTGTCAAGGTAGGCTAGCCGGGCCGCGCCTTCCAACTCGTGTTCGTTGAGGTGCGCCAGGGCATCTTTAAACCATTTGCCCGATTTGAAGCCGAGGTCGAGGAGGTCTTTGCCGGTGGTCATAAATGGAATGACTGCTGTTATTCGATGAATTGAAATTTACGAAATCAACCCAAGTGATTGTAGAAGGTCGAGCAAATGCCTCGCCTTTGCCTGATTAGCTAAGTGCTGGTTTGAAACTACCGGATAGGTTGATGTCCAAATCGTTTGGAAGCCTCTGTGATATGACAGATTATCAACCGCATCTACTGTATCACCCCTTGTTCTCGTTGAGCACAGGATAATATCGCAGTGGCGATTGACGGCCAAATCTTCTAATCTGAAGCTTAGTCCCGCCTTGGAATCTCCTCTATTTTCAATGCCGATAATCTTACCATTTATTTCAATGACAAGACGAAAATCTTCCTTAACCGGTATGTCTGCCGGAACGGGAAAGAGTGATTTGTAGTGCGGGTACGCTGCAAGCAAGACATTGGCAAATTCCCACAGAGTAGATGATTTTCCTTTCTTAGCGGTACCTGAGATGGCAACAATAGTTTTCATATCTGAACAGCATCTTTTGAATACTCCTTAGCGAAGATATGATTTTACTACCCTGTCGGCTACATTCTTCCCTGAAACTTTCTACCCGGCCCCTTCCTTTGCACAACCAGCTGGTCAGCCCGGCTTACTGCTATGCTAAAATCTCTGTTGCTCGCCGCTTCCCTCCTATTATTCACCACCGCCGCTACCCCACCGGCCGCGCCTAGCTACCAAATTGCCAAGCTGCACTACGGCGGCGGGGGCGACTGGTACGCCAACAAAACCAGCCTGCCCAACCTCATCAGCTTCTGCAACCAGGCGCTGCACACCAATATTGCCCCCGACGAGGCCAGCGTGGAGCTCGACCAGCCCGAGCTGCTCACGTATCCTTTCCTGCACATGACCGGGCACGGCAACGTCAGCTTCACCACGGCCGAGGCCCAGAACCTGCGCAAGTACCTTATCGGCGGCGGCTTTCTGCACATCGACGACAACTACGGCCTCGACAAGTTCATCCGGCCCGAGATGAAGAAGGTTTTTCCCGAGCTGGAGTTTGTGGAGCTGCCCTTCTCCCACCCCATCTACCACCAGAAATACCAGTTCCCCCAGGGCTTGCCCAAAGTGCACGAGCACGACGGCAAGCGCCCCCAGGGCTTCGGCCTCGTGTATAAAGGCCGCCTCGTGTGCTTCTACACCTACGAGTGTGACCTCGGCAACGGCTGGGAAGATGTGGGCACCTACCCCGAAGACACCCCCGCCGTGCACGATGCGGCCCTGCGCATGGGCGCTAACCTGGTCAGCTACGCCCTCACGCAAGACTGATTTTCAATTATTAGTGATCAATCATCAATTATCAGCCGTTCTATTCGTGCATTTCGCGCCGATTAAACGACTGATAATTGATAAATGAATCACCGCACGCCTAGCTCGGGGAAGCGGCCTTTTTTGGTGCGGTAGAAGGCTTTTATTTCCTCTAAGTCTTGGTCGTAGTTGCCAGTGGGCCAAAAGACTGGGCCTACGCCGGCCTCCTTCTTCTGGTAGTCGAGAAAGCCCAACACGATGGGCACCCCGGCTTCTAACGCTGCGTAGTAGAATCCTTTACGCCATCTAGGTTGGTAGGCGCGGGTGCCTTCGGGCGTGATGAGGATAACCAGTTCCTGGTGCTGGTTAAAGAGCTGCGCCATGCCATCCACCAGGCTATTATTACGACTGCGGTTGACGGGCAGGGCGCCGATGGCCTTCACCAGCCAGCCCAGCACCGGGTTTTCAGTCCACTCGCTTTTCACGGTAAAACGCACATCCACATCCATAATGTAGAAGGCGGCGCGCGCCATAATCAGGTCCCAGTTGCTGGTATGGGGCGCCGCAATCATCATGCACTTCTTGATTTCGGGCGGTACCTGGCCGGTTTGCCGCCAGCCTGCCACCCTAAAAATAGCTTTTGCGATAAAATACCAGAATGTCGAGGTTTTGCGGGCGGCCATGCAAGCGAAGCGGAGTTTTAAGCCCCAAAGCTAGGCAAAAACTACCAGCCTCCCCATCAACTGGCCGCTACTAAGGCCTGCAAGTCGGCGGCCCGGCTGAAAGTATAGCGGTAGCCCACCTCAAAAAGCTCCGGGGCCTTGCGGTAGTCGAGAGGGCGGTAATCGCGCAGGGCGGGCGGCTCTAGCAGCAGGTCGCACTGCGCTTTGCTGCCCACTATATTGGTGCTCAGGGCGAGCTGGAGAGTACGCTCGATCAGCCGCCGCAGGGTATAAACGCGCACGTCGGTATTGAGCGGGTTGCAATGTAGGCCTACTATGCGCTCGCCGGGCCGGCCCAGCAAGGCCTCCACTGGCAGGTTGTTGAGCAAGCCGCCATCGACGAGCTGCCGGCCCTGGTACTGCACTGCCCGGTACACAATGGGCACCGCCGCCGAGGCTAGCAGCGGCGGCAGCAGCGGCCCGGTGGTAAAGTAGACCGACTCGCCGGCCACCAAGTCGGTGGCTACCAACGTCAGCGGCAGCCGCAGATCTTCAAATTGCAGCGCGGGGCCCAGGTGCCGGCCCAGCAGTTGCTCGACGGCCTCCAGGCCCAGCAGCCCCAGCGAGCTAAAAGCCGGCCGCGTCAATCCCCTAAAATTGGTGTCCAGCAACAGTTTCAACACCTCACGCGGCGCAAACCCCGCGGCGTAAAACGTCCCCGCAATTGCCCCGGAGCTGACGCCCGCGAGCCGGCCCACGGGCAGCCCTAGCTCGTCGAGCGCTGCCAGCACCCCCAGGTGCGCAATACCCCGTGCCCCGTCGCCCGAAAGCGCCAGGGATAGCGTAGACGGTGCTAGCTCGCTAGTTGGCAACGACATAGCTTACAGAACCTTACCCATAACATAAAGCGTCAGACTACTTAGCCTACGGCTTATAAATCGGCCAGCCGTAGGGTGTCGGCCAGGCGTACGCCCTTGTCGGTGAGCTGCACGGTGCAGGCTTCGTGCAGCGGATCGTGTTCCAGGAGCAACACCCAGTTTTCTTCGGCCGCCCGGCGCAGCACCGCCTCCTTCTCACTTAGCGTCACGAGCGGCCGCACGTCGTAGCTCATCACGTAGGGCAGCGGAATGTGCGCCGTGCTCGGCAGCAAATCGGCCATGTAGGCCAGCGTCCGGCCCTGGTAGCGCAGCATCGGCACCATCATCTTTTCGGTGTGCCCATCGGCAAAGATGATATCGCTGAACTGCGGCAGCGCAGCTGGCACTCCCGCGGCAGGGTCAATAAATTTGAGCTGGCCGCTGTCCTGAATAGGCTGAATGTTCTCGCGTAAAAAGCTGGCCTTTTCGCGGGCATTAGGCTGGGTAGCCCAATCCCAGTGCGCCGCGTTGCTCCAGTAAGTAGCATTGGCAAGAGCCGTTTGCAACGCCCCGTCGGGCCGGCGCACTACCGAGCCGCCGCAATGGTCGAAATGCAAATGCGTAAGAAACACATCCGTGACGTCGGCGCTCGTGAAGCCTAGCCGGCACAAAGACTTTTCCAGCGAATCGTCGCCGTGCAAGTAGAAATGTCCCCGAAACTTCTCATCCTGCTTGTCCCCAATGCCATTATCGACGAGCACCAAGCGGTTGCCGTCTTCCACCAGCAGGCAGCGCATTGCCCAGGTACACATGTTGTTAACGTCCGGCGGGTTCAGCTTTTGCCACATACTGCGGGGCACCACCCCAAACATGGCGCCGCCATCAAGTTTGAAAAGGCCAGTATCGAGCGAATGAATTTTCATTTAACAGTTAGCAATTAACATTTAACACGCATCAATTAACCAGCGCATCTTTCCTAGTATCAGCGGCTGTTAACTGTTAACTGATGTTACGCAGCACCTGAGCCAGTCTGCTGGAAACAGGCTTTTCCTGCTCTCCTGGAGGTCATTTCCAGCAAGCTGACGTGGGTAGTGCGTAACATCAGCTGTTAAATGACCTACTCCACCACTACTCCCATCGCCGAGAACTTGTCGATGCGCTGCGCAATGCGCTCCTCTGCCGGAATGGCTGCCAGCTCATTCAGCGTTGCGAGCAGGGTTTGCTTTAGCGTTTCGATCATGCTTTGCGGATTGGTGTGGGCTCCACCCAGCGGCTCCTTGATAATGCCATCGACTAAGCCCGCCTGCTGCATATCGGTAGCCGTCAGCTTGAGGGCCTCGGCCGCCTGCTCTTTATAATCCCAGGAGCGCCACATAATGCTGCTGCACGACTCAGGTGAAATTACTGAATACCAGGTATTTTCCAGCATCAGCACGCGGTCGCCAATGCCAATTCCCAGCGCACCGCCACTGGCACCCTCCCCAATAATGACGCAGATGACGGGCACCTTCAACATAAACATCTCCTTGAGGTTGCGGGCAATGGCCTCGCCCTGCCCCCGCTCCTCCGCCTCGAGGCCCGGAAATGCGCCGGGCGTATCGATGAGCGTAATAATGGGCTTGCCAAACTTCTCGGCTAGCTTCATCAGGCGCAGGGCCTTGCGGTAGCCCTCAGGATTGGGCATGCCAAAGTTGCGAAACTGCCGCTGCTTGGTGTTGTGGCCCTTTTGCTGGCCGATGAACATGACCGAGTGGCCATCAAGCTCGGCAAAGCCGCCCACCATCGCCTTGTCGTCGGCCACGGTGCGGTCGCCGTGCAGCTCCACAAACGTAGAAGCCATGCCGTTGATGTAGTCCAGAGTGTAGGGCCGCTCGGGATGGCGCGAGAGCTGCACCCGCTGCCAGCGCGTGAGGTTGGCGTACGTTTCCTTCTTTAGGGAGT
>CAZERY010000058.1:0-16106 GCA_964514915.1 uncultured Hymenobacter sp.
TCAACATGGGCGTGCGTTTTTGCCTAAAGTACCTCAAAGTGCGTAAGTCCTATATCAATTATCATCCAGCTAACGGGTACCCAAGGCTATACAGGGCTATACTTGCTGCGACTGATTTTGCAAAAGTCCGTAGAAAAACTAACTCGTATGGCAAAAGCGGGTTACTAACTGATGTTACGCAGCACCTGAACCAGTCTGCTGAAAACAGGCTTTTCCTGCTCTCCTGGAGGTCATTTCCAGCAAGCTGACGTGGGTAGTGCGTAACAGCAGTTACTAAGCCGGGCCACTGGCTGTTACTAAAGCTGATAATTGATAATTGAAAACTGATGATTGAAAAAGTGGATGCCGTAATTATCGGGGCGGGCCCTGTGGGTTTGGCCTGTGCCATTGAAATTCAGCGCCAAGGCCTTACCGTGGTGGTCATTGATAAGGGCGCGCTCGTCAACTCCCTGGTGGGCTACCCCACCAACATGGAGTTTTTCTCGACGCCCGAGCTGCTCGAAATAGGCGGCCATCCCTTCCCGATGGCTTCCTACAAGCCCCACCGCGAAGATGCCCTCGACTACTACCAGCGCGTGTCGGTGGCCGAAAAGCTCGACCTGCGCCTCTACGAGCGCGTCACGGGCTTGCGTGGCCAGGCCGGCGACTTTGTGGTCGAAACCAGTAAGGGAGAAATTGCGACCCGTGCGGTAGTAGTGGCCACCGGCTTCTTCGACGTACCCAATCAAATGGGCGTGCCGGGCGAAGACCTGCCCCACGTAAACCATTATTACAAAGAGCCCTATGCCCACGCCGACCGTAATGTGGTGGTGGTAGGCGCTAAAAACTCGTCGGCCAAAGCGGCGCTCGCCCTGGCCCGCGCCGGCGCCCGCGTCACGCTGGTGGTGCGCGGCCCCGAAGTAGCCGAAACCGTAAAATACTGGATTCGCCCCGACCTGCTCAACCGCATCAAGGAAGGCCGCATCAAAGCCTATTTTAACACGACCATCGACGCCATCACGCCCCACACAGTAGAAGTTACCACACCCGACGGCCCACTGAGTATTCTGGCCGACTACGTGTACGCCCTCACCGGCTACCAGCCCGACTACGCGCTGCTGGTCGATATGCTGGCCCTGCCCCTGGATGAAAGCGACCCGGCCAAGCCCCCGATTTTCGATATAACTACTCACGAAACGGCCCGGCCCGGCGTGTTTGCGGCCGGCACCGTGTGCGGCGGGCTAGCCACCAGCCGCTGGTTTATTGAGAATGGCCGCGCGCACGCCCAGCTTATTGCGGCGGCCCTGGCAAATGCGTTGGTGCAAGCCTAATTGTCAGTCTGTTACTTAATGGCAAAGCCGCCTGCGTCAGTACTGGCACAGGCGGCTTTGCCGTGAAGTAACAGCCCAGTAGCTGCTGGGTAAGCCGCAATTTATGGGCACTTTTCGGCCGCGGCTACCGCGTACGAGTAGCCGACTTGGGCGCCGCGCCGAAAAAACTCGCAGCTGCTGGCCGGGTCGCCCGCTTGCTGGGCCAACCGGCCCAGTAGAAAGAGCGTGCGACCATCTTCCGGCTGGTCTTCCAGCGCCTTAAAGTAGACGGCCCGCGCTTCATCGTAATGGGCCAGGTGGGCCAGGGCGGCGCCTTCAGCTTGGAGGTAAGCTAGCGGTACTGGGCGGCCCGCGCGCTGGTACTGCTGGCGGCCACGCTGGAGGTCGGCCAGGGCCGGGCGCGTCTGGTTCAGGTCGAGCAGGCGGTTTTCGCCGCGGGCCAGGTAGGCCTCGGCTAGAGTAGTATCGAGGGCCAGGGCGCGGCGGTAGCTAAGCTCGGCGGCGGCCGGCTGGTGCAGTCCCGCCTGGCAACGGCCCAGCCGATAAAGCAAGCGAGCAGTTTCGGGGCCCGAAAGTGGAGTAGCTCCGTCGGCGAGGGCTAGCAGCGCGGCTTCGTAGTCGGCGCGGGCGGCAGCTAGGTTGTGGTCAATATCCTGGTAAAGCTGGCCGCGCAGCCGCAGGGCTTCCACGTGGTCGGCCCGAAATTCCAGGGCCTGGTCGAGCTGGCGGGCCGCCTCGGGCCACTGCGCTTTGGCAAAAGCTGTGCGACCATCGGCGTAGTAAAGATTGGCCTGCACGCGGTCCATCACAATTTTGGCCGATATACCAAACAAAAAGATCAGGAAAGTAAGCCCCGCCACCAGCCAAAAATCCTGGCGGTTGAAGCGCACCTGCTGGCGGGGCACCCGCTGCTGGTAGTGCCGCTCGCGGCTACCTGCCGGCGGGCGCGTGCGCAACGGTGGGCCTTGGGGGGGCTGCCCGGGCATTTTATACCCCGATGGGCCACTGTCGGCCGCTTGAGCCGTCGCGCGGTAATGCTCATTGGTGCGGCGGGCCGCCTGTTGCAGCTGATAGTCGTACTGCGCCCGGCGGTCGGGATCCGAGAGTACCCCATACGCCACGGCTACGGCCTTAAACTGTTCTTCATAGCGCGGGTCGCCGCCGTGCTTGTCGGGGTGCAGCTGGGTAGCTAGCTGCCGGTAGGCCCGTTTGATATCGGCGGCAGGCGCCGATGGCATGACCCCCAATAGTTGATAATAATTCTGACTCACACCCTATAAATTTCAAGCCACTACCGGATAAAACTTAGCCCCGGCCCGGGCTTTTTCCGTAAAGAACGCCCTAGCCAGCCGGGCTGTTGCTGGCGGCTGTGCTTTAACCGTATTTTCTAGCTAAACAATTCCGAAACCATGGCTACCCTAACCGACGATAAGACGCCGCGCAACGACAGCCTTATCGGCAACCTCACCGGCTACCTCGACACCCGCATCGACTTGGTGCGGCTGGAAGCGCAGGAAAAAGTAAAGAACGCTTTTGTGGGCACCGTACACGGCGTAGCCCTCGGGTTACTAGGCTTTTTGTTCATCGTCTTTGGATCCATCTACCTGGGGCTGGTTCTCAACCAAGCTCTCGACAGCCCTTCGGCTGGCTTTGGGCTGGTAGCTGCGCTGTACCTCGTATTGGGGATATTCTTCTTTGTCGGCGTTGATAAGAAAATATTTCAAGGGATTGCCGACAAGCTGCTCAACAATACCATTTATAAATCAGACAAACGCTCGTAGGCTAGTGCCACTTGCTTTTTTGCTACCCGCTGCAAACTTTTACGACCATGACCGAACCAACCAACCCACTGTTTGAAGACGAAAAGGATTTTTTGGAGCGCAAAAAGCTGGAGTATGAGCGGGCTTTACTCGGCGATGTGGAAGAAATAAAGGTGCAGACCATTCAGGTAGGCAAAGTGGCGCTGGTAGGTGCTGGCGTCGTAGGTGGCATCTGGCTGCTAGCGAAAGCTTTTGGCGGTGGTAAAGCCAAGAAAAAGCACAAGCATAAGCACAAGAGGCACCACGCTGATTTTGATGCTTATGCGGGTTCGGGCTTCGAGGGCTATGAGGAGTACGACCAGGATTCGGATGAGCCAAACGCTGATTATCAGGAGTCTGATTACGCCAATGATTTTGCCGACGACACGGATGATGGCTTTTCATTCGAAGGCTCAGATTCTATAGCTGACATCGATGATGCGGATGACAATGGCCTAAGTCAATACACCGACTTCCCGGCTCATTCAGCTCCCAACCACGGCTATGACGTAGCCGATACCACCGAGGATCGTAGCTACGACGAGGAAGGCGCTGACTCTTTCGCTTCTGCCACCTCGTATGAAGCGCGTCCTTATGACGATAGCCGCCGGTTGCCCGACTCTAATCGCTTCGCTGAAACCAGCGAAAACAACCAGGATACTGAAACAGCGGGAGAAGCCGAGCCTCCTAGGCTAAGCTCCAAGCGTAGTTCAGTTGGTCCTGCGCTGCTAGCTTTTGCCAAGAGCGAAACTGGCCGCGTTATTACGGCCCAAGCAGCGGCGCTCGCGCTGGCATTCGTTACCAAGACGGTGCAAGGCTTTCTACCCAAGTATGGAGAGGAAACCGACAAAAATACCGACCTTGCAGCTTCATCGGCTAGCTCAGGGGGTTCACCTAAGGCATGGCCCGCTACTTCTGCCGCTCAGGATGCTTCTGCCGCCGCCCACCACGACGACGACCTCACGCCCCGCGAACCGCTTGCTTGATGAGCTAGCGGACTTACGGCAGCATGGGCGTAAAGCCTTGGCAGTATTGCTCGACCCCGATGACTTTGAGCCAATCCGCGTACGGCACCTGCTGCACCTAACCCAGCAGCATCCCATTGATTTTTTCCTCGTAGGGGGCAGCCTGGTACTTACGGAGCACCAGGCTGCCCTTATTGCGTTACTCAAGGCTGAGGCGCCGCAAGTACCCGTACTGCTCTTTCCAAGCCATGCGCTGCACGTCGATTCGGCGGCCGACGGCCTTTTATTGCTGTCACTCATTTCGGGGCGCAACCCCGATTTCCTAATTGGCCAGCACGTAGTAGCTGCCCCGCGCCTGCGCCAAAGCGGCCTGCAACTATTACCCACGGGCTATATGCTGGTCGATAGTGGCCAGCCTACTACCGCTTCCTATGTTAGCGGTACCGTACCCTTACCCGCCGATAAACCAGGTATTGCCGCCTGCACTGCTATGGCGGGCGAGCAGTTGGGCTTGCGCCTCATGTATTTGGATGGCGGTAGCGGGGCCCAAAATCCTGTATCGGCCGCCATGATCAAGGCCGTGCGGGAAGCTGTGGATACGCCACTCCTTGTAGGCGGCGGCCTCAACACGGGCGAGAAAATTTATACCGCCTTGGCTGCCGGTGCCGACCTCGTAGTAGTAGGCAACCACCTCGAACGGAACCCTGGTTTTTTGGCCGATGCGGTAGCCGCTGTACGTCAGGCAACCAGATATGCTGGCTAGAAAACAGATTAGCAACTGGTTACTTTAACTTGCTCAGGCAGCAAAAAGGCCACCCAAATGGGTAGCCTTTTTGTATTTAACAAGCTCGCTAGTCTACTACTGCGAAGCGACTAGATATTCATGGCAGTTTCGCGTCGGCGCATCTTGCCGGCCGGAATACCGAACATCATCTTGAAGCGGCGGCAGAAGTAAGCGGTGTCTTTGTAGCCTACTTCCTTACCAATATCGCGGATGCTCTTTTTGGTAGTGCGCAGCAGCGATACCGCACGCTCCATTCGCTGATACTCAATGTAATCCTGCGGGTTGATGTTAGTCAGCATCTTAAAATACTGGCCCACATAGTCTTCGCTCACATTGGCTACCGTAGCTAGCACCTTATTAGAGAGGTCACCGCTGAGGTTCTCCTTGATAAAGTTGAATAAGTCAATCAGGCGCGGATCTTTGAAATAGGTACTGTTGGTGGCTAACTGCTCCACAAATAGGTTATTGCGCAAGATGTAGCGCACTACCTCCACCACCAGATTCTCGGTGTAAATGCCAATGAGACGCTCACGACCAGGCAGGTCTTGCAGCGACTCCTCAATGATCTTGATGACTAGGTTAGCCAGCTTCGAGTTGCCTTTGATAACGAAGGCTGGCACGTCGAGCGAAGCAAAGAAATTGACTGAGTCAAATACCTTAGCCTCAAAGGCTACGAAGCTGTGGCTCTGCTCCGCATCGCCGATATAATCGAGCTTATCATTGGAGGTAAAGAAGCGATCTTTATTTGTAATTAAATCGTCATTCGAGATTACGCGGCTAGCTGCATTCTGGCCGTAGCTGACGCGAGTAGCGCGGCCACCGGGCAGAAAAAGCATCTCTCCTTCCTCTACAACTTGCTCATCCTCTCCAAATACAATTTCACCTTGGTGCAGCAAAATGAGGTTGTTACCTACGTCGTACGCGTTGCGCACGGTAAAGGGCTGACGTAGCACAAGGTTCTTAGCCTTAATATACCGCACCCCCAACGACTCAATGACCTTGTTGTAATCTTCCATATGTAAATTCTATATTTTTTACTGTTATCGGATTCGCCCGTGGCAAAAGTACCTAAAATTACAAAAGATTACTGCAAGCTATTCTAAAAAAAATTCACAAAATAAAAAACCCAGGCCAAAGTGGCCTGGGTTCCGTACAAAATCTGGTAAGAAAAGAGGGAAAAATGATTTACTTCAAAATTTCGCGGGAAATCACAATTTTCTGAATCTCAGACGTCCCCTCATAGATTTGGGTGATTTTGGCGTCCCGCATGAAGCGCTCCACATGGTACTCTTTCACAAAGCCGTAGCCGCCATGTATTTGCACTGCCTCGACTGCCGAATCCATGGCCACCTTCGACGCGAAAAGCTTGGCCATGGCCCCACTTTTGGCGTAGTCGGCGTGGTTATCCTTGTCGGCAGCGGCTTGTAAGCATAGCAAACGGGCGGCGTCAATATTGGTCGCCATATCGGCTAGCTTAAATTGGATTGCCTGGTGTTTGGCAATCTCTACTCCGAAAGCTTTGCGCTCCTTGGCGTACTTAATACTAAGCTCCAGCGAGCCCGAGGCGATGCCCAGCGCCTGCGCCGCTATCCCGATGCGTCCTCCGGCCAGCACCTGCATGGCGAACTTAAAGCCGAAGCCATCGGCGCCAATGCGGTTTTCCTTGGGCACCTTCACATCGGTGAAGTGCAGCGAGCAGGTATCAGAGCCCCGAATACCCAGCTTATTTTCCTTGGGGCCCACTATAAAACCGGGCAGGTCCTTCTCCACAATCAGTACGTTGATGCCGCGCGACTTCAGCTCGGGGTTGGTTTGGGCGATAACCAGGTATACCGAGGCCGTAGAGCCATTAGTAATCCAGTTTTTGGTGCCGTTGAGCAGGTAATAGTCGCCCATATCCTCGGCGGTGGTGCGCTGGCTGGTCGCATCGGAGCCCGCTTCGGGCTCGCTCAAGGCAAAGGCGCCAATAATTTCGCCAGTAGCGAGGCGCGTCAGATACTTCTGCTTTTGGGCTTCGGTGCCGTAGTGCTCCAGCCCCCAGCAAACCAAGGAGTTATTGACCGACATGATAACCGAGCAAGAGGCATCAACTTTGGAGATTTCCTCCATTGCCAGTACGTAGCTCATAGTGTCGAGGCCCGAGCCACCGTATTCGGGGCTTACCATCATGCCCAGAAAGCCCAATTCGCCCATGCGCTTGACTTGCTCAGCCGGAAACTTCTGGTGTTCGTCGCGTTCGATTACTCCTTCCCAGAGCTCATTCTGGGCAAAGTCGCGAGCGGCCGCTTGCACGGCTAGCTGCTCTTCGGTAAGCTGAAAGGGAGAGGCAGTGGCCATCGATGGGGTCATGTCCAAAATGTGGGGGATAAAACAGGGGTGGGAGGAAAAGATTGAGTCTACGAAAATACGACCCAGCCCAGCAATCGGGACGCAAAAAAAAGGGCCCTGCCCAATAATAACTGGCATAACCCTTTTGATAGCTGACCTTTATGATAATAATAGCCGTTAGTTTCGGCGGCTGCCGCCGAGCAGCATCATACCGTAGTAAAGCAGGGTAGCCAGTGAGCTAATGGCGGCCACTACGTAGGTCATGGCAGCCCACCAGAGGGCATCTTTAGCCACTGCATGTTCCTGCGTGGTCACGACGCCGCTCCGGTCCATCCAGGCCAAGGCGCGGCGCGAAGCATCGAACTCGACGGGCAGCGTAATAAACGAAAACAGGGTAGCCAGCGCAAATAGCGCCACCGCCAAGCCGAGTGGGAGCAGGCTGACCCGTAGCATGAGCACCCCGGCCAGCAGCAGCATGGGCATAAAGCGCGAAACCGTCGATAAAGCTGGCACTAGTGCCGAGCGCAGGCGCAAGAAGCTATAAGCTTGCGCGTGCTGCACGGCGTGCCCGCACTCGTGGGCGGCCACCGCGGCAGCGGTGGCCGAGCGCCCAGCGTACACATCGGCGCTCAAGTTCACGGTTTTATCGGTGGGATTGTAGTTGTCCGTGAGCTGGCCTTCGGTGCTGATAATCTGCACGTCGCGAATGCCGTGGTCGGCTAGCATCTTGGCGGCAATTTCGCGGCCGCTGAGACCCGAGAGGAGGCCGATTTCGGAATATTGCTGAAACTTGCTCCGCAGCCGCTGCTGAATGCCCCAGCTAACGGCCATAAGCAACAGGAGAATGATAACCATGGCTGAATTTCTAGTAAAAGTGGAAGCGTGGGCAGGTCCCTAAGTGGCCGCTCGGCCGGCGGGTGCTGGTTACTCAACTGAGCCCCTGCTGCACTTTGCGCACAATGTTGGAAGTGCTGTAGCCCGCCACGAGCGGTACCGTGAGAACCTGTCCACCCCTATTCAACACGAGTTCGTGGCCCACAATTCCGTCAATGGCATAATCGTCGCCCTTCACCAGAATGTCGGGCTGCACCAGCGTAATAAGTTCTAGGGGCGTCGGCTCGGCGAAATACACCACCGCATCAACGAAGGCTAGCGCGGCCAAAATCCGGGCCCGCGAGTACTCATCCTGCAAGGGTCGGCCCGGCTTCAGCACGCTCACCGAGGCGTCGGTATTGAGGCCCACCACCAGGCGGTCACCAAGGGCGCGGGCTTTCTCCAAGTAGTCGACGTGGCCGAGGTGCAGCAGGTCGAAGCAGCCATTAGTGAATACCACGCGCTCGCCCGCCGCTCGCCAGGTGGCAAGAGTAGCGGGCAGCTGCGTAGGCGTCAGTATTTTGTCGGCAGTCATTTAATCAATTGTCAATCAACAGTTATCAATTAACCAGCAGATTGTTAACTGATGACTATTAAATGAAAAAATTATTCCGTTATCAGGGGCTCGTCGGCTAGCGCTTCGGCTTCCTGCACGACGTTGCCCTTGTCGATGGCCGCCACTGCCACAAAACTAATGCCGCCCAGCAGCACCACGAGCAGCGTTTGGGCGCCGTGCAGCACCAGTGCGTAGGCGATGCCCGCCTCTTTGCTGAGGCCATACACCAGCAAGATGCCCTGCACCAGCACGTGAAACGGCCCAATGCCACCCGCTACTGGCGCGGCCATCCCAAACGCCCCGAAGGTGAGCACCGCCAGCGCAGCCTTCAAGTCGAGGTTATAGGTTTCGGGAAAACACAGGAAGGCCAGGTAATCCATGAGGTAGTACACGAGCCAGGTAAAGATAGTGTGCAGCAAAAAGAGCCACTTATGCTTGAGCCGCACCACGCTGAACACCCCGGCAAGCAGGCCTTTCACAAACAGAATAACCTTGCCAAACAATGCATGCTGCTGAAGCCGCTCCAGGTTGCGAAACAGGGTGTAGCCGGCCGCGGCCAGCAGTACCAGCGCTCCCACTGCGGCTAGCAGCAAGGGAGTGCGGTTGCGGGCCAGGGTATCAATTTGGCCCCCGAAGAGCTTGTCGTTGGCAAACTTCCAGAACGTATTGAAGTCAAGAGTAAGCGTAGCGCCGAGCAGCCCGAGCAACATTACCACGTCGATAACGCGCTCAGTCACCACAGTGCCGATGGCCACCTGCACCGGTACGCCACTCGTGCGCCGCAGCACCGAGCACCGGATTACTTCGCCCGCTCGCGGCAGCACCAGGTTGGCCAGGTAGCCGACCATCATGGCGTGGTACACGCGCCAGTACGGGGCCGGGGTGCGCGAGGCATCGAGTTGCATCTGCCAGCGGTAGGCGCGGCTGAAGTAGCCCAGCGTCGAGAGTACCAGCGATAGCCCCAGCCAAAAATAATTGGCCGAGCGGATATAGTACCCGATGCGCGAAAGGTCTTGGCCGCGCACCGCGTACCACATAAGTGCCCCCGAAATGCCTAGTAGCAGCGCGTACTTGAGAATAGTAAGGAGTATTTTCATGCAACTACAGCACGGCGGCTGGCTAACACCGCGGCCAGTAGCTAGGCGTAGCTACTGGCCGCGGTGGGTTTAGGCGAGGTGGTTGTGCTGGTTGGGAAAGATCACGGTCGGCTTGTGTGCCCGAGCTTCGGCAAAGTCGATGAGGGCGTAGGAAAAGATAATAACTACGTCGCCTACAGCTACCTTACGAGCCGCTGGGCCATTAAGGCAAATCATGCCCGAGCCGCGCTCGCCCTTAATGGTATACGTCTCTAAGCGCTCGCCATTATTGACGTTTACCACGGTTACTTTTTCGTTTTCGACCATGTTGGCGGCGTCCAGCAGGTCTTCATCGATGGTGATGCTGCCCACGTAGTTCAGCTCGGCCTGGGTAACCTTAACGCGGTGAATCTTGGATTTGAGAACTTCGATATGCATAAAGATGAATCAAAACGGTAAACAAAGATAAGGCCCTCGCCCCCGGAGGTTAGATTAAGTACCGAGCGGGTTGTACTTTCCGGCCACAATCTGACTGCTGCTTGCGCTACATGCTACACTATCTTTGGAGTTCTGTTTTCTATTGCCGTCTCGGCTGGCTAGCCCTACTACTCTGGCTGCTAAGACCCGCCGGTAGCCAGGCCCAAACGCCCCTGGGCCAGCCCTCGCTCGACGAAGCCAAAGTGCAAATCTGGTGCGCGACCGCCCGCTACGTCTACGACGATGCCGGCCGGCCGCAGCTCAAACGTACCCTGCGCTGCGACGGCGGTAGCCTGGCCGCGCTAGCCGCTAGCCTGCGCCCCGACAGCCTGCGCATCTACTCGCTGCTCTACGCGCCGATTGAGGAGAAGGGCCGCATTTACAAGGGCTTGAAAGACAACTCGGCGCGGCTGGCGGCCCTCAGCAAAGCTATTATTGGCAAACTGCGGTCGTCGCCGGCCCGACAGCGAGACCCTACCCGCCTGGCCAACCTGCAAGGCTTGGAAAAAAAGCTGACCGACTACGTCCAGACCGGCCTGCCGCCCACCGACCCCACACCCGCGCCCCAGGCCGAGGCCGATGCTAGCAGCCTCGCCGGCCCCGCCGAAGCGGCCGAAGCTAGTGGAGCCGGCGGAACCGGCGAGGCTCCCACCATGCGCCCTATTGCTAGCACCGAACCACTGCTTGACCGCCTGTTTGCGCCGCTGGCCCTCATTTTCAGTTTGTTGAGCTTAGCGCTTTTTGTGTTGCTGCGCCGGAGCCTGAACCGCACGCTGCGCGAGGTGCGCCGCGCCACCGCTAGCCAAGAGCTCACTGCCACCCAACGCCGCCAGGTGGAAGAGCTGGTAACCCAACGCCTAGCTGACATGCAGCAGGCATCCCCGCCCGAAGGGCAGCCTAACTAACTTGTTTAGGACTTACGCAAAACTTGGTTGTCATTGCGAGCAACGCGAAGCAATCGCACCCGCACGACATCCGCACGGCTCGTTTTGGTGTGATTGCCGCGCTTCGCTCGCAATGACAAACGACTTTTTGCGTAAGTCCTATTGTTTCAAACATCCGGGGCAGCCCTGGATTGTTAACATGATGCGTATGTTTTTGCTCTATGCCGGCCTGTTGGCGGGGCTACTACTGGCAGCTAGCTGCCGGCTAGCGCCCGGGCAGCGCGCGGGCCACCGTGAAGCCGAGCGCACCAACGCCATCTCCAATAAGCATACCGTCACCGATTCGCCTACGCTGGAGCGGGCGGCGCCCCAGGTGGTGCCCGGCCCCTAGCTCCTTAGCTATTTTTTCTTGTGTTGAAGTACCCCACTGCCCACCGCGACCCGCACCCCGATACCTATTTTGGCACCGTGGTGCCCGACCCTTACCGCTGGCTCGAAGACCCCGACGCGCCCGAAACCACAGCCTGGGTAACGGCCGAAAACAAGGTCACTTTTGGCTACCTGGCTCAGATTCCATTTCGGGATGAGCTGCGCGACCGCCTCACCCAGCTCTGGAACTACGAGCGCTACGGGGTGCCCGAGCAAGTGGGCGACCAGTTGGTTTTCAGCCGCAATAATGGCTTGCAAAACCAGGCGGTGGTGTACACGCTGGGCACTGGCCAGCCGCTGGATGCCGCGCAGGTACTGCTCGACCCCAATACTTTTTCGGCCGATGGTACTACGGCACTGGCGGGCCTGTACTTTAGCAACGACCACCACTACCTGGCCTACGCCACCAGCGGCGGGGGCTCGGACTGGCAGCAGCTGTTGCTACTGAATATGCAGACGCGCCAGCCGCTGGCCGACCAGCTGGATTGGGTGAAAGTATCGGGCGTGTCGTGGGCCGGCAATGGCTTTTACTACAGCCGCTACCCCGCGCCCAAAGCCGGCGAAAACAGCTTGGCTGGCAAAAACGAGTATCACCAGGTGTACTACCACCAGCTCGGCACGCCCCAGACAGCTGACAAGCTGGTGTACGAGGATGCTGGCCGGGCGCTGGGCTTCCGCATTGCGGGCGTCACGGAGGATGAGCGCTTTCTGTGTCTCAGCCTCACCGACGGCCTCAGCGCTGGCAACCAGCTGCTGGTGCGCGACCTGGCCGACCCGCAACAGGCGACCACCTGGACGACCATTCAGGCGAGCTATGAGTTTGATACGAGCGTAATTGGCAACATCGACGGCGAGCTCCTGGTGTACACCAACGACCACGCACCCAACTACCGGGTGGTGCGTATCGACCCGGCCCGGCCCGCGCAGTGGCACCAAGTCATTGCCGAAGCGCCCGAAAAGCTGGAAAGCATCAGCCAGGCCGGGGGCTATTTGCTAGCCACGTACCTGCGCGATGCCAGCTCGCAGGTGAAAGTATTCGCGGAAAACGGGGAGTTTCGCCACGAGGTGCGGCTACCGGCCATCGGCACGGCGGCGGGCTTCGGCGGGCGTCGCACCGACCAGGTGCTGCACTACGCCTTCACGTCGTTTACTTACCCGACTACCATTTATAGCTACGACCCGGCCACCAACCAAAGCACCGTGTGGCGGGCGCCGCAGGTAGATGTGCAGCCGGCCGACTACGTGACTACCCAAATATTTTACGCGAGTAAGGACGGGACGCGCATCCCGATGTTTATCACCCACAAAAAAGGCCTGGACACCAAAAGCGGCCAGCTGCCCACCTACCTCTACGCCTACGGCGGCTTCAACGTGTCGCTAACGCCGGGCTTTTCGGTAGCCCGCATGCTGTGGCTCGAAAACGGGGGCGTGCTAGCCATCCCCAACCTGCGGGGCGGCGGCGAATACGGCGAAGATTGGCACAAGGCCGGCATGACCCCGCACAAGCAAAACGTGTTCGATGACTTCATTGCCGCCGCCGACTACCTCGTAAGCCAGGGCTACACCAGCGCCGAGCGGTTAGCTATCGCGGGCGGCTCAAATGGCGGCCTGCTCGTAGGTGCCACCATGACCCAGCGGCCCGACTTGTGCCAGGTGGCACTGCCCGCGGTGGGCGTGATGGACATGCTCAAGTACCAGAAGTTTACCATTGGCTGGAACTGGGCACCCGAGTACGGCACCTCCGACGACGAAGCGCAGTTCCACAATCTGCTCAGCTTTTCGCCCTTGCATAAGCTGCGCCCGGGCACCACCTACCCGGCTACGCTTATCACCACCGCCGACCACGACGATCGCGTGGTACCAGCGCACTCGTTCAAGTTTTCTGCCCAGCTACAAGCCGATCAGGCGGGGCCCAACCCGGTGCTCATTCGCATCGACGTAAACGCTGGCCATGGCGCCGGCAAAAGCACCAAGCTCCAAATTCAGGAATGGGCCGATGTGTGGAGCTTTACCTTTTATAACATGGGCGTGATGCCGATAGGCAAATAACTGACTGCTTGACAAAGCGAAAAAATATTTGCTATAGCACTTAGATACTTATTAACTGATGTTACGCAGCACCTGAACCAGTTTGCTGGAAACAAGCTTTTTCTGCTCTCCTGGAGGTCATTTCCAGCAAGTTGACGTGGGTAGTGCGTAACATCAGGATATAATTGAGCCTGATATTGCCACTCAGCAAGTGACGCTGCTGGCGCCGGCCGACAGCACCCGCTCGCCGGTGGTCACGCAGACTTTTCGGTGGGAGGCCGTCGACGGGGCTCGACAGTACCGCATCCGGATCGGCGGCCCTTCCTTAACTAATCCCAGCAAGCTTTATGTAGATTCGTTGGTCGAGCAGCTTTTTACACGCGGGCGCTGAGCCCAGGGCACTACGATTGGCAGGTGCAAGCGGTGAATGGCAGCTACGCCACGGCCTATGCGTCGCGTACGCTCCAGATTGACTCTACGGGGCCCCTCAGTGTACAGGTCCTCCAACTGCTGCTACCGGGCAACAATGGCATTAGTAAAGGAGGGGTAGTTACCTTTTCTTGGCAAGCCTTGCCTATGGCGCAGCAGTACTTGTTAAGCCTAACTGCATGGTCCCGGCAAGTCGTGGTGTAGATTTAGATTCTTCTTTTCGTGCAAACTTATGGACCAAGTACTTCACGGCAGCGCCCGTACTACGCCGGCCGTGCGCCAAGCCATCCAAGCCAGCACTGAAAGCTTGGCCAAGCTCGCCGCCCGGTACGGCCTCAACGAAAAGACGGTAGCTTAGTACGTTGTTCAGGAAGTTAAGCGTTACCTTAGCGGGTATGAAAACGCCTCTTCTCACGCTAAGTGCTGCGCACATACAGCACCTGACCGACCTGACTAGTCGGGGCACGACGACCGTCAAGGCCTACCGCCGGGCCACGGCCTTACTGGCCTTGCACCAGGGCCAGTCGTACTCGGCCGTGGGCCGACAACTTGGTGTGCGCTATGATACAGTGGCCGAGTGGGCCAGGCAGTTCACAGCCAATGGCTTGACTATGCTCACGGATAAGCCCCGCAGCGGTCGCCCCCTCACGATCACCGGCCCCGAGCGGGCAGCCCTGACAGCGTTGGCTTGCTCGCCAGCCCCCGATGGGCGCAGCCAGTGGTCACTACGCCTGCTGGCAGGCAAGGCGGTCGAACTCGGTCATTGCACGCAGATGTCAGCCAGCTCGGCCCACGGCATTCTAAAAAAAACGAGCTGCGACCCGAGCTAAAGCGGCAGTGGTGTATCGGCCAGCTAACCAGCGAGTACCTGCGCCGCATGGAAGCCTTGCTGACCTTGTACGCCCAGCCCTATGACCCGCGTTTTCCCGTCGTCTGCTTCGATGAGCGGCCCTGTTTTCTGCTCGGCGATGTCGTGCAGGGTCTGGCCCCGCCGCCCGCGCAGCCGGGCAAGAAAGCGCAGCCGGCCAAGCAGCACTACGCCTATTCCAAACACGGTAGTTGCTGCGTGCTGGCAGCTGTCGAGCCGCTCACCGGCCAGCGCCTCTACCAAGTACGCAGCCAGCGCACCAAGCGCGAGTATACCCAATTTAGGCAGCAGCTGGCCGCCCGCTACCCGCAGGCCGAGAAAATCCGGCTGGTGCAGGACAACCTCAACACCCACGCCCTAAGCACCTTCTACGACTGCCTGCCGGCTGCCATGGCCGAAAAGCTAGCTGCCCGCTTTGAGGTCTATTACACGCCTAAGTGCGGCTCTTGGCTCAACCAAATTGAACTCGACTTCTCGGCCTTGTCGCGTCAATACCTCAACCGGCGCATCCCCACCCAAACCCAACTCGCTTATCAGCTGATGTTACGCAGTACCTGAACCAGTTTGCTGGAAACAAGCTTTTTCTGCTCTCCTGGAGGTCATTTCCAGCAAGTTGACGTGGGTAGTGCGTAACAGCAGTTATCAGGTCTATTGCTGGAGTCGCCAGCGCCAGCAGCAACAAGTCAAAATCCGCTGGCAGTTCACCGTTACCTAGGCGCGCCAAACGCTCAACAGTCAGTATTGCAAGGTAAACAAGGCCAATAAACACTATGTAAAAACTTCCTAAACAGGGTACTTACTGTACAACTAGGCCGATTACCTGTCGAGCGGGTAACTAGTCCCAAAAGCTGCCGATTTGGTACAGAAAACTTGTTCAGCAATCAAAGTACAGAAAAGGGTATCTTCGTGATGAGTTAACTGTACTTTGCCCCATGAAAATCGGCTACGCCCGCGTCTCGACCCGCGACCAAAACCTGGAACTGCAACTCGATGCCCTGACCAAGGCGGGCTGCGAAACCATCTACAGGAGAAGGTGTCCGGCGCGAGTGCCAGCCGCCCCGAGTTGGAGCGGCTGCTGACGCAGCTGCGCACCGGCGACACGGTTTACATCTACAAGCTCGACCGGCTCGGGTGCTCGTTGCGCCACTTATTGAAGGTAGTGGGCGACTTACAGCAACTCGGGGTGGGGCTGGTGTCGCTCACCGATGCCATCAATACGACTTCCGCCCAGGGCCGGCTCGTGTTTATACTCGTCACGAAGTAGGTTGCGAGTCGATAATATGAAATTTGCGGGTCAGTA
>CAZERY010000059.1:0-16033 GCA_964514915.1 uncultured Hymenobacter sp.
CAAGTTTAGGACTTTTTGCGCAGTAAGTTCGCAACTGACTTCACGACGAGTATATTCCCAGCTGGCTGTGACCTCACCAAAGCTATTTACTTTGATAAGCCGGCCGGGTCTAACTGGCTGGTGGCCTGGCACCAGGATTTGATGGTGAACGTAGACCGCCGGGCCGACCTGCCCGGCTTTGGCCCCTGGACTACCAAAGCCAGTTGGGTGGCCGTGCAGCCACCCGCAGCCATCCTGGAAAACACCTGCACCATTCGCCTGCATCTCGACGACTGCGACGCTACCAACGGAGCGCTCAAAGTAGTGCCCGGCTCGCACCAATGCGGCGTGGTGCCCGCCGAAACCATCGCCGCTTTGACGGCCACTGCTGCCGTGTGCGCCGTGCCCGCCGGCGGCGCCATGCTGATGAAGCCCCTGCTGCTGCACGCCTCCAATCGCAGCACCAGCAACCGGCCGCGCCGGGTTATTCACCTGGAGTTTTCCGCCGAAGAGCTACCGACTGGGCTAGCCTGGCGTGAGCGCCAGCAGGCCCTGACCTAGAGTAGTTTCAGGCTAGCTAGTCAGCGTTTTAAAGTTTAGCTAGCGCGTTAGAAAAAACTCCCGAAACCGCGCCAATTCCTCCAACTCCCGTTGCACGTAGGCGTTGAAAAACGGCTCGCCTACCTGCCGCCGGAGCACCGAGATACCCACGTCGATCAGGCGCAAACCTTTAGGAGTTAACAGAATATTGTCGAAACGCTCGCCGGGCAGGTTGGACGGGCGCTGTAAGTCGTGGTGGACGAAGCCGGCGGTGTGCAATGCCAGCAGCTCATCGGTGAATACGTCGAGCCAGATTTCCCGCATTTCTACCTCGTAAGCCCGAAAATCGAGCGGGTAGAGGCGCTCCATTACCAACATGTCGGCTTGCAGCTCAGCATTGATTTCCAGGCGGTTATATTTTACTACCAGGTTGTTTACTGCGTTGGCAAACCGCATTTTATCCGCTTCCGAGCCAATATCAGAACGGGTATCGTCACTAAACAGCTTACCAACTTCCGTTTCGGAAAGGGCAATAACGGCGTTGTTGGCACCCCGCGATAGCTGGCGGGGGTAGCGTTTAGGTAGCATGAGCAAAGAAGGGGAATGGTCAAAAATACAGTGCGGCAGACCTCCAGCTTAGCAGGATAAAGCTAGGCCGCCAGCCCTACCGTAGCGGGGAATGAAGCGGCTGTTCCACACTGGGCAACAGAGCCGCGGGCTCGGCAGCTACGGCTTCGGGTACCGAGCGGCCCTGAAGGGCTAGCTGGTGGCGGGCTTCGTCAAATTCGCCCTCGCTTTTGGCGATAACCAGGGTGGCGACGCCGTTGCCGATGACGTTGGTGATGGCGCGGGCTTCCGACATGAAGCGGTCGACGCCCAGCAGTAGGGCCACGCTCTCGACCGGAATAACCTTGGTGGCCGCCAGGGTAGAGGCGAGCACGATGAAGCCGGAGCCCGTGACACCCGCCGCACCCTTGCTCGTTACGACCAGAATAGCAATCAGCGAGAGCTGCTGCGTGAGTGGCAGGTGGATGTTAAACGCCTGAGCTAGAAAGATAACGGCAACGGATAAGTAAATAGACGTGCCATCGAGGTTGAAGGAATAGCCAGTCGGGATAACCAGCCCGGCCACCGAGCGCGAGCAGCCGTAGCGCTCGAGCTTGTCGATCATGCGCGGCAGGGCCGACTCGGACGAGGAAGTGCCGAGCACGAGCAAAATCTCTTCCTTGATAAAGCTCAGGTAAGGCCCCAGGCGCAGCTTGTAGAAGCGCAAAATGAGGTTGAGAACGCCAAAAATGAACAGGAACATCGTGGCGTATACCACCAGCATAAGCTTGCCCAGCGGCAGCAGCGTGGCGATGCCGTACTTGCCAATGGTGAAAGCCATGCCCCCAAACGCCCCGAGGGGCGCGAGCTTCATCACAATGGCCAGCACCCCAAATAGGACGTGCGAGAGCCGGTCGAAGGTTTTCACGAGCGGCTCGCCCATGGGGCCCATGCGGTTGAGGGCCAGCCCAAACAGCACCGCAAACAGCAATACTTGCAGAATATCACCCTTGGCGAATGCCTCGACTACGTTGCTGGGCACGATGTGCGTGAAGAATTCGACCCAGTTCATCTCACCGGCCTGCGACGTGTATTTGGCGGTTTCGGTGGCTTTGCCTACGTCGTGCAGCACGGCCTGGGCGGTGGCCTGCACGCCCGCGCCGGGCTGGGTCAGGTTGGCTACCAGCACGCCGATGCCGAGCGCCAGCGTAGTTACGATCTCGAAGTACAGCAGGGCTTTACCACCCACGCGGCCCACTTTTTGGAGGCTGCCCATGCCCGCAATACCCAGCACGACCGTGAGGAAGATGATGGGCGCAATCAGCATCTTGATGAGGTTGATAAACGTGTCGGCCATCGGCTTGAGGCCCGCGCCAAACGCAGGGAACAGCGCACCCACGAGCACGCCCAGGGCAATGGCCGTTAGAACCTGCACGGTGAGGTTCGAATACAGTCGTTTCATGGCAACTACAACTAGCAAGCGGGGAAGATGCGAAAAAACAGGCGGGTAGCCCGGCCCAGGGAGCCGCTAAGCTAGCGCCGTACGGCCGGCAACCAGCCCTGTGCGGACGCGACTGGGGCAGTTTTGCCGTGCGTAGTAAGCGGGTGTGGCGGGCTACCAAGCTATTGAGCCAGGCCAAGGCGGTACTTGGCCTGGCAGTAGGAAGCGGCTCGCCACCCGTAATAAATAAGCCCCGTTCGACAATCTTTCTGGCGTGGCTGGTGTTACTTTGCCACATCCAATGCTGTCTGTTATGAACGGTAAAAACCTCTTTGACTTCGGGCCCGCGCTCGGCTACTTCTTCCGCAAGAACGACCCGAACCGCCAAACCAATTTCAACTTGCGCACCATGCACTTCATCAATAAGCTGAGCATGGCCATGTTTTTGGTAGGCTTGGTAGTATTGCTCTACCGCTGGTTTATTCGCTAGGCTGCTAGGAGGTTGCTTACATGAACATCGAGGATTTCCGCGACTTCTGCCTCAGCCTGCCCGGCACGACCGAAGAGCTGCCCTTCGGCCCCGATACGCTGGTGTTCAAGGTTGGTGGCAAAATATTTGCGCTCACCAACTTACAGACGTTTGCGAGCTTCAACGTGAAGTGCGACCCCGCGCAAGCGGTGGACCTGCGTGAGCGCTACGACTACGTGCTGCCAGGCTTTCACCAGAATAAAAAGCACTGGAATACGGTGCTCGTCGGTGCTGGCGCCAGCCCAGCGCAGTTGCGGCAGTGGATTACGCACTCTTACCAGCTCATTGTGGCCGCGCTCCCCAAAGCCTTGCGGGCCGAGCTGACGCAGCTCACTGAGTAACTGGCTTGTAATGTGCGTATTAGTGGTCGGTTTGCCGTGCAAGTGCACATGCTGACGCTGCTAGCTCTATCGCTGGCCAGCGAGTTGCTCACTGCCGACCGCCTGGCGGGCAGTAGTACTTCGCAGAGTTAACTAAGTCGCTATCAAACAAATTTTTATATTATGAAAATCGCCTTGATTGGAGCCACCGGCTTTGTGGGCTCCCGGCTGCTGGCCGAAGCCCTCACCCGCGGCCACCACGTGACGGCCATCGTGCGCGACCCGGCCAAGCTAGCAGTAACCAACGACCACCTAACGGTAGTGGCCGGCGACGTCAACAACCCGGCGTAGCTTGCCCAGCAGCTGACGGGCCACGATGTAGTGCTGAATGCCTTCAACGCTGGCTGGACGAATCCTAATCTGTGCGCCGACTTTTTGGCGGGCTCGCGGGCCATCGACCAGGCTACTGAGCAAGCCGGCGTGCCGCGGCTGTTTGTCATTGACGGGGCCGGTAGCCTGTTCCTAGATGGCCAGCAGCTGGTAGACGGCCCGCAGTTTCCGGCCACTATCAAGCCGGGCGCTTTGGCGGCCCGCGACTACCTCACCGAGTTGAAGCCGAACACCCAGTTGGACTGGACGTTCTTTAGCCCCGCCATCGAGATGCACGCCGGCATCGCTACGGGCCGTACCGGGCATTACCGCCTCGGCACCGAAAGCCCAGTATTTAATACCGAGGGCCGCAGCATCCTGTCGGGCGAAGACCTGGCCGTGGCCGTACTCGACGAAATAGAGCGGCCGCAGTTTAGCCGTCAGCGCTTTACGGCTGCTTATTAGGCGCTCACAGTACGCTAAAAGGCCCTGACTCCGTACACGGAGTCAGGGCCTTTTAGCGTGGGTGTTCCTGGCGAGTATAACGATTATTTACAGCGGCTGTCTTTCAACGCCCTGATTGGTAATCTTTACTGGTTGGATGTACCCTTGGGCATCAAAATACATTCGGTCTATGCAAGTCTGCCTAGCATTAGCATCAGTTTGATTTAGCGGTCGGCGATGGTAAACAATATACCATTTATCTGAAGACGGATCTTTGATAACCGAGTGGTGACCTGCGCCCTTGGCAATCGCGGGATCCTGTTCAAGTATTTTCCCAACCTTTGTAAACGGCCCGATCGGACTGTCGCCTATTGCATAGGATACGCTATAATCTGACCCGCCCCAATACCCTTCGGACCACATGAGGTAGTATTTGCTATTTCTAACAATCATAAATGACCCTTCGGTGTAGTTGTCTGGCGTAATTTCCTTGTAGATAGTGCCATCCGGAAAAGGGTCAAGGCCGGTGAATGTACTATTCAGCTTCACGATGTTGCAATGGCCATGACCACCGTAAGTCATGTAGTACTGGCCATCCGTGTCTTTAAATACGAACTGGTCGATAGGCTGAGCGCCATTGAAGTATTTGTCAATCAAGGGCTTGCCCAGGTAATCAGTAAATGGCCCGCCGGGGCTGCTTGCTACTGCAATACCAATTCCTCCTACCTGGGTATCACTCTCCTGGATGTCGTTGGCCCCAAAAAACAGGTAATACTTTCCATCTTTTTCTACCGTAGAAGGCGCCCACATGGCGCGATTGGCCCACTTAATTTGAGTGGTGCTTACCACGCTGCTGTGCTTGGTCCAGGTGATCAAGTCAGGCGAAGAAAAGGCGTCCAGAAAGATTTGCTGCTCATAAGGCGCGGAATAAGTGGGGTATACCCAATAAGTATTGCCAAAAATCCGAGCTTCCGGGTCGGCATACCAACCCGGGAAAATCGGGTTGCCGCTGAGCTTTCTTATTTTTAGCGAAGAAACCCTGTCGTTCCAAGTACCAGATCCGATATTATCGGATGTAAAGCAGGGGGTGTCACCGGTTTTAACGAGCGTAGCCCCGCCAAAATTGGCGTCCTCGTAAAAAGTAACCTGGTATCCGGTGGGAATAGTGGCCGAGGATAAGTCATTATCCTTGATTTTTTTCCCCAATAGATCATTCAGGTTATAATCTCCCTCAGCCAGGGTTATTCCGCGGCCGCCGTACGAGCAAGATGGGAAAACAACGACACTTCCCGCCGAGGCAGCAGCCTGCTCCGCAACTGTTGTAACCTGTAATTCTTCCAGGGGGGCTTTTTTGCTGCAACTACTTATACCAGTGGCAAGCCCTACCGCTAGGAGTACTATGCCGGTAACGTTAAATCTTGTGTTACTCATTACTTATGGTTTTGGAATGGTTAGGAAAAGGAATGAAGTTTAAGAATCAATAGAGGAATCGGAGTTTTAAAGTAGGTACTATAATTGAAGGGGAGATAATAATTAGGGGCGCTACAGTAGCGTTAGCCTGAAGCCCTGTAAGATCTGCGGGTAGGATTATGAGCGTAAACTTACGCTCGAACGACAAAATTTGCTTGTAAAGCGGCTAGCTTTCCCCTCATTCTTATATCGGTTTCGTGACTAGTGTATTCCTTTTAACCAATATGGGTGCTGGTAATCAGGTAGTTGAAATATAAAAAGGATTTCTAGTTCACGAAACCGCTATAACTGCGCGAAATTGCGCGGTGCTGGCATCATATCATCTTGTAATGATTATTTTTAATTATTGTAAGGTTTTAAATCGAGCGAATACGTGCTGCCTAATACAGCCGGGTCAACCTCAATCGTTAATTTTTTCGATTCGCCTTGCATTAGTGAAAAATAACTGTCACTAACAATTGCCGGTAAAATTTGCTGGCCCGCACCGTTCAGCATTTGCGCCCGTATACCAAAAGCAGCATTACTTGTCGAGGTATTGGTTACCGTATAAGTAAGTAGCTTATTACCGTTAGCCAAAGTATTCGTCGTAGCTACCGATTTAGTGAGTGCGGTCCCTATCGCAGGCATAGTATTTAAGCCGGTGTAGTCGTTGCCGTACCAGTAAAAGTTATCGTAGCTGCTGCCATTCTGCTCCGTAAGCCTGAGCTTGATGAAGCTTACGTCAGTTAAAGGAGCCGGATTCTGGGTATATACCTCAAACTCGTAGAGGGAATAGCCATACATATTCAGGGCTCGGGAAACGCCCTGCATGCGCACGTAGCGCCCGGTAGTGGGGGCAAAGGTGCGTGAGTCGGTACCGCCGGTGTTGTTGCTCACAAGCAGCGCATCCGTCCAGGGCCCCGACAAGCTGGTGGCCACCTGGATCTTATAAGCGGTCGCGTAGGCAGCTTCCCACGTTAGTTTGGTGCCCGTAACCGGTAGCGAGCTTCCCAGGTCGATGGTGATGTTCTCGTTGTCGTTCCAGAAATTGCTGCTCCAGCGCGTGGAGAGGTCGCCATCCGTCACGGCCTGCGGGGTGCCGGTTGAGGTAGAGCTGGCGGTGACTGCGGTGTTGAGCGTGCTCGCATTGCGCACCGCCGGGCCAAACACCTCAAACTCGAACATGGAATAAGCATAAAATTGGCTTGCTGTGGGCTGCATCCGGACATAACGCCCCGAAATGGTCTTAAACTGAATATTGTTGACACCACCTTTACTACCGGAAACTTGCGTGGCATCTACCCACGGCCCTTGGGCATCATTGGCTACTTGAATCTTATAAGATGTTGGAAACGACGGACCTTTCTCCCACACAATGCGCACACTATTGATTGCAGCTACTGCCTGGAGGTCTACCTGGATGTATTCAGTAGGGCTAGTGCTAGTTGCTTTCCAGCAAGTGCGGGCCTTGCCATCGGTAACGTAGGCAGCCGAAAAGCCAGCGGTAGCCGATGAGGCAGTTACGGGCTTGCCATTGCTCAATATCGTTCCGAATAAGCTTAATACTTCGGTAGCCGCATTGGCACCAACTGCTGGCACAGTGGTAGTTTGGTAGTAGCCGGGAATGATTTTGCCGGTCTTGTCATAGACAATAGCCTCCGCTTTTACATTAGCTAAGGCAGAATTTTTGTTATTAATAACTTTAACCGAATTGGTGGCGCCGTTCCATTGGATATGGACGGGTTCACAGGCTTTCTTTGAGCCGAAATAAGCGCCCGTTAAGTCAAAATAATAATCGTACGTCTGCCAGATCATAGACGGATAAGCCGACTGGCTCATCCATAGCAAAACGCCGGTGGCATCGTTCCACAATCTGTCTTGCCAGCCTTCGAAAATAGCTTTATTAGCTTCTAAGTTCTGAAGCTGCGCCTTCTTGGTGAATTGGTCAAGGCTTGAAGACGTGCCGTACAAAAGGTTAATGTTTGCAACGTAATCATCAGGTCTGGCGCCTCCACCCAACGAATCCACTGTGCTAAACATGTGCTTTTTCCACAAGTCATTGTCCCATAGATTGCCCGAAGGCCACTGATTGCTGGGGGAGGTAATAAACTTGCGGATACTCTCGGCATTTGGGACTACCGCCGTGCCTATTTCCGTTCTGAAGCTATAGGAGTCGGTAGATTCAGCATAACCATTGGCGGGAAACAGAAAGTAATTGAAAGAGGGATACTCGCTCGACCAGCTACCGCTGCCCGAGAGATAAGGCCCTACGCCTGCTTCCGCTCTATTATTCGAGCGGGGCTGATAACGGCGGTCATTGTTATCGTAAGCGGCAATGCTTTGGGCCATAATCCGATTCTCTTTGCTATCAAGTCCGTAGCCCGGCACGCCTTCATTGGCTCCGCACCACAATACAATTGCCGGATGGTTTCTGAATTTTTTGATTTTCTCTATTACGTTCGAGCGAAATTGCGCCGTGTCGGCATCCTGGATCCAGCCGTTATTGTTTAGCCAGAAGTCATCAAATATCATCAGCCCGTACTTATCACAGGCCGCGTAAAACTCCTCGTCGGTCGTTTCACCGGTCCAGTTGCGGATCATATTAAAATTCATTTCTTTATGAAACCTTACCCGGGTATCGTACTCTTTGCCGCGCGTACGTAGCAAATACTCCGACATGCCCCAATTGCCTCCCTTGCAGAAAACAGGCTGGCCGTTGACCGTAACCTTCAGCGGATCGGTATTTGAAGTATTATTGAAGGTTACATTGCGTATACCGAAGCTTCGAGTGGTCGAATCCGATAGGATAGTACCTGTTTTGAATTCGGTGTAGCACTTGTATACTTGTTGCGTCCCGTCGGGATTTCCGCCGTAGCCATTGGGCCACCAAAGGATTGGGTTGCTGATGGCAACAGTAGTAGTAGCCTTATAAACTCCGTTGGCCGGGATAGATACTGCTTTTACACTATAAGCAAAACCGCCCGGATTAATTACGCCATTGAGGTCGCCCGTAACTGCCGCGCCAGTGTTGTTTTTGAGCTGAATACGCACATTCACCGAGGCATTAGTATACGGTGCTGGCAACGTTGTGCGAATCCAAGGATCTTCAATGGTTATTGCCGCCGAGCTGCTTAGGTATACCTCATCGGTAATACCGCTGTTCAGGCCGGGTACCTGCGGCATCCAATCCCAGCCCTGGCTACAGATATACGTTGGGCTTTCCTGGTTGGCCAGGTCGTGTTTGCCTTTACTAAACGTTGGGGGCGAAACCAAAACGGCTAGCACATTGGTCCCCTCCACGGGCGTAAACTTGATTTTCTGCCTTTGCATCAAGCCTTTGCTGGTACCTAGAAACGTGCCGTTCAAATAAATGTCGGCCGTTTTATTAATGCCGTTGAAGTTTAACCAAACCGTTCGGCCGTTAAATGATGCTGGTATGGTAAAGGCAGCTCGGTACCAGTAAGGCTTATTATAAGTCGACTTACTGATAGTGTATACATTGCTATCGGTATTGGGCTCCGGTAGCGTGCCATTGACTATGTACGAGTTGAGAATAGTGCCGGGTACTGTGGCGCTTTGCCAGGTATTGCCTGGGGTAAAGGTGTTTTGCGATAGGGTATTTCCGGATAGCGAGGGTACATTCGACTGCGCAGTTATCGTCCAGTTTACCCCGCCGATTGCTTGAAACTGCTGCCAAGTGGAAGTCGATTGTGAAGCTGCTTGACTTACCCCGGAAGCTGCTTGATTTACTGCTTTACTTTTAGCTGCTTTGTTACTCCAGTCGCCCGATGCATTTGAACGGAAATCACCAATCTGCTGCGCAAAAAGAGGTTGCGCAGCAAAAAGGCTAATGAGCAGGAAACTAAGGACTTTTGAAAAGTACTTCATAGTCTAGTTGTGAGTTTTTATAGAAATGCAGGAAGCTCAAGAGCGGAAATTTCCGGCAAGTAAACACTGGATTTTAGTGGTATTAGGCGGCTCGGCAAGCCGCTACGGCCGCCCCAGGCGGCCAAGCTATTTTTTGACTAGCTTGGTCGAGAAAGTTCTACCGTTGTTTTGCAGCTGAACCAAGTAGACCCCGTTTTCCAGCTGGGCCACCTCGATGGTAGTTTGCGTGGCTCCTGCCCGTAGCTCACGCGCATAAACCTGCCGCCCATCGACGGTCGCAATCGTAATACGGGCTCCGCTTTGCGCTTCGGGGTGGCTTACAGTGGCCTGGCTAACTGCTGGATTCGGGTAGACGGTGCAGGCGTCGTTCTCGGCCGCGGCATCCTGGGCGATCAGAAAGGTGCCCCCCGTTTTAAAGCCGCTGGCGGTTGCGGTATAAGGATGGTCTTTCTGGCCCAGGCCAGTTACCGGCGCAGCAATTCCTTGTGCCCCGTCTTCAACCCGAACTACCCGTATCGTAGGCTTACTACCCGCATAATTTAACTGCTCACTTTTAAGCCACGACGGAGATACGGCCAAGGTAAATACCGAGCTATTCACTTCAGGAATAACCCGCCACTGCTGGCGAATAAGCTTTTCGTTTAGGCCAGCGAGGTCGTCGGGGTTAGTGGTAGTACTTACCTTGAAGGCAGTTGCGTTGCCCTCAGTAGTGCTTAAGGCAAGGCCATGCAAGCCACCACCATCGGAGGCGCCTACTGGGAAATACACTGGCGCCGCTGCTACTGTGCGCATTAAAGCGCCTTCGCCAGTGGTGGTGAAGTACCCTTCTCCCAGGTTTAGCTCGCTGGTTTTGGTGGCATCAACCAGGCCCGAGTCGGCAATGGCGATAGCAGGCTTGCCGGTAGCCGTGAAGCTTCGGCCCAGTTTAAGTAAGCCGTTGACGCTGATACTTGCGTTGGGAGATAAGACGGCACTTTTAGCTTCGCTGGCATCGAGTATGCCATCGATCTGGTAGTGGTACTTACCGGCAGCTTCGCCGGTGAAAAGGCCGCCTTCAGGATTTTTTAGTTTGACGGTGCGTCTGCGCAGGATATGGTAAGTAATATCCTCTTCGCCACGGCCACTAACCAAGCTGAATGAGGGCTCGCGGCCAGTAAGGTTTAGATCCTGATCAATAATTGCGATCAGTTTAGCGCCGGCTTCGGGGTTTAGGCTGCCGATAGTAGTGCGCCCGGCACCCGTAAGCAAGAACGTAGCGGCTTCAGCGCTAATCTTTATCGCTAACCCATCTTTTGCGCGCGCTTCATCGCCAATAGTACCATTATTCGTCACCACTATTCCCGGCTGCGACTTGTCAAGCGGGCCCACCAGCAAGGTAGTGAGCTTGCCGCTAGCTGCGGCGCTACTTGCCCGTAGCACCGCATCCTTGGCTACGGTGAGGTTTGCACAGCGTGCGGCAGTATCGAGGCTTATGGTGTGCCCGGCCCGGATTACTACATTTTCTTGCTTGGGCGCCACTCCGGCCGGCACCGTGACCCAGGCAGTGGTAGGGGTGCTGTTGAGGCTGAACTTTTGGGCGTGCAGCTGGGCAAAAGCGCCCGCGTGTACTAGTAAAGTCAGGGTGAGTTTGTACTTCATAGGTAGCTGGTATAGGTAAAGGCGTTTAAAAAACAAGTAAGTAGGTCTACAGAGTAATGAAGTTTGTCCTTGAGCAGCGCTACTGCCCCACCAAGAATACCGCATTGCCAAAGAGCAGCTTGCCGCTCTGCCAGAAGGCGCGGAACAAGGGATTGTCGCCGAGGTAGATAACCTGGCCGCGGCCCAGGTCCTGCTCGCCGAGTACGAAGGTGTCGACGAGGTCTTTGCGGGCTTTGCTGCCGCTGAAGCCGGCGTAGTAGCCATTCTTCTTGATAACGCCCACGTTCCAGCCGCCTTTACCCAAAAACTTGTAGCTGAGCGGCGCGCGAATGAGCGCCGAATACGTGTCGCCGTAGCCGAAGGCTAGTGGGTGGGTATTGTCGAGCTGCACCCGGTAGATGGTGCCCAGGGCCTGCTCCTCCGTATTTTCGCGCTCGGTGGCGCCGTAGCGGCGCAGTGGCAGGTAGGGGTTGGCCTGCTCGGCTTTGCGCACGGCCACCGAGTCGGCCGTCTTGGCTTTGAGCAGGAAGTCCTTTTTATTGGCCAAAAATTTCATGGCGCCTTCGAGGGCGATGAGCTTGCCGCCGCCGCGCACCCAGCCTTTGAGGCTTTCGAGGGCCGCGGCGGGGTAGATGTCCTGGTAATTGCCGTCGGGCAGGATGAGCACATCAATTTTCGCCATGTTCACCCGGCTCAAATAATCGGTGCCGAGCACCGTGATCGGGTAGTCGAGCTGCTGCTCGAAGAAGTGCCACACCTCGCCAAATGCCGTGGCGTCGATGCCGGGGCCGGCCACCACGGCCACGGTAGGCTGCTTCACAAAGTGCACCGAGCCCGAGCCCAGGTCGTGGCCGGTAGTGGAGAAACCCGACTTCACGGCCTGCACCACCGAGCCGGCCGAGTCGGCCTGCGCCCGCACGAGCTGGTCAAATCGGGCGCCCAGCGCCTCGTTGCCGGTGCGCGTGATGATGAGCGTGCCGGGTGCATACTTCTGGCCTTCGGCCTCGAAGCCCTGCTGGGCAAAGCGCACTTTCACCTTCTGCTGAAGCAGCTTACCCAGGAAGCGCACATCCTGCAAGTTATTCCAGCGGGCGAGGTAGGCGTAGGGTTTGTCGGCCGGGGCGGCGCTGCCCTTCACCACGGGCTGGGTAGGCGTGGGGCCGCTGGCGTCGAGGCGCTGGGTGAGGGCGTAGGCCTTCACGCCAAACGAGTAGGGCAGGGCCCAGGAGGTGATGTCGTAGGTGAGCGAGTCTTCGAGCTGCGGGCGGGGCTCAAACAGCACTTTTACGAGCGTCGATTTGGGCTGGTACATGCTCACCACCACGTCGTGGGGCTGCACGGTCATGGCCTCGGTCTGGCCGCTGGCGTAGCTGTAGCCGTTGGTTTTGAGAGTTTTGGGGGCAAAGCCGTAGCTTATTTGCTGGCGGTCGAGGTACTGCGTCAGCATCCGCAGCTGGCCGGGGTCGCTGCCGGCGGCCAGCACGTAGGTTTTGTAGGTGCCGCCGGGCTTGGTTTTGGCGGTGCTGAAGTAGCTCTGAAACTCGCGCAGCAGGTCGTCGTGGCGCTCGGCGGTGGCCTGGATGGTGGCGCGGCTGGCCGCGTGGTGGTGCGCAATGCGCTGGGCTAGGGTCAGGGTATCGCCATCGGGGCGGGCGTAGGCCACGCCGGCCGGGCCGCCGCCGCCCTGCTCGTAGGTCATGCCGATGGCCCCGTTGAAGCTGGGCCAGGTGTCGCCGTAGGTGGGGGCAAATAAATCGTAGGTTTCGCGGGTGAAATACAGCCAGTTATTCTTGTCGAACACGGCCCGGTTATAATCACCGATGACTCCCTGAAACTTGCGCTGCCAGGGCGTGATGTCCTGGTGGTAGGGCTTGGCCGCCGGCGAAAAGTAGTAGGAGCTGTTGGGGCCCATCTCGTGGAAGTCGGCGTGCACCTGCGGCAGCCACTTGTTATACAGCACAATGCGCTGGCGGCTTTCCTGCTGGGTTTGCCAGGCCCAGTCGCGGTTCAGGTCGAAGTAGTAGTGGTTGTAGCGGCCGCCGGGCCAGGGCTCGTGGTGCTCCCACGAGTCGGGGCTGGCGTTCACGCCCTGGTTGCGCACGCGGTTGTACCAGTTCACGTAGCGGTCGTGGCCGTCGGGGTTCACGCAGGGGTCGATGAGCACCACCGTATTCTTAAGCCAGCCCTGCATCTGGGCGTCCTGGGGGTTGGCCAGGTCATAAAGCACTTGCAGCACGGCCTCCGAGCTCACGGCCTCGTTGCCGTGCACGTTGTAGCTGAGCCAAGCCACGGCGGGCAGCTGGCGGCTGGCGGCACCGCTTTCGAGGCTAGCCAGGCGGCGGTCATTGCGCTGAATGTCAGCGAGCCGCCCAAAATTCTCGGCGCTGGCTACCTCGATTACCTCCAGGGTGCGGTGCTCGTAGCTCTGGCCGTAGCGCACCACTTGCATGCGGTCGGGCGCGTGGGCCACCACGTGGGCGGCGTAGCGCAGCACCTCGGCCTGGGGCGTAAACTGGCTGCCCAGCGGATAGCCCAAAAACTGAGCCGGCGTGAGCAGCGGGCCGGCCGCGTCGGCAGTTTGGGCGCGGCCGGGCAGGCTGGCCAGCACCGCCGCCACCAAGGCCGTACTCCGCAAGATGCGCGGGATAGTGCCCGTAAGTGCCGCCCGAAAACGAGAAAAGCAGGAATGCATCAGATAGAAAAAGGATGATTGGCGGGCACAAGGTAAGGGCCAAAGTAGGAGCTTGCGAAGGACAAATTGGAGAATGGCTCCGGCTAGCCGCATATCCCGGCGGGCTAGCCCAGCGCGTAACTTTGGCCAATGAGCCAATCGCCCAAAGACCTGCTAGCCAGCAAAACGGTGCTGCACCCGCGCAACCAGCACCGCGCCCGCTACGATTTCCCCGAGTTAATTAAGGCTAGCCCCGCGCTCGCGGCCTTCGTGCAGCCCAATGCATTCGGCAATGCCTCGGTAGATTTTGCCAACCCTGAAGCCGTAAAAGCCCTCAACCAGGCGCTGCTGCGGCACTTTTATGGCATCACCAACTGGGATATTCCGGCCGGCTACCTGTGCCCGCCCATTCCGGGCCGGGCCGACTACCTGCACTACCTCGCCGACCTGCTCGCCAGCAGCAATGGCGGTGTGGTGCCGCGGGGCAAGACGATTGCGGTGCTCGATATTGGCGTGGGGGCCAACTGCATTTACCCCATCATCGGCCACCAGGAGTACGGTTGGCGCTTTGTGGGCGCCGAAACCGACGCCGTGGCCCTTGATGCCGCCCGCCACATCGTGGCCGCCAACCCGGCGCTGGCGGGCAGCATCGACTGCCGGCTCCAGCCCGTGGCCAGCCAGATGCTGGCCGGCGTGGTGAAGCGCGGCGAGGTGTTCGATGCCGTGATGTGCAACCCGCCTTTCTACGCTTCGCTAGCCGCCGCCACGGCCGGCACCCACCGCAAAGCCACCAATCTGGGCAAGGGCCGCGGCCCGGCACCCGTCCGCAATTTTGGCGGCCAGCCGAGCGAGCTATGGTACCCGGGGGGCGAAGAAGCCTTCGTGCGCCGCCTCGTGAAGGAAAGCCACCAGCTGCCCACCTGCAGCTTCTGGTTTACGGCCCTCATCTCGCAAAGCCATACGCTGCCCGGTATTTATAAGGAGCTGAGCTACGCTGAGGCGGTAGAAGTGCGCACCATCGACATGGCCCAGGGCCAGAAGAAAAGCCGCCTGGTGGCCTGGACGTTCCTCTCGCCCGAGCAGCAAGCCGCCCGGCGGGCCACGCGCTGGGCCAAGGCGCAGTAGAACAGAGTGGTTCTAGCGGGGAACCTCACCCCCCAACCTGAAAACCACTCTGAGTATTCAACAGAGGCCAAAGCATTTATCCAGATGCCTGAAAAACGTTTTACAGACGTCCTGGATTTTCGAAGGTGCCTGAAAAACGCTTGACGGGCAGTTTTGACCTGTAATAACTATACAAACGCTGGTTGTCATTGCGAGCAACGCGAAGCAATGACAACCAGCGTTTGCGTAAGTCCTAAAATTTATTAAGCTCCGTAGCTATGCTGAAAAACCTATTCATCCTTGGCGTGCTGGCCCTGCCGCTGGCTAGCCAGGCCCAAACTACCCCGCGCCCGCTCAACCTCACCGACCTGGCCCGGATGCGCGATGTGGGCGACCCCAACCTCTCGCCCGACGGCGCCTGGGTCGCCTACACCGTGACGCACGTAGACACGGCCGCCGACAAACGCGACGCCGACGTGTGGATGGCCCGCCTCGACGGCTCCCAAAACCTGCGCGTCACCACCAACCCCGCCAGCGAAACCAAGCCGCGCTTTAGTCCCGATGGTAAGTATCTGAGCTTTATCTCGGGCCGCACCGAGGCCGATGGCGGCAACGCCCAGCTCTGGCTGCTCAACCGCGCCGGCGGCGAGGCCGAGAAGGTGACCAAGCTCAAGGGCAGCGTGTCGGACTACGTGTGGAGCCCCGATGGCCAGCGCCTTGCGCTCATCATCCGCGATGCCGACCCCGACTCGCTCACCGCTGCCCAAAAAGCCAAGCGGAAAACCGCGCCGCCCATCGTCATCGACCGCTTCCAGTTCAAGCAGGATGTCGATGGCTACCTGAACAGCCAGCGCCAGCATTTGTACGTGTTCGACGTGGCCACGCGCCGGCTGGCCTGCCTCACGCCGGGCCAGTACGACGAGCACCTGCCCGCCTGGAGCCCCGATAGCAAGCAGCTCGTTTTCAGTAGCAAGCGCGGCCCCGACCCCGACCGCCACGACAATTACGACCTCTTTCTTATCGATGCCCAGCCCGGTGCCACCGCCCGCCCGCTGCTGGCTACCGACGTGCCCGAGAGCGCGCCCAACTACGGCAGCCGCCCCGCCTGGAGCCCC
>CAZERY010000060.1:0-15823 GCA_964514915.1 uncultured Hymenobacter sp.
AAAAAGCGCCGACCTACCGGCCGGCGCTTTTCAGCAAGATGTGGGTAAGGACAAGACCACTAGGAGTGGTTGGGGCTTTTTAATGAGCATTTTTAGACTATAAGAAATGCAGCGCTAAGCGCTCATTTTCACCCGCACGGCGGTTGGGCCTTTTTGGCCAGGCTCCACCTCAAAGGTTACTTTGTTGCCTTCTTTCAGGGTAAGGCCACCCAGCGCATTGACGTGCACAAAGATGCTTTCCTGCGTCTGCTGGTCTTTGATAAAGCCGTAGCCCTTTGAATCGTTGAAAAACGACACGGTACCAGTGCGCACTACATCTTCAGGCTCGCGGTCTTCTTGCTTGGTCACACTTACCTGAATGTCTTCCAGGTTGATTTCCTTGCGCTTCTTGGTAGGGTCGGGAGGTGTCGAAGTGATGTTGCCGTTTTCGTCTACGTAAGCCAGCATCTCCTCCAGGCTCTGGCCTTTTTCGGCGTTTGCCTGGCGCTCCTTCTTCTTCTCCTCTTTTTCGGTCTTCTTTTTCAGACGCTTCTTTTCGTTTTCTTTTTTGCTGAAGGTTTCCTGCGCTCTGGCCATAGATAGGGGTTAATCTTGGCAGGACCAATCGCTCCACCAAAAGAGTGACTGCCCGCTGCTTGTTTGGTGATGTAAACAAAGGTAGCAGCCGGATAGTTGCAGCAAGCTATTCTGAGCTTAGCTTTCTTTAAAAAGCAGAAATTGAGCCTCCTAACTTGGGCTACCACCAGGCTAGCCAGCCAGGCCGTTGTCTCTTTGCTGGCTAGCTCAGCGCCAGTGCGAGGCTAGCCAGTTCCTGCGCAGTGCCAGGCGCTAGCTCGCCGAGCCAGATGCCCCCGATGCGTACCCGCACCAGCCGCAGGGTAGGAAAGCCGACGGCGGCCGTCATCTTGCGCACCTGCCGGTACTTGCCTTCGGTGAGCACGAGCGAAACCCAGCTAGTGGGCCCGTGCCGGTCGTCGCGAATGCGGCGGGCGCGGACGGGCAACATCGGCGGGGGTGCGAGCAAGCTAGCTCGGCAGGGCAACGTACGGTACGCTACACCGTGAATGCTGATGGCTACTCCCTGCTGCAAAGAAGCCAGGGCCGCGGGCGTCAGCTGGCCATCGACTTGGGCATAATATTCTTTTTCGACGTGGCGGCTGCGCACTTGCTCACTCACGCGGCCATCGGTAGTAAGCAGCAGCAGACCCTCGCTATCTTCATCGAGCCGGCCAATGGCCATTGTACCCGTCGGAAAGTCGTGTAGCTCTCCCAAAAATCGCTTTTTCTTAACTTCTTTGGCAAACTCACTGGTGAACTGGCTGAGGTAGCCGTAGGGCTTGTGCAGCATAAAGTGGCGTGGGCTAGCCTCGCCGCCAGCGGGCTCACTAGAAAAAGCTTCGGACATCAGGGTAAGTAGGTTAACAGCTAATTGCGACTAGCAAGATGCTTCGGCGGCGAGCAAAACACCGCCAACGAAAGTTTAGCGCGAGCTCGCCGGCTAGGGTAACCTCAACGCTTGGCTCTCGTTAGCTCAAGCTGCACTAAGCAAATTTACTCAGTCTGATGTCTGACAAACCAACTATTTTCCCGCCCCAGCACCAAGATGCGGGCGCCGGTAAGCCGGGCCTCGAATACAAAATGACGCCCGAGCCCGAGTCTATCCGCGAGGGCTACAAAGGCGCCGATAAGCTCAAGGATAAGGCGGCGCTCATTACGGGGGCGATTCGGGCATCGGGCGGGCCGTGGCAATTCATTTTGCCCGCGAAGGTGCCGACGTAGCCATCGTTTATTTGCCCACCGAGCAGCAGGATGCCGAAAAGACGCAGCAGCTCGTGCAGGCCGAAGGCCGGCGCTGCCTGCTGCTGCCCGGCGACCTGAAGGGGCCCGCCTTCTGCCAGGAAGTAGTGGAGCGCACTGTGGCCGAGTATGGCAAGCTCGACGTGGTGATAAATAACGCCGCCGAGCAAAACTGGCACGATTCGCTGGAAGATATTACGGATAGCGAGCTCGACAGCATCTTCAACCTCAACATCATCGCGCAGTTCCGCATTGTGCGGGCCGCGCTCAAGCATCTTACAGGAAGGCGCCGCCATTATCAATACGACTTCGGTAAACGCCTATAAAGGCAACGAGGCGCTCCTCGATTACACCTCGACCAAGGGCGCTATTGAGGCGTTCACGCGAGCGCTGTCGCTGCAACTTATCAAGAAAGGAATTCGGGTAAACTCGGTGGCGCCGGGCCCGATCTGGACGCCGTTCGTGACGGGGGTTGGGCTGCTCAAGCTACCGTTTTTTGGCCACGATGTGCCCATGGGCCGCGCCGGCCAGCCCTCCGAAGTAGCGCCCGCCTACGTGTTTCTGGCTTCGGAAGACGCCTCGTATTTCTCGGGCCAGACGCTGCACCCCAACGGTGGCTCGGTGGTGAATAGCTAGAAATAAAAAAATTTGGTTAACGGGTATTTATACGCGGGCCGGCAACCAAGATTTTTACTTAACCGTATTACCGGCCATTGCGGAAAGCCGCACTTTAACTGACTTTAATCTTATGAATACCAAGCTTCTCTTATTGGCTGCCGCTACTACGGTAGCCATTGCTTCCTGCTCGCAGGAAAAGAAAACCGAAACCACCGAAACCACTGAAATTCCGGGCGGCACGCAACCGGTGACCACTACGACCACGGTTGATACCACCGCGTACCGGAGCAGCGCCGACCAGCTAGTCGACCAGGTAACCAACGACCTGAAGCTAACCGATGCTGCCGTAAAAACCCACCTTCAGCAAGTGTATTATACTCGGGCCCGGGCCATACGCGACCTCAACGCGCACTACGCTACCGACACAACTGGCCGTTACGCTGCTACCAAGGCTGCCAACGACCAGACCACCAAGGAGGTGAAAACGGTAGTAACCGACCCCACGCAGTACCGCACCTACACTACCAACCAAGGCAATTACTACGCTGGCCCCTACACGGTGGAGAAGACTACGACTACCGGTGCCAAACCTAGCCTGGGCGCCCGGGTGGGCCAGGGCTCGGGGATCAAGAAAATTGAAAACGACGAAGAGGATCACAAAGTGAAATACCAGAACGGCGCCAAAATTAAGCGGAGCGACGATGGCTCCCTAAAAATCAAGCGGGCTGATGGCACGAAGATTAAGATCGATGAGGACGGCCATCGCACGGTAAAAAAGGGCTTGTTCTAAACTAATTTCAAGTTGACTGAGAAAGGCCGCTCCTGTACGCAGGAGCGGCCTTTTTTGCGTAGCCTGACCTACTGGTTTGGCAGTAATTATACAGCCTGTGTCTTTCAATACTGCTAGTAGCTACCCTTACAGTGGCCTTGCCGACCGGCAGCAGATTAGCGCAAGCCCGACACTGCCTTGCATCCTTCCCCAGCCAGTGCCAATCATAGCCGCTTTACGAGTTTGGCAGCTCGCGCCGGGCGGCGGCACGTGAGCTTTATGGGTAGCAAGCAGTTTTACCCATCTTACCCGCCGCAGGTCAGGCAGTTGCTGAGTCTGCTACTGAACTATTGGCAGCAAAAATGGGCGGGCAAACGGTGTATCTTTGAAAAAACCTGCCGCCATGGGACAAGCCGGAGCCACGCCGCGCCACTACACGCCCGAAGAATACTTCAAGCTCGAAGAGGCCAGTGATGTGCGACATGAATACTATGAGGGTGAAGTGTTTGCGATGGCAGGAGCGAGTGTGTCGCACAACCTGATAAAAGGCAACTTAGTGGCAGCGCTCCGACCACTAGCTCGTAAGCAGGGCTGCCGGGTATTTGATGAAAACGTGCGCTTAGTCATTAGCGAGCGCAGTTTTTATGCTTATCCCGATGTGATGGTAGCGTGCGACCCCGCCGACCGACGCGAGGCTTATCAAGCGCGGTATCCGGTTTTAATTGCCGAAGTGCTATCGCCCTCCACGGCCGACTACGACCGCACCGAAAAGTTTAAGCAGTATCAGCAGCTTGCTAGCTTGCGCCACTACCTGCTGGTGTCGCAAACGGCGTGGGTCGTGGAGTGGTTTAGGCGCAACGAGGCTGGGCAGTGGATTTATACCCTCCTCACCGACCCCGGCAGCGTGCTGGCCATCCCCGACCTGCGCTTGGAGCTGCCGCTTGCCGACCTCTACGACGATACCGGCGTGGCCCCACTGCGCCTGACGCCGGCCCCGCCGGCTGGCTAGCCACTAGCTGGCTACGGGTGCTGGAGCTGCTGCATCTGGGCCTGGATCTGGGGGCGCTTGGTTTGCAATTCCTTATACGTGACGGGGCCAAGCACCTCGCGCAGCTGCTTTTCGGAGGAGGTATTGATGCGGGTGAGGGCCGCGGTGAGCGGCGGTGACTGGGCCGGGTACTGCTGGCGGGCGGCATTGACCTGCTCCACGGTCGAGCTGAGAATATGACGCACTTTGGTGGTTTGGTCGGGGCGCAGGTGCAGCACGTTGGTCATCACATCGGCCAAGTCGCGGGCGGCGGTGGGCGGCGTAGGCGAGTCGGGAGTGCGCACGGCCTCGACGGTGGCGGTCGGGGCAGGAGTAGCGCGCTTATGGTGGAAGATGGAGCAACTGGATGCCAGTAGTGTAAGGGCGAGCGCCAGAGCAACAAGACGAGTGGAATGCATAAACCGCAACATGCGCAAAAAGATAGACAGCACGGGTACGCAGAAATGCGCCGCTGGGTGAAACAGGGCCGCTAAAAACACTTCTGGCCGCTTGGCTACCGATAGCCTTTGGGCGGGCGGCGAGGAAAGCGCGGCCGCAGAATAGTCTGGCGGTAGTTGGCGTACTGGGCCGGGGTGAGTAGCCGTCGCCGGGCCGCGTCGATACTATCGAGCAGCTGGCGGGCAGTGGGGCGGCCGGGCACGGGCGGCAAGTACCGCGCCGGGAGGCGGTATTAAGCTGTCGGCCCGCCGCTGGAGCTGCTGAAGGCGGGCTACCTGCTGGGGCGTGGTACCTGAGCCTAGCCGATGGTATACGTTCTTGGGGCAATTGCCGAATAAAAGCAGTGCTACCAAAGCTAGCAGGGAAGCCTTGGGGAAGTATTGAGATAGATAGCCACTTCATAATCCTCAAATTAATGAGCGAACCAGGCTACTTCCAGCCTTAAATACAGCACCAAGCCGGTGGCGCCGGGTCCAGGAAAGCTGGGCTATCGGCCACGCATGAGGCCCCGGCGCTTACCCGAGGGTACCCGCCATTGCCCCAGCGGCTAGGCGGCCAGTACCCGGGTCATTACCAGCTCGGCCTGCAAGTCCGACGCTATTTGCGCCAGCACTTCACCCAGCTGCTGTTCCGTCTCCTGCACCAAAGGCAGCAGGAGGGCTGGGTCAAACGCGTCGGCCCATTTATTAAGCTTTTCTACGGGGGGCAGGGCCTGCCACGCGTTCAAGTGCTGCAAACTGGGCTTGAGGCTGTGCGCTACTCCTTTCAGCAAGGCCAAGTCAGCTTCGTGCAGGCCCCGGCGCAAGTCCTGCATGGCTTCCTCACAGCTTTCGGTAAAGGTGTGCAGCATAAATATGACAAACTCGGCATCACCCTGGCCAGCTTTCAGGAGGTCATCAATACTGTAGAGGCTCGGCGCCGGGCGGCTGGGCTCGGGGGCGATGAGTTCGGGCACATCGAAGGTAGAAGATGCGTCGGCAGGCAGCACCCAGTCCAGCAGCTGCTGAAGCAGTTGCGATTCCTGAAAGGGCTTGGCCAAGTAGCCGCTCATGCCCGCCGCCAAGCATTTTTCCCGCTCCCCATTGATGGCGTTGGCGGTGAGGGCGATAATAGGGATGGGCAGGGCCAGTTGCTGGCGCAGGATGGCCGTGGCGGCGTAGCCATCCATTACGGGCATCTGCACGTCCATCAGGATGAGGTCAAACTGCTGCTGCTGGGCCAGCTCGACGGCCTGCGCCCCGTGCTCGGCCTCGGTCACCAGCACCTCGGCCTGCGTCAGGAAAGACTTCGCTATCTGGCGGTTAAACAAATTATCTTCTACCAGCAGCACGCGCATACCGCGCAAGCGCTGGCGCTGCGCCTCGGTGGCAGCGGGCTTTTTGCGGCGTTCCACGACCTGGGTAGTTCCCACGGGCAGGTGCACCGCAAACTGCGTAGTTGTGCCCCGGCTCTTCTGGCTAGTCACTTGCATTTCACTACCCATCAGCCGCACCAGGTCGCGGCAGATGCTGAGGCCCAGCCCGGTGCCACCAAATTTGCGCGTCACCGAAGAGTCGGCCTGGCTAAACTCGGTAAATATGGTGGCCAGGTATTCGGGCTCGATACCAATGCCAGTGTCCGTGACCCGAAACTCCACCGCGGCAGTACCGGCTGGGGCATCAGCGGCGGGCACCAGCAGGCACTCTACCGTTACCAAGCCTTTTTGCGTGAATTTCAAGGCATTATCGGCTAGATTTAATAGCACCTGGCGCAGGCGATACGGGTCGCCGAGCAGCGCTGGCGGTACCTCGGGGCTTAGTACCGTCACTAGGCCCAGGCCTTTTTCAGCGGCTTTAAAACGCAGCGTTTGCTCGACCTGAGCCAGTAAGTGCGCCGGCGAAAAACCAATAATTTCCAGCACCAGCTTGCCGGCTTCGAGCTTCGAGAGGTCGAGCACATCATTGATGATGACGAGCAGGTTTTCGGCCGAAGTAGTAATCGCTTGCTGGTAGTTCAGCTGGTCGTCGGTGAGCGGGGTTTTGGCCAGTAGCTGGCTCATGCCCAGAATGGCATTCATGGGCGTGCGAATTTCGTGGCTCATATTGGCCAGAAACGCCTCTTTTACCCGCACCGATTCTTCGGCCGCCAGCTTGGCCTGGGTAAGCGTCTGCTCGGCTTGCACGCGCTCCGTGATGTCGAGCCCGTAGCCCACGAGCAAGTAAAGGGATTCGTCGGGGTGAAAAACCGGCTGCACGCAGCGCAGCAAGTGGCGAGCACCGTCGGGGTGGGCAAATACTTCCTCGTAGGTGTGCAGCTTGCGCTCTTGCACGGCGTACTCAAACTGCGCCTGGCGCCGCTCTCCCATGTGGCGGGGCCGGTTGGTGCGCTCAAAGAAGGCAAAGTTGTCTTTGCCAATTATCCACTTCCTCATCTCGGGGTCGCGGATACCCCGCTCATTCACAAACACGTAGCGGTACTGGTTGTCGAAAATACCAATGTCGCAGGGCAGCTGGTTGAGCACAAACTCATAAAAAGCCTGCTGCTCTACCAGCTTCTGCTCGGCTTGGTAGGCCTGAGTAATGTCGATACTCATGCCTATCATCAGACATAGCTCGCCATCGGGCCCAAACAAGGGCTGGAACATGCGCCGCACCCGCCGGGGGCCATCCGCCGCCATTAGGTTTTCCTCCCACTTTATCAAGGCCCGGGCTTGGTGGGCCTCATTAAATCGGCGCTGGCGCTCGTCGTGTATCTCGGGGGCCAGCTGCCGGTGCTCGCAATACTCGGCGTCGGTTTTGCCAATAATCCATTCCCGTATGTCCATACGCTTGATGGCTGACTTATTGACGAAGCGGAAGCGGAATTCGGAGTCAAACGCGACCACATCGACGGGCAGCGCGTTGAGGGTGGTTTCGTAAAATTCGCGTTGCTCGGCCAGACGCTGCTCGGCGCAGTGCCGGGCGCTGCTATCGGTCAGGTACAGCGTAGCGCAGGTATCGCCCGGCCCCGGCACCACTTGCAGCGAGTACCAATTATCGGCCAAGAGTATTTCCTGCTGCTGCATAACGCCCTGCTGCAAAGCGCTACGCACCAGCGACAGCAGGCAGCCCTGGGGCTGCACGGCCTGCGTGAGAGCCTGCCCCAGGGCCAGCGCCGCCGGGTTGGCATAGCACATTTCGCCAGTAGCCGTGAGGCGCAAGACGGGATTAGGATTTTGAGCCAGCAGCGCCATCTGCTCCGGACTAGCCATCCCGGAATACGCTGCTCCGGGGTTTAGCGGGTCGTGGTGCTGAAGCTGCCCGTCGAGGGCGGCACTACCCGGCGGCAGGCCCAGCAAGGATTGCAAACGGCTGTTTTGAAACTCTATCTGGGCTTGGGCGAGCGCCAATGAGTGGCGCAGCTCGGCTAGCTGGGCCTCGGCCTGCGCTCGCCAAGCCTGTTCTTCTGCGCAAGGGGTGAGCAGAAGCGATAAAGTAGCAGCAGAATCAGTAGAACTTTGCATAAAAACAGCGCACGCTTTAGGAGTAGCAAAGATACTAGCAACTACCTTGCTAAAACGTTTGTACGCTTGGGTTTATACCCCTTGAAAATAGAATTGTGCAGGCAAAACATTTAACTTTTCTGGTCCAGGCAACCAAGTTGACTTCTAGTCATTAGCAGCAACGTTGAGGCAGCGGCTACTAGCTACCCGTGAGCGTTTCATTTGCCGGGGCTGCTCGCCAGTAAGCTACTTTCACTAGCCAAACAAGCAGCTGAGTCTAGCGTTGTGGAGCACGACCCATTTTTACTGCGCTCCCCGCTCGCTGGCGGGCGCGTATTGTTTCGCTTATGGCTACTCTTATCCGCACTCCCGAAACCCAGCACCGCATCCATTCGCAAGATTGCGATATGCTGGGCTACCTCAATAATGTCCGCTACCTCGACTACTTTCTCAATGCCCGCGAAGACCAGGTAGCCGCGCACTACGACTTGAATATGGGCCAGCTGGCGCGCGAGCAGCACGCGGCTTGGGTTATTACCAAGCACCATATCAGCTACCTCAAGCCGGCGCGGCAAGGCAGCCTAGTGCGCATCAGTACGCAGCTCATTCATTTCGACAACTCTACGCTGGTGGTAGAGATGCAGATGCGTACTACTGCGGGCCACCGTCTGCTCGCCCTGCTGTGGTCAGAAATGGCCTTCGTGCAGCTGCCCGCCGGCACGCGCCTCGACCACTCCGATGCCCTCATGGATATGCTTGACGAGCTGGATGTGCCCAGCATCGACTACGACCCCGATGGCTTTGACGAGCGGATGAAGGCCGTGCGCCAAGAGCTGAAAAAGGCCCGCCGCGCCGCCGGTGAGGCCGACTAGGGGCTAGCCGTGGACGTGGACAAAATAATTGGCGAAGTGCAAGTAGGCGATTACGACGCGCTGGTACTGCCCGACGGCCAGATCAACTCCAATGAGCTGCGCCTGGAGCCCAAGGTGGTAGCCTTTGTACGCGAGTTTGCGCATTTGGGCAGGCCAGTGGCGGCCATCTGCCACGGCCCCTGGATACTGATTGAAGCCGGCGTAGTGAGCGGCAAGTATATGACCAGCTGGCCCAGCCTCAAGACCGACTTGCGCAACGCCGGCGCCGAGTGGCAAGATTCGGAAGTGGTAGTGGATGGCAACTTCATCACCAGCCACAAGCCCGAAGACCTTGCTGCCTTTAATCAGAAATTTTAGGAAAAGCTGCTGAGTAGCTAAGCTGCGTACTGCCAGGCTAGCCAGGCACTTAGCAGCCACCAAAAAGCGCGTTGCCGGGCTAGCCGGCAACGCGCTTTTTGGTGGCTGCTAAGTGCGAACTACTGCCTTAGTACAAGCCACATGATCAAGTTAAACAACAGTAAAAAGGCACCTTGCATCTGTACCGAGCGGCCGTAACCGTATAGCCGCTCAGGCCGGCCGGCACTGGCGGCGCGGCTGAGCAGCCAGATGCCCACCAGCACGTAGCCTACGTTGAGGATGATATTGAAGAGAAAAACCTGCTCCACGAAGAGGTGCGCCTCAACGGCGCCGGCCGGCGTTAGGCCCGCGGGTGGGTGGCCAGGGTGCGTGCGCAAAATGCCCACCGCCGCCAGAATGGCGTTGATAAAGCCCCAGCAGCAGTTCATGAAATGAAAGTGGTGGGGCTGCTCGCGCTGGTCGGTGCGCGGCAGAAAGTAGCCGCTGATAATCAGGTTGAGTAGCGCCCAGGTACCGAGCAGCCCCAGGCCCTGGCTCAGCAGCAGCTCGCGGTGCTGGTAAGTGGCTAGCCAGCTGGCCACGGCGGTAGCAACGGGTGCAGGAGAAAATAGCAACATTGACGCAAAGAAACGCCACGCCCAAAATCTTACGCCGAAAACCCGTCGGCGCACGTACTTTTGCAGCCTCGGGCGTAAGTGCGGCCGGATACCGGGGAGTTAGCTCAGCTGGTTAGAGCGCTACCTTGACATGGTAGAGGTCATCGGTTCGATTCCGATACTGCCCACACTATACCCTCTAGAGCTTTTCTAGAGGGTATACTTTGTTTTTAGGCCTCCGGTTTCGCTCCTGGCTTCGAGAAATTTGGGTTTCCTGGCTAATAAACGCTGGCGCTATGTTGGCCGGCCTGAGCAACCTACTGCTGGCAGCTTTGCTATTCTGCGCAGTTGGCTCCGAAAAGCGCTATTTACTGCGCCGCCATACGCCCTAAAGCGCTAGCAGACGCCCCGCTATTACCTAGCCTCTCGATGGCACCACGACGCTGAACGTGCGCCTCGCCAGCCGGTTGGCACGGGTATTGTAGAGTTATTTGACGGGTAGCAGAAGTTTACGCCAAATTCTTCCTCCCAGCGATAATCCAAGAAAGGTATCCGGGTCGTATATGTAGACCAGGTAGCCTTCATAGGGCAAAACGCTGAGTTCCCAACTGCCCCTCCTACTCAGGGGCGCGCTACCCAGCGTCACTAACCGCGACAACGACCTGCTTTCCTGGCAGCCCTAGTGGCAGCCTGGCTAGCACCATATTGCGCACGAAATACCCTTCCCGTAAGTTTCTGGGAGCGTTTTAATCTTAGACTGCTAGACGTTACGGGCCATCGGGGCCGAGCCGGCTAGCCCCGGCAGCACGTAGCCGCTGGCATTTCCTTCTACTTACGTACTATGCCTGACTTGTACGACACTACTACGCTGTTCACTAATAACCTACGTACTACTTACCCTCTGGAGCTAGCTAGTATTAACGAAGAGCTGCGGACGACCAACGAAGAGTACTTGCTCACTAATAATGAGCTCATGCACGGCCAGCTACAGTTGCAGTGCCTCAACCAGGAGTTGGAAACCCGCGTGGCCGAGCGCACCAAACAGCTGGAGGAGGCCCTGGCAGAATCGCGCCGGCAGCAGCAGCAACTAGCCGACCAGCAGGAGTTGCTAAGCCACATCATGGAGCAGCTGCCGGCGGGTATTGCCACCCTGAGTGGCCCCGAGCACCGCTATACTTTCTTAAATGAGCGCTACCAAGTGCTGACTGGCCACCTGTCTCAGCCTGGCCAGCCTATTGCCGAGGATTTTCTGGTTAGTAGAGAAGAATTTACGCAAGTGCTTGACCAGGTATACGCGACTGGCCAGCCTCACAAAGACCACGAAGTAGCTACGTCGTTCATCGACCTAACTAGCGGCCAGCGGGTGCAGCGCTACGTAGAAATCAACTGCCTGCCGCTACACAATGGCCAAAATCACCCCACGGGCATCCTGATTTTTGTGGTCGACGTTACCGCAAAAGTACTGGTTCGCCAGCAAGCGGAAGCGGTGCGGGCCATATTTGAGCTGGCCCCGGCAGCCATGTTTGTGGTGCATGGCCCCAATCACAGAATTGACTTGGTGAACGCTTCTATGGGCAAGCTCCTGGGCCGCCAACCCGCCCAACTGCTCGGCCAGCCTTGTTTTGAAGCGATGCCCGAGCTAGTGAACCAAGGTTACCTCGAACTGCTCGAGAAGGTATGGCATACCGGCCAAACCCATATGGAGCGGGAGCGGGAGGGCCACCTGATGTCTCAAAAGCCCGGCGAAGCAGGCTATTTTAATTGCGTGTGTCATCCTTTGCGCAATGCGCAGGGTGAGATGATCGGTATTGCCTGCGTCACCGTCAACGTGACGGCGCAGGTGCTGGATCGCCAGCAGGTGCAGCACCTTAATAAGGAGCTATCCACTATCAACGAAGAGCTGCGCGCCACCAACCAGCAGCTGGTGCGCACCAACGTAGATTTGGATACGTTTATCTACACGGCCTCGCACGACCTGAAAGCGCCCATTGCCAATATTGAGGGCTTGCTGCGAGCAGTGCAGCACGAGCTGCCACTAGCCGGCCGGGTGGGCGACGTGCCCGCCATGCTAGACATGATGCAGGACGCGGTAGAGCGATTCAAGCGCACTATCTGGCACCTGACTGAAGTATCGCGTCTGCAAAAAGAGCAGGACCAACCCCTAATAAAGGTCAACCTCGCCCGCATCGTGCGCGAGGTAAGCCTCGATCTGGCCCCTCTCATAGCCCAAACAGCGGCGCAGATAACGGTCGAAATCCCCGCCAACCTCACGCTCCTATTTGCCGAAAAAAACCTGCGCTCGGTGGTGTACAACTTACTTAGCAACGCGCTCAAGTATTGCCACCCCAGCCGGGTGCCCGTGGTACGCATCGAGTGCCAGCCCCACGGCCCCGAGTACGTGCTGCGGGTGCAGGACAATGGCCTGGGCCTGGACTTGAAGAAGGGGCGGAGCAAGCTGTTTGTGATGTTTCAGCGCCTGCACACGCACGTCGAGGGCTCCGGCGTGGGGCTTTACATGATCAAGAAGATGGTGGAAAACGCCGGCGGCCGCATCGAGGTCCAAAGTGAGCTAGGGCAGGGGACTACCTTCTCGGTGTGCTTGCCGGGCTAGCTCGGCACTGCTAGCAGCTCGGCTAATAGCCTAATGTTGCGGACCTGCGTATGAGCTAGTACTACCTTGGCGGCTGGCTAGCCAACTATTGTGGGCGGCCATCTGTTCTTTTGCTAGTTCTAGTTTTTGTTTCAAGCACCCTCGCCATGAACCCCTTAGTTGACATTCGCCGCCTCGACCAGAGCCTTTGGCTCGATTTTATTAGCCGCAAAGTATTGCAGGACGGCGAATTAAAGCGCCGCATCGACGAAGATGCCCTGCGCGGCGTGACGTCCAACCCAGCCATTTTTGAGAAAGCCATCGGCGGCAGCGCCGACTACGACGATACCATCACGGAGCAGGCCCGCCAGGGCAAGTCGGCCGAAGAAATCTACGAGGGCCTGGCCGTGGCCGACGTGCAAGCTGCCTGCGACTTATTTCGCGGGCTCTACGATAGCCACGACAACTCGAGCGACGGCTACGTGAGCCTGGAAGTATCGCCCAAACTGGCGCACGACACGGCGGGTACTATCACCGAAGGCCGCCACCTCTGGCAGGAAGTGAGCCGGCCCAATGTGATGATAAAAGTGCCCGCTACCAAGGAGGGCCTGCCCGCTATTCGCACCCTCATCTCGGAGGGAATTAATGTAAACGTGACGTTGATTTTTGGTCTGGACCGCTATAAAGCGGTCACCGAAGCCTTTCTCGCGGGCCTCGAAGACCGGGCTAAAACTGGCCAGCCACTCGAAGAAATCAATTCGGTGGCGAGCTTCTTCCTGAGCCGTATTGACGTGCTCATCGACCCCAAGCTGGAAAAAATCGTGGCCGAAGGCGGCGAAAACGGCAAGCTGGCCGAGTCGCTGGTGGGCGAGGTAGCGCTGTCGAGCGCCAAGCAGGCGTACCAGATGTACAAGGAGATTTTTGCCGGCCCACGCTGGGAAGCACTCCAAGCTAAAGGCGCTAATACCCAGCGCCTGCTGTGGGCTAGCACCGGCAACAAAAACCCGAAATACGACGACCTAAAGTACGTAGAAGGTCTCATTGGCCCCAAAACGGTGAATACTATTCCGGTCGAGACGATGGACATCTTCAAGCAGAAAGGCCACCCCGCCGACCGCCTGGAGCAGGGCCTCGACAAAGCCCAGCAAGTACTGCGCGACCTCCCTAAGCTGGGCCTCGACCTAAACACCCTCACGCAGCAGCTGGAGGACGAAGGAGTAGCCAAATTCATCGAGCCTTTTGGCAAACTCATTGCCTCAGTAGAGGCTAAGCGCGAAAAAGCCCTGGCCGCCACGGCTAGCTAGGCCTCTCTCTGCTAAATTAGTAAGGCCTTTTAAACTGCGCCGCTGGCTCCCAATGAGGGGAAGACTAGCGGCGCAGTTTTGCGTTAAGGATAAAAGCAACTACCCGGCTGGCAAGCCAGCACCTCCTCCAAATGCTGGCGCGAGTTGCTGAGCCGCGGCACCTTGTGCTGGCCGCCCAGCCGCCCACGGCGGCGCAGCCAAGCCTCAAAGGTGCCGGGTGGCACCAGGTGCAAGCGGGGTGGGGCCAGAGCCAGGTCGCGGTGACGCTTGGCATCATAGTCGGAATTGAGGCGACGCAGCTCCTGATCGAGCGCCTGGCCAAACAGTACGGGGTCGGCCGAGGTGGGGCCGACTAGCTCCACGGCCCACTCGTGCCCCCCGCGTGAGGCTATACCTGGCCCAAAGTAGATGGGCGCCGCCGTGAAGTCGCGCACCAGCGTGCCAGTAGCGCGGGCGGCGGCCGCCACGGCCGCCTCGGCATTTTCGACCACCACTTCTTCCCCAAAGGCGTTGAGAAAGTGCTTGGTACGCCCCGTGATGCGCAGCCGGTAAGGCTGCACCGAGGTAAAGCGCACGGTGTCGCCCACGAGGTAGCGCCACAGCCCGGCGTTGGTGCTGATGACCAGCGCGTAGCTTACGCCCACCTCCACAGCTTCGAGCGGCACGGGCTGCGGGCTGGGGCTATCGAACTGTGCGGCCGGCAAAAACTCGTAGTAGATGCCGTGGTCGAGCAGCAGCAGCAGGTCTTCCGAGTCGGGCTCGTCTTGCAAGGCGAAGTAGCCTTCCGAGGCATTATAAATATCGAGGTAGCGCATCTGCGGGCTCGGAATGAGCTGCCGAAACAGCTCGCGGTAGGGCCCAAACGCTACTGCCCCGTGCAAGAACAACCCGAGCCGCGGCCATACCTGGGTAAGGTCGTCGGTGCCAGCCAGGGCCAGCACGCGGCGCAAAAGCACAATCATCCAGGTCGGTACGCCGGCCAGCACGCGTACATCCTGGTGCAGCACGTGGCGGGCAATGCGCTCGATTTTTTCTTCCCACTCATCGAGCAGCGCAAGGGCCAAGGGCGGAGTGCGCAAGTACTCGGCCCAGGTTGGCAGGCCCTGCATGATGAAGGCCGATACGTCGCCGGCCTGCGCCGCCGGGCTATGCGGGCTGGCGGCGTGGGTACCGCCGAGGCTCAGGGCTTTCCCTTGCAGCACCCGCAAGCCAGGGTAAAGGTGGGTGCTGAGGGCCAGCATGTCGCGCCCGGCGCGGTAGTGGTTGTGGTGCAGCGCCTCGGGGGTGAGTGGGATGTACTTGCTGCGGGCGTTGGTGGTGCCGCTGCTCTTAGCCTGCCAGCGCGGGGCCGGGCCGGGCCACAGCACATTGGGCTGGCCCTTTAATACCTTTTCCAGCTCGGGGTAAAGCTGCTCATAAGTACTAACCGGCACGCGGCGGCCAAACTCCTGGGCACTGAGGCTAGCCGCGTAGCCGTAACGCCGGCCCCACTCGGTGCCGCGGGCCCGGCCCAGCAGGTGGCGCAGTACCGCTGCCTGGCTAGCCAGCGGCTGCTGGCGCACCCGGGCTAGCCGGGGCAAGCTGCTGAGCTGAACGGCGGCGGCAATGAGCTGGTCGAGCACCTTTTTAACTTGTGAGTTATAGATTTAATAGAACTTACGCACTTGAAATTCAGGAACCGCCTTCATCGGCTGGAAACAGTGTTTCTGTGCGGTCAAAAAAGCATTTGTATTTAGGTAAATTATTGATTATCATGCACTTGATTTTTGAGTGCGTAAGTCCTATTTAAAAAAGAACGTCATGCTGAACCCAGTGAAGCATCTCGCCTGGATTGGTAATTCCTAACGATTGAAATTACTGCTGCCCACGAGATGCTTCACAGCGTTCAGCATGACGTTCTTTTTAAAGAGTATCAGCTCCTAAGTAGTCAAGCAAAAGTAATCCAGTAGTCAGGGGAGCCAATGTCGTGGATGA
>CAZERY010000061.1:0-9455 GCA_964514915.1 uncultured Hymenobacter sp.
GATGGAGGCCGAGGCCGCCCACGGCACCGTGACGCGCCACTACCGCGACCACCAGGCCGGCAAGCCGACCTCGACCAACCCCATCGCCAGCATCTTTGCCTGGACGCGCGGCCTGGAATTCCGCGGTAAGCTCGATGGCAACCAGGAGCTTATCGACTTCTGCACCGCTCTGGAGCAGGTATGCATCGAAACTGTGGAAAGCGGCAAAATGACCAAAGACCTAGCCGTGTGCATTCACGGCAACAAAGTGGAACACGGCCGCGACTACCTCTACACCGAGGAATTCCTGGAAGCGCTCGACGAAAACCTGAAGGCGAAACTGGGTAAGTAAGCCAGTTGAGTGGTTGGGTTAAAAAAGGCTCCGCTGCTAGTCAGCGGAGCCTTTTTTGGTGATTACTCCTGGCGGCTCAAGATAAGTAGTCGGGCGCCCGCTTCCGGGCAGGCGCCCCTTAGCTACTGGCTAGCCTGGCCCCGGCCGTAGCATGTAGATGTGCGGAATACCGTCTTCCAGGTAGCCTTCACCCTGCTGTACAAAGCCGAAGCTTTCGTAGAAATTCTTCAGGTAGAGCTGCGCGCCAATCTTGATGGGCTGCGCGCCAAACTGCGCCTCGCACTGGCCAATGGCCTGGCGCAGCAGCTCGCGGCCCAGCCCAAAGCGCCGGTAGCGCGGCGACGTCACCACCCGGCCAATGCTGACTTGGTTGTAGCTCTGGCCCGCGGCAAACAGCCGGGCGTAGGCGACCAGCTCGCCGGTATCGGTGCGCCCCAGCAAGTGGGATGCAGTCTGGTCGTGGCCGTCAATGTCCTGAAATGCACAGGTTTGCTCCACCACAAAGACCTCACTGCGCAGCTGAAGTAGTGCGTAAAGCTCGGCCAGCGTGAGGGTATCGAACGATTTAGTTTGCCAATCAAGAGTCATGAGCCGCGAAACTAGCGCCTGCGAGCCAGAGTCTTGCTGCCCGACTCCACGCGTCGGCGCAGTTGCTGAGCTGCCCTGCCTCGGCCCGCCGCGCACCATCTTTGGCAAAAAAACACCTTGCCCACCCGTGACTACTGCCGACGACTCCCACCGCGCCACTAGCTTGGCGGCTAGCTCAGGGCCAGCGGTGCAGCTGTTTCCGCTCGGTGACGCCGCCATTGTGCTGGAGTTTGGCCACGCCATCAGCGCGGCTACGCACGCAACTATTCAGACCGTGGCAGCTTACTTGGGGCGGCAGCCATTCGTGGGCTTGCGCGAGGTAGTGCCCGCTTTCACTACCCTCACGGTGTATTACGACCCGTGGCTGGTGCACGAGCACAGCCAACGCCCGCCCTACGAGTGGGTAGCCGCCGCGGTGCGCCAGCTGCTGCCCGCGGCCCAGCTAGCGGCTAGCCAGCTGGCGGCGCCGCTCGTAGAAATTCCGGTGTGCTACGGGGGCGAGTTTGGGCCCGATCTGGCCTTCGTGGCCCACCATACTGGGCTCGCTCCTGCCGAGGTTATCGCTCGGCATTCGGCCCCCGATTATCTGGTGCACATGATTGGGTTTGCGCCCGGCTTTCCGTATTTGGGTGGCATGGATGCGCGGCTGGCCACGCCCCGCCTGGCCACGCCCCGCGCCGTGGTGCCCGCCGGGGCGGTGGGCATTGCGGGCGAGCAAACGGGTATTTACCCGCTGGCTACGCCCGGCGGCTGGCAGATTATCGGCCGCACGCCCGTGCCATTATTTAACCCCAGCTGGGATTACCCAAGCCTCTTGCGCGCGGGCCAATGCCTGCGCTTCGTTCCCATTAGTGCTGCTTAGCACGCTAGTTACCAGCCACATGAGCATTAGCATTCTCCAGCCGGGCCTGCTTACTACCGTGCAAGACCTGGGCCGGCCCGGCTACCAGCAAGCCGGCCTCGTGGTGGGTGGCGCCCTAGACGCCACCGCCCTGCGGGTGGCGAATATGCTCGTGGGTAATTCTCCCCAAGCAGCGGCCCTCGAAATCACGCTGCTGGGCCCGCGCCTACGGTTTGAGGCTAGCCACCTACTGGCTATTGCGGGGGCGCACCTCTCCCCTACGCTCGACGGCCGGCCGGTGAGCCTGCACCGGCCAGTGTGGGTACGGGCGGGCACCGAGCTGGCCTTCGGCAAGCCCGTGGCGGGGAGCCGGGCCTACCTGGCCGTGGCGGGCGGCCTCGACGTGCCGCTCGTGCTGGGTAGCCGCGCTACCTACTTGCGCGCCGGGCTGGGCGGCTGGCACGGCCGCGCGTTGCAGGCCGGCGACAGCCTACCCGTGGGCCCGCCCTCAGCGGTTGGCGAGCGGCTTACGCAGCTGCTCGCCCCGGCCTCACCCACCAGGGCGTGGGCACCGGCGCCCTGGACGCCGGGGCCGCCCCTGGGCCCTACGCCCGCGCCGGAACCGCTGCTGCGGGCGGTGCGTGGGCCGGAGTACGGGCAGTTTTCGGCGGCTAGCCAGCGGGCATTTTGGCACGAGCCGTTTGAGGTGACGCCGGCGGCCGACCGCATGGGCTACCGGCTGCACGGCCCGGCCCTGGCGCGGCTCACGGGGTCGGAGCTACTGTCGAGCGCCGTCACGCTGGGTACGGTGCAGGTGCCGGCGGGTGGGCAGGCCATCGTGCTGCTCGCCGACTGCCAAACTACCGGCGGCTACCCCCGGCTGGCACAGGTTATTACGGCCGATTTTTCGGCGCTGGCGCAGCTGCGACCGGGGCAGCGCTGCCGGTTTGGGGAAGTGACGCTGGCCGAGGCGCAGGCGCTGTACCTTGCGCACGAACGCCGCCTGCGGGCCTTGCCGCGCGCTATCTACTTAAAAACTCTTTTTGCATGAGTACGCTTTCCGTCGACCTGAACTGCGACCTGGGCGAGAGCTTCGGTGCCTGGACGCTGGGCCAGGATGCCGCCATTCTGCCCTTCGTCACCTCGGCCAACATTGCCTGCGGCTTCCACGCCGGCGACCCCACCGTGATGAAGCAAACCGTGCGCGCGGCCCTCAGCCACCACGTGGCCCTTGGGGTACACCCGGGCTTACCCGACTTGGTAGGTTTTGGGCGGCGCACTATGGATATTTCGGCCGAAGAAGCGTTTGATATGGTGGTGTATCAGCTCGGGGCGCTAGCTGCCGTGGTGCGCGCCGAAGGTGGCCAGCTGCATCACCTCAAGCCCCACGGCGCGCTCTACAACATGGCCGCTACCAACCCGGCGCTTGCCGAGGCCATTGCCGAGGCCGTATACCGCACGCAGCCCGAGCTGGTGCTCTACGGCCTGGCCAACAGCGAATTGACGAAAGCTGGCGAAAAGCGGGGCCTGCGCACGGCCCACGAGGTATTTGCCGACCGCACGTACCAGGCCAACGGTACGCTCACCCCGCGCCGCCAGCCCGACGCCCTCATCACCGACGCCGACGCGGCGCTGACGCAGGTGCTGGGCATGGTGCAGCACGGGCGAGTGCGCACCCAGCAGGGCCCGGAGGTAGCGATTCGGGCCGATACCATTTGCCTGCACGGCGACGGGGCGCACGCGCTGGAATTTGCCCAGCGCCTCCGCAGCGCTTTGCGGGAGGCAGGGGTGCGCGTGCAGGCCGATTTTGTGGCTCGCCGATGAAAGCCAAACCCTGGCAGTGGGCGGGCGGAGCTAGCCTGGGCGCCGCCTTTTTGATGGCCAACTCCTCGATTGGGCCGGGCTTTCTGACGCAGACTACCGTCTTTACTCAGCAGCTGCTCACCAGCTTCGGCTTCGTGATTCTGGTGTCGGTGGTGCTCGACGTGGGCGCGCAGCTCAACACCTGGCGCATTCTCACGGTGAGCGAGTTGCGCGCCCAGGACCTAGCCAACCAGCTCCTGCCGGGGCTGGGCTATTTCCTAGCAGCCATGGTTATTCTGGGGGGCTTTGCCTTCAATATCGGCAACATTGCCGGCTGCGGGCTGGGGCTGAACGTGCTCACGGGCCTCTCTTTCGAGCAGGGCGCCGTCGTCAGCTGCGGGGTAGCGCTGGTATTGTTTTGGGTGCGCGAAATTGGGAAAATGCTCGACGGCTTCACCAAAGTGCTGGGCACGGTCAAGATTCTGCTCATGCTGGGCATTGCGTTTAGCGCACATCCTCCCCTGCTCCAGGCCCTGCACCACACGCTGCTACCGGCCAAAATCAGCGCGGCGGCCATCGTCACGATTGTGGGCGGCACGGTGGGCGGCTACATCACTTTTTCGGGAGCCCATCGGCTACTCGACGCGGGTATTAAGGGCGTGGGGCAGCAGGCCGCGGTGACGCGCAGCGCCGTGAGTGGCATCGTTATTTCCACGGTTATGCGCTTTGTGCTCTTCCTGGCCATTGTGGGCGTGCTGAGCCACGGCGCAGTGCTCACTGCCGATAACCCGGCGGCCGGCGTCTTCCGGTCGGCAGCGGGTGAAGTGGGCTTCCGCATTTTTGGAATTATTCTGTGGAGCGCGGCCATTTCCTCGGTAGTGGGCGCGGCGTACACGTCGGTTTCTTTTTTCAAGACGTTCCACCCGGTATTTGCGCGCCACGAGCGGGTGTGCATCTCGGTCTTCATCGTGCTATCGACCGCCGTCTTCGTGGCTGTGGGCAAGCCGGCGCAGCTGCTGGTAGTAGCCGGGGCCATCAACGGGCTGATTTTGCCCGTGGCGCTGGGCATTGTGTTGGTGGCGGCCACCAACCAGCGCCTGATACGCGGCTACCAACACCCCCGCTGGATGCTGGCCGCCGGCTGGGTAGTGGTGCTGGTGATGGGTGGCCTGAGCGTGCCCGTACTGGCCCAGCAACTCGGCGCGCTGCTCGCCGGCGCTGGCAAGCATTAACATCCACCAGCCAATCATTTATCAATAAGCCCCAAGAAAATAACCTTATCCATTCTCCAGTCAGCACCCACGCAGGGCTCCTCGGAGTAGGATAAGGCTATTAAGGGAACGAGCTGGCTATTTACGTACTCAGCCCGAATACCAACGCAGCCTCTCAAACACGAGGCTGGTTAAAAGGGATAGCTAGGCTTGTTTCATAGAAGACTTAAAGGAAGAGCAATGCAACGGCTGACCCACGGGAGCATATTGCGGGGGCGAAGTAACGGCGCGCTTTTGGGTATTTATAGCGTATAAATACCCAGCTTTCAAAATCAGTATTTATACCGTCTCCTGGTGGAATTTTAGGCGGCGAGCCCGGGAACGCCTGGCAAGCAAGCGCTTACTATGCCCCAAACCCAACCCGGGAATCGGGCACCAGGCGCGCAGGACAGTATGAGGCTTACTTTCGCATGCTCACTCCGCTTTTCAGGTCAGCTTCCCTATGGATCAGCGCATTATTAATCTCTTCGACGAGTACACCCACCGCCCGCTGTCGCGCAAGGAGTTTCTGGACCGGCTGGCTGCCCTGGCCGGGGGCACGGCGCTCGCCGCCGCGGCCCTCGCGCTGCTGGAGCCCGGCTACGCCCAGGCCGCTACCACCACGACGCTAGCCGACGACCTGATGGAGGAAACCGTAACCTGGCCCGGCGACGGCGCCACTGTAAGTGGCTATCTGGTGCACGCCAAGGGTAAGAAAAAGCGGGGGGCGGTGGTCGTCATCCACGAAAACCGCGGCCTGACGCCGCACATCAAGGATGTAACGCGCCGTGTGGCGCAGGCCGGCTACCTAGTGCTGGGCGTCGATGCCCTGTCGGTGGTCGGCGGCACGCCCGCCGATGAGGATAAGGGCCGCGAGCTAATTAGCCAGCTCGACCCGCAGAAAAACCTGCATAACTACCTCGCTGCCCTCACCTACCTGCGGGCCCGGCCCGAATGCGCCGGCCGCACCGGCTGCGTGGGTTTCTGCTGGGGCGGCGGGCTAGCCAACCAGCTGGCGGTGCACGATCCCCAGCTCAACGCGGCCGTGGCCTACTACGGCCAGCAGCCCCCAGCCGAAGACGTGCCCCTGATAAAAGCCAACGTCATGCTGCATTACGCGGGCCTCGACCAACGCATAAACGCTGGCATCCCGGCCTACGAAGCCGCCCTGAAAGCCGCGCATATTCCCTACGAGCTATTTGTGTACGAAGGCGTTAACCACGCCTTTAACAACGACACCTCGCCGGCACGCTATAATGCCGAAGCGGCCAAGCTGGCTTGGGGACGGACGTTGCGGTTGTTTAAAGAGAAGTTGGGATAGTTGTTTTTTAGTAATGCAACCAAATAAATCATTCCAGACTAAGACGGGCTTTTGTCATGTGCTACCAGACAGAATCTTGTTAACCCGCAAAGGCTTTGTAGGTGAAGCTGCAAAAATTACAGTAGGCGGCAGTTTAGTCCGTCCGCTTATATTGTACACCTTAATAGCTTTCTCTTTCTTTTATTCAGCCTATAACAGTTTTGTAATGGGAGAGAAAGCATTTGCCGCTTTTTCTGTTGCAGTAGGGAGTTGGCTAATTTATGGGGTAATCACTAGCCTTGATAATTCCGCTACCCCCGTTATTAATCGCAATGCTATTCAGAAGGTAGTTTTCAAGAAATCTATACCTGGATTAACGCGATCAAGATTCGAAGTATTTTTTCAGGAAAACGGCAAGGTCAAGAAGCGCTTAATTATGCTGCCAGGTTCCCTTAGTGGTGGGCCAGAGGAGAGCGCTAAAGCGGTCGAAATAATGAAAAGCGAGAAATTGCTGCCATAATATCTGCCTATTACAGCAGTTTATCCGGCGTAATGGGCAAGTCCCTTACGCGCTTGCCGGTGGCGTGGTACACGGCGTTGGCAATGGCGGCGCTAACGCCGACGATGCCGATTTCACCCAGGCCTTTGGCACCCATTGGGTCGAGGTAAGTATCAGGCTTATCGATGAAAATGACGTCGACTTGCAGGGGTATATCGGCGTTGACGGGCACGTGGTAATTGGCCAGGTCGTGGTTGGTGATGCGGCCGAAGCGGTGGTCGAGCACTGCTTCTTCCATCAGAGCGAGGCCCAGGCCCCAGGTGAGGGCGCCGTATACCTGGCTGCGGGCGGTTTTGTGGTTCATGATGCGGCCCGCGTCGATGGCCGATACCATGCGGCTCACGCGCACCTCACGGGTGTGGGAGTGCACCCGCACTTCCACAAAGCAGGCGCCAAACGACTGGCCCGACTTGGGGCCTTGCTCCGGTACTTCGGGCGACTCGTGGGTGACTTCGAACGCGGGCTGGCCGGCCTGGCGCAGCACATCGCCGTAGCTGAGGCTAGTGGCCGGGTGGCTAGCCAGGTGCACGGTGCCACCGTCGGCCACCAGGTCGGTTAGCTTCGCGTGGGCAAAGGGCGAGCCGGGCGTACTAAAGGCCAGGTTAACCAGCTGCTGCTTGAGCGTCACGCAGGTATCGTGCACGGCCGCGCCCACCGAGGCCACGGTGTGCGAGCCAAACTGGCCCGGCGCAGGCGGCAGTGCCGCATCGCCCAGCTCGAAGCGGATATTTTCGGGCGCAATGCCGCTGGCGTCGGCCGCGATTTGGGTCATGACGGTGGCAGTGCCGGGGCCCACGTCAGCGGTGGCGCTTTGCACTAGCAAGGTGCCGTCGGGCAGCAGGCGGGCGCGGGCGCTGGCCTTGGCGCGCGAAGCGTGGTAGATACCCATGGCCATGCCCTGGCCCACGAGCCAGTCGCCGTCGCGGGTGGCGCCGGGGGTTGGGTTACGCTGGTTCCAGTTAAATTTCTCGGCGCCTTGGGCGTAGCACTCGCGCAGGTAGTTGCTGCTCCAGGGCTTGTCGCCGTGGGGGTCAACCTCGGCGAAGTTCTTGAGACGCAGGGCCAGCGGATCCATATGGAGAGCGTAGGCTAGCTCATCCATGGCCGACTCAATGGCGAAAGAGCCAGTGGTTTCGCCGGGGCCGCGCGTCCAGGCGGGCGTGCTCATATCGAGCGGCACGAGGTGGTAGGTCAGGTCGGCATTGGGGCAGCGGTAGCCCGACCTGGTGGGATGCAGAATGCGCTCGGTAAACTCTTCGTAGCGCGAGGTGGCTCCGAAGGCTTCGTGCGCGATGCCCACCAGCGTACCGTCGGCCTGCGCGCCCAGCGCCACGCGCTGCACCGAGCGCGGCCGGTAGCCCACCATATTGAATTCCTGCTCGCGCTCGTTCATCACCTTCACCGGCCGGCCCACCACTTTCGCCCCCAAAATAGCCGCCATCTGGGGTGGCCAAATGCGCGACGCGCCCCCAAACGCACCGCCTACGAACGGCGAATGCACGTGTACGCTCTCCTTGGGCAAGTTCCAGAGCTGCATCAAGTCCTTCTGGGCCAGCGTGGGGGCCTGAGTTTTGTTCCACACCGTCAATTGGTCGCCCTGCCACTCGGCGATGGCGGCGTGCATTTCCATGGGGTTGTGCACTTGCAGCGGCGTCTGGTACTCGTACGCTAGTTGCACGGGGGCCGTTTTGTAGGCCTGGGGCTGGCCGCGCAGGTAGTCTTTCTCCTTTTTGGGCTTATAGCTAGCAGCTAGATTCCGTACAATATCGGTTTGCGGCGCCGTGTGCTCGTAGGCCACGCGCACCAGGGTAGCGGCGTACCGCGCCTGCTCCAGCGTGGCGGCGACGACGAGCGCCACCGGCTGGTTGCTGAAGTGAATTTTATCATCAAAAAACACGCGCAGCTGCTGGCCTTCCACCCGCGAGTCGGGCTGGGGGTTTGCGTAGCCCGGCACCTTGGGCGAGTTCAGGTGTGAGACGATGGCCAGCACGCCCAGCGCATTGGCCGCCGCCTGACTATCGAGGTGAGTGATGCGGCCGGCAGCGATGGTGCTGGTTACCAACACGCCGTGCACGCAGCCGGCCACCGCATGCTCGGCGGCGTAGCGGGCCTGCCCGGTTACTTTCTGGCGGCCGTCGACGCGGCTGCGGGGCTGACCGATGGTGGGGGTTTGCATAAAGGACTTAGCAGAAATTGACGCGCAGTAAAGACGCGGATTTGCGCCGGCGCGTTTCGGAGGAGCTTACTATTATCACCTCTACCAATCACCCATCATGCTTCCTTCGTCAGCATGACGGGTGATTGTCACTAACTAAAAAGCGCCCTATCGAGCTAGGCTCAACGGGGCGCTAATTTACATTTCTAACTTCCCTTACTTCGGCTTTACCGCGGCGGGCAGCGGCTTGCGGGGCAGCTTTTGGTCGCGCATGGCGGCATTGTAGACGAAGGAAGCCACTATCACCGAGGCTTGCTTGAGGTCGTCGGGCACCAGGCGGTCGTAGGTATCCTGGTTGGAGTGGTGCGTACGGGAGAAGTAATCGAGGCCATCCTGAATAAACTGGAAGCCCGGCAAGCCCACGGCGTCGAAGGCAATGTGGTCGGTGCTGCCGGTGTTGCGCAGCGTCACGGTGGTGGCGCCCATATCGGCGAAGGGAGCCAGCCAGGCGGTGAAGATGGGCTTCACGGCCTCGTTGCTCTGGGCGTAGATGCCCCGGATTTTGCCCGCCCCATTGTCGAGGTTGAAGTACGCGGCCAGCTTCTCGTGGTCGGGCTTGAGCTGCATG
>CAZERY010000061.1:9541-15724 GCA_964514915.1 uncultured Hymenobacter sp.
TACGCCGGCGGCGTTGTCGGTGGCGCCGGTGGCGGCGTGCCACGAGTCGAGGTGCCCGCCGAGCATCACTACTTCGCTTTTTAGCTTCTTGTCGGTTCCGGGAATTTCGGCCACCACGTTGTAGCCTTTCAGGTCCTGCGTCTGGAAGTGGGTTTTGGTTTCCAGCTCCACTTCTACCGGAATGCCGGCTTCCACGAGGCGAATCAGGCGGAGCTGATCCTCCGTCGACATTTCCAGCTCGGGCAGTGTCGGCTTAGCGTCGGCAGCGTAGGGCGCGCCATTGGTCGTAAACACCGTGCCGTCGGTGCCCCGGCCGGGGCTGAGCACGGCGGCGGCGCCTTCGGCCAAAAGCATATCGGTGATTTTCTGGCGCAGCTCGCGGGCGGCCAGCAGGGCCGCGCGACGGGCCTCGGGGTCGGGGTCGGCGGGGCGGTTGGCCGCCGTAGGTGCGCCCCCGGCGGGCGCGTCGGCCATTTTTTGTAAGTCGTCGGCACTGAGGCGCTTGGCGTCGGGCTCGAAGTTGAGCTGGGGCAGGCTAGCTACGGGCAGCACCACGATTTTATCGCGCAGCTGGCCCTGGTACTTGGGCAGGTCGGCTTCGGTTTTCACATTCACGTAGGCTACTTGCTTGCGCAAGCTGCCGGCAGTGCTGGGCGTCCAGGCCTTGGGTACGCCAATCATGGCGTGGTAGTACGGAGCCGTCATGGCCACGTAGCTTTTGTCGATGTCCCAGCCGCGGCCAAAGTCGCCCCAGGCTTCTACGTTGGCATTCACCAGCCCGTAGTCGGTGAGGCGCTTTTTGGTCCAGGCATTGGCGCGAGCCAGGCCGTCGGAGCCCGCCAGGCGCGGGCCGCACACGTCGGTGAGGTAAAAAGCGGTTTCCATTACTTTCGAGCGGTTCAGGCCCTCGTCCTTGATTATAGCCAGGGCGGCGGGATTGAACTTTTCGGCAGTTTGGCTTACGCCTCCCTTCGGTTGGGCCAGCGCCGGCACGGCGAGCAGGCTAGTGGCGGCTAGGTTGAAAAAAAGTTTTTGCATCCAGACAGAAGCGTTGGGTTTGGCGAAAGAGAGCAGCAGTGAAGCGCAAGGACGCGGGCAGCGAGGCGGGCGTTGCGTTGGGCTTGGCGACAGCAATTAAGGGCATTCTGCTAACCTGGGCTATAACCGCCGGCGGAGGGGCATCGTTAAGAAAACCTCTTCCACTTGCTTTAAACACGGCCCATCATGGCAAACCAACAGAAAACTGCGCTTATTACGGGCGCTACCAGCGGTATCGGCCGCGAGCTAGCCAAGCTTTTCGCGCAGGATAAATACAACCTCTTTATCGTGGCGCGCAGCCAGGACGAGCTGACCCAAACGGCCAGCGAGCTTCAGCAGCAGTACGGCATCGAAGTCACGACCATCGCCAAGGACTTGTTCCAGCGTCAGTCTCCGTTTGAAGTCTACGACCAAATCAAAGCCACCGGCACCCAGATCGACGTGCTGGTGAACGACGCCGGCCAGGGCCAATACGGTCAGTTTACAACCACCGACATCAACCGCGAGCTGGACATTATTCAACTCAACATCGGCGCTTACGTGACGTTCACCAAGCTGTTTTTGCAGGAAATGGTAGCGCGCAAGGAAGGCAAGGTTCTGCAAGTGTCGAGCCTGGGCGCCGAGATTCCCGGCCCGCTGCAAGCCGTGTACCACGGCACCAAAGCCTTCGTAACCTCCTTTACCGAAGCGGTGCGGGAAGAAACTAAGGACAGCGGCGTCACCATCACCATTCTGGAGCCGGGCGTCACGGACACTGACTTCTTCCACAAGGCCGACATGGAGCGCGCCAAGATAGTGGCCGAAGGCTCCAAAGCTGACCCGGCTGCCGTAGCCAAAGACGGCTACGAAGCCCTGCTGGCCGGCAAAGACAAAGTGGTGTCTGGCTTTATGAACAAGGTGCAGGCGGCCATCAGCAATGTGTTGCCCGATAGCATTTTGGCGGCCCAAATGCATAAACAGGGAGAGCCAGTAGATGGCAATGAAAGTGCCCGGTAGCTCGTACCAGGCATATTTTTTAGTGAAAACCCGACCTTTTGGTCGGGTTTTTTATTGAGTTATTACCTTAAGCAGCGCTGGTCCGCTGGGCAAGCTGTGGCCTGTTGGCGAGCCAATTGCCGATAACCTTTGTCGGCACTGTACGGTTATTGTGGCTTATGAACATCCTATACCACGCAGCGCGGGGCCGCCTATGGGTCCTGCTTGCGACTTTTTTACTGGGGCCGGGCTGGGGCCGGGGCCAAAATCTTCCCGATACTCCGCCCCCACCGCCCGCCGCCCCCCTTACCTTACAGCAGTGCCTGAGCTACGCGGTGGCCTACCAGCCCCTAGTGCGCCAGGCGCGCCTCGACGAGGGCATTACGGATGCGGGCAACCGTGTGGCGCTGGCCGCCTGGCTGCCGCAAGTAGGCATCACGGGCGTGGCCCAGCACTACTTTGGGCTGCCTTTTACCGTCTTTCCCGACCCTACCACGGGCATCTCTACCCCGCGCCAACTGGGCGTGCAGAACGTCACGACGCTGGGGTTGAGCGGCACGCAGGTTATCTACAACAATGACGTGCGGCTGGCCGCCCGCCAAGTGCGCTACAACCGCCTGGCAGCGGGCCAGAATACGGCAAACCTAAAAATCGCGACCGTATCGGACGTCAGCAAGGCCTTCTACAGCGTGCTGCTGTCGCAGCGCCAGGCAGCCGTGTTTGACGAGGATATTCGGCGCCTGTCGCGCAACTACGCCGATGCCCGCAACCGCTACGACGCGGGCGTTGTGGACAAAACGGACTTTTTACAGGCCCAGATTTCGCTTAATAATTCGAAGGCCAGCCGCAAGCAGTCGCTCGAAGCAGTGAATGCCAACACGGCTTACTTGCAGCAGCTTATGGGCTTTCCGGCGACCAGGCTGGTGCAGCTCCAGTACGATACGCTTCAGCTGGAGCGGGAGGCGATAGTCGATACCCTGTCCCAGCTCGACCCAGCCAATCGTATTGAATATCAGCAGGTATTGACGCAAAAGTCGCTGCAAGGCACTACCGTTGACTACTACCGGCTGGGCTTCCTGCCGTCGGTGTCGGCGTTTGGCAACTACAACTCGGTGTATCAGGCCAATAGCGTGCGCGACCAGTACCAGCAGCGCTTCCCCAACTCCTACCTGGGTATGCAGTTCGCGCTGCCGCTGTTTACGGGCTTTCGGCGCACCCAAAACCTGCGCCTGGCGCGGCTGCAAGACCAGCGCGTAGACCAGGACCTACTGAACATCCGCAACCAGGTGACGACCGAAAACGCAACTGCCCTGGCCAACTACAAGGGGTATTTTGAGGCCTACGTGCAGAGCCGCCAAAACCTCGACCTCTCGCGCCAGGTGTACCACGTCGTGGACTTGCAGTACCGCGAAGGCATCAAGGCCTACCTCGACTTACTGGTGGCCCAGACTACGTTGCGCACCTCGCAGCTCAACTACTACAGCGCGCTCTTTCAGGTGCTTACCAGTAAAGTGGAGCTCCTGCGTACGCTGGGCACGCTGCCCACCAATTATTAATTTTTTCCGCGTACTGCATTTCGCTCAATGACTACTAAGTATCTGGCCCTGTGCGCCATTCTGGGCCTAGCAGCCGGAACCTCGTGCGGCAAAAAAGAAGACAAGAAAAACGCCGCTCCGCCGCCCACGGCCGTGAGCGTGGTGGCCGCCCAAACCACCGATGCCGTGTACTACGACCAGTATCCTGCTACAGTGGTGGCGCTCAAGAGCGTGGAGCTGCGCTCGCAGGTGACGGGCTTTATCACAAGCCTGAATTTTCAGGAAGGCGACCTCGTACCGGCCGGCAAGGTGCTGTATGAGATTGATAAGCGCCAGTATGAGGCCGCTTATCAGCAAGCCTTAGCCAACCTGCGAAGCTCCCAGGCCACGGCCCAAAACGCCGAGGTGAACCAAACCCGCTACCAGCGCCTGCTTCAGCAAGATGCCGTGGCGCGCCAGCTAGCCGAAAACGCCGTCACGAGTGCTTCCACGGCTCGCAGCCAGGTAGCCTCAGCCGTGGCCGCCGTCAACATCGCCCGCACCAATCTGGCGTTTGCTACCATTAAGGCGCCGTTTACGGGGCGCATCGGCATTTCGCAGGTGCGGCTTGGTACACAGGTGAGCGCTGGCACAACGGTCCTGAACACGATTTCTTCGGAAACCCCGATTGCGGTAGACTTCGCGGTGAATGAAACCGACATTTCGCGCTTCGTGGCGCTGCAAAGCAAGCCGGCTGGCCAGGGCGATTCGACCCTGCGCTTCGTGTTGCCCAACGGCCAGCCTTATCCGCAACCCGGTAAGATTCAAACCATTGACCGCGGGGTAGACGCTCAAACTGGTACCATTACGGTGCGGGTGCAGTTTGCCAATCCCCAGCGCCAGCTGAAAGACGGCCTCAGCGGCGTGCTCAAAGTGCTGAATACCCAATCGGGCAACCACCTGGTGATTCCCAACAAGGCCATTGTGGAGCAGATGGGCGAAAACTTCGTGTACGTAGCCTACGGCGACAGCGCCAAGCAGCAGAAAGTGCAGCTCGGCCCGCGCCTGCGCGACCAGATAGTGGTGCTGAGCGGCATCAAGCAGGGTGATAAAATCGTGACCGACGGCGTGCAGAAACTGCGCGACGGCGGCAAAATTCAAATCAGTGCGCCCGGCGCAGCCGTAGCCGCCCCGGCGGGCCCGGTAGCCGGCGGGCCCGCTGCCAAATAATTTACCAGACGGTCGTGCTGAGCCAGGCAGAGCATTCCGCGGGCGGCGAGCGTTCCGTCCTGTAGCAACAGAGTGAGAGGCTTCGCTTTGCTCAGCATAACCGCCCAACTTTAGCTAGTAGCTAGCAGCTAGTGGCTAAGAGCTAACTAACCTATGATTGCAGAAACCTTTATTCGCCGGCCCGTCACCGCCATTGTCGCCTCGCTGGTGATCGTGCTGGTGGGCGTGCTAGCCATGCTCAGCTTGCCCGTTGGGCAGTACCCTGAGATTACGCCGCCGACGGTGTCGGTGACGGGCACCTACATCGGGGCCGACGCCCAAACCGTGGAGCAAACCGTGGCCACGCCCGTGGAAGTGCAGGTAAACGGCACGCCCGGCATGACCTACCTGCAAAGCAACAGCACCAGCAACGGGCAGATGAGCATGACGGTGAACTTCGAGGTTGGCACCGACATCAACATTGCAGCCCTCGACGTGCAAAACCGCGTGGGCATCGCTACCCCCACCCTGCCCCAGGAAGTGCAGCGCCTGGGCCTCACGGTGCGCAAGCGGAACCCCAGCATCCTGATGCTGGTGGCCATGTACGCGCCCAAGGGCACCCACAACACGACCTTTCTCGACAACTACGCCAACGTCTTTATCAAAGACGCCTTGCTACGCACCAAGGGCGTGGGCGACATCGTGAGCCGCGCCGACGACTTCTCGATGCGCCTCTGGCTGAAGCCCGACAAGCTAGCCGCGCTAGGGGTCACGGCAGCCGACATCCAGGCCGCCCTCAACGAGCAGAACGCTCAGATTGCGGCTGGCTCGGTGGGCGCGCCGCCCGCCCAGCGCGGGCAGTCGTTCGAGTACATCGTGACGGTGCAGGGCCGCCTGGCCACCATCCAGCAATTCGGCGACGTAGTGGTGAAAACTCAGCCGCAGGACGGCTCGCTGGTATACCTGCGCGACGTGGCCCGCATCGAGCTGGGCAAGTTCAACTATGCCAACAACTCGTTTGTGGACGGCAAGCGCGCCGCCTACCTTCTTGTTTACCAAGCCCCCGGCGCCAACGCCCTCGAAACCTACGAGAACGTTATCGCCACCATGAACGGCCTGAAAAAGCAGTTCCCCGCCGACCTTGCCTACATCGTGCCCTTCGAGGCCGCCAGCGTGGTGCAGGTGTCGATTGAGGAAGTAGTACACACGCTGGTGGAAGCCCTGCTGCTGGTTATCGTGGTGGTGTTCGTGTTCCTCCAGAACTGGCGCTCCACGCTCATCCCGGTGCTCGCCATTCCGGTGTCCATCGTGGGCACGTTTATCTTCTTCATCCCGCTGGGGTTCACTATTAATACGCTGACGCTCTTTGGCTTCGTGCTTGCCATCGGTATTGTGGTGGATGACGCCATCGTGGTGGTCGAGGCCGTGGAAGTGAACATCAACGAGC
>CAZERY010000062.1:0-15625 GCA_964514915.1 uncultured Hymenobacter sp.
CCATGGAATACATCCAGAAGGATGAGTACCTGGAAGTAACGCCCAAGTCGGTGCGCATGCGCAAGATTTTGCTCGACGAAAACGAGCGTCTGCGCTACGCCAAGACGGCCGAGTAGGCCAGCAGTGGGATTTTATAAAAAAGGCGCGGCTTCGGCTGCGCCTTTTTCTTTTACTACAAGACGCTTTTTTAGCATGGCTTCTCCTTCCCTTACCCAGTTCATCCAGTTTTTTACCCTGGCCGACAGTGCCGCCACGGAGCGCGTGCGCGCGCGGCTCACCTTGGCACTACAAGACCCCGCTGCTTATCAGGCCCAGTACGCGGAGGAGCTCGCCGAGCGCGGCATCGAAGCGGAGCTACCGGCGCAGGAACTGCGCGATGTAGCCCTGATCGACGCGCTGCTGAGCGAAGACTTGCTGTGGGAAAGCGACTGGCAAGACCCGGCGGCCGATACTGCCGAAGGCCTTAACGACATCTTGGTGCGGCAGCAGCGCCCCGAGCGCTTGCGCTTGGCCACTAGCCGCAGCGCCAGCGGCCCCGACCTGCTCGATGCCGTGCAGGATGCGCTGGAGCCACTGGGCCTGGCGCTGGTTCTGCTGACGCTCGATAGCGACTCGTACCCACTGAGCGTAGTGGCCGATGCGCAGGCGGAGAAAGCGCGCCAGCTAGCCCAGGAGCTGGGTTTTGAATTGGCAGTGTACTAGCTCACGCGCCAAACAAGTTTGGGAGCCAGCCGTTGACTTACTTTCACCTTGAGCCTCTCACTTGATGGATCGCGCCACCGTTACCCAAAAAATTATTGCTGCCAAGGTTAAAAATGGCCTGCGCTGGGCCGATATCGCCCAGCAAATCGGCCAGAGCAAGGAATGGACCACTGCCGCCCTACTCGGCCAGATGAAGCTAACCGCTGCGCAAGCGGCCGTAGCCAAAGCCTTGTTTGGCCTGGACGATGAGGAAACCGCTTGGCTACAAATCGTACCTTACAAAGGCTCCTTGCCCACGGCCGTGCCTACCGACCCGCTTATCTACCGCTTCTACGAGCTGGTGAGCGTGTATGGCCTCACCTTCAAGGAGCTTATTCACGAAGAATTTGGCGACGGAATTATGAGTGCCATTGACTTTTCGATGGACCTTACCCGCGAGCCCAACCCCAATGGCGACCGCGTTAGCATCGTGATGAGTGGCAAATTTTTGCCCTACAAATCTTACTAAGCCGGGCGCTTTCTACTGAAAAAAAGAGGCAGATTGACTAGCCAGTCTTCCTCTTTTAGGCCCGCTGGCGCACGGCCTCGAAGGTGAGCACGGCGGCGGCTACGCTCACGTTGAGCGAGTCGAGTACGCCGCGCATGGGGATGATGACCGTCTCGTCGCAGGCCTGGCGCGTGGCGGGCGTGAGGCCGTCGGCTTCGGTGCCGAGCACCAGCGCCGTGGGGCCGGTGAAGCTAGCGGCGGTGTAGTCCTTGGCCTCATCGGCGAGGGCAGCGGCGAAGGTGCGAATACCTTTTTCTTGGAGGAAAGCCAGCACCTCGGACATGGGCGCGGCCACGGTAGGCACCGTAAAGATGCCGCCCAGGCTGGCCCGGATGACATTGGGATTGTAGAGGTCGGTGCGCGGGTCGCCGACCAGCACGGCGTGGGCCGGGGCGGCGTCGGCGGTACGCAGGATGGCGCCGAGGTTGCCCGGCTTTTCTACCGCTTCCAGCACCAGCACCAGCGGGTTGGCGGGCAGGTCGAGGCCGGCTAGCGTGCGGCGCGGGGTGCGCAATACGGCCAGCACCCCATCCGAGCGCTCGCGCACGGCTAGCTTGGCAAACACGGCGGCGCTCACGGGCAAAAACTCGTAGGGGCGCGGCACTAGCTGAGCGGGCGCCAGCAATTCCTGCGTGAGGGCCTCGCCGGCCAGCTCGGCGCACACCAGGAGCGTCGCCACGGCCCAGCCGGCCTGGCGGGCATTGGTCAGTTCGCGGTAGCCCTCGACCAGCGTGAGCCCCTGGCGGCGGCGCTCGGCCGATTTTTCCTGCAAACGCAGCACCTCCTTGATGCGCGGGTTGTGCAGGCTGGTAATGCGGTCGGGTTGAGCGGGGCGGGCGGCAAACATAACCGCGAAGGTAGGCCCCAGCCAGGCCAGCCAAGGCACTGGGCTCGCTGAGGCAGCAGCTAGCCTACGGTGCCGTTACTTTCGTGCTGCCACTGGCAGGCTGGGCAGCACCGATGTCTTTTACTTCAGTTTCTCCTTTATTTTTCTCGTGGCTATTCGGCTCAATACCAAGATACTGCTGGGCTTTGCGATCGCCTTGTCGGTGCTGGCGGCTACGTCCATTACGGCCTACGTCACCATCCAGCAGCTGGGCCGCTACACCAAGCTGGTCGAGCACTCGTACCGCGTGCTACAGCAGACGGACAACCTGCGGATTTCCATCCGCGATGCCCAAAGCAACATGCGCAGCTACCTGATCCTCAGCGATACTTCCTACCTGCGCAGCTACGCCAACTACGCGGCCCACATGCAGGTGCAAGCCTGCCAGCTGCATCAGCTGGTACTCGACGATGCCAGCCAGCACGCCCGCGTCGATACCGTGCGCCAATTGCTGAATAACCAGGCACGCGAGCTGGAATCTTATCGCCACTACGTACCATCACCCGCGGTGGCGCAGTCGCTGATGCGGAGCGAGCGCCAGCCCTTGCGGCAGTTTAGGAGCGTGGTAACGCGCCTGCGGCTGGGCGAAGAAGCCCTGCTCCGTGCCCGCAACAGCCAGCAAAACCTGTTTCAGAAGCTTGCGCCAACGGCCATTATCGTGTCGGCGGTGCTGGCCGTTATCATCGTACTCTGGCTCTTCAATAAGATAGTGGGCGAGCTTACGGCCAATGACCGCCTGCGGCAGGAACTGACGCGCACCAACCTCGATATGGCCCAGCGCATCCGGGCGATGGAGCACCTGACCCGGCAGGTGGTGCAAGGCGATTATAAGGTAAAAATCGTTGATTCGGGCCAGCAGGCCGACCGGCTGGCCTCGCTAGCCACCTTGCTGAATCAGATGACGCAGGCGCTCGATACGGCCTTTACTGCCCTCGAAAACCGCAACCAGGAACTCGACCAATTTGCCTACGTGGCCTCGCACGACCTCAAGGCCCCGCTGCGCGGCCTGGGCACCGTTGTGAAATGGATGGAGGAAGAACTACCTGATGAGCTTTCGCCGCAGCTGCGCACCTACCTCGCCCAAATGAAGGGCCGGCTGGCCCGCCTCGAAGACCTCATCAACGGCCTGCTGGCCTATGCCCGCGCCAGCCGCACCGAGCGCCAGCTGCAAGAGGTGAGCGTGCCCCAGCTGGTGCGCGAAGTGGCCGACCTGGTGGTGCCACCCGGCTTTCAGCTGGAGCTGGCCCCTGGCCTACCCACTTTTACCACCGATCGCCTCAGCTTGCAGCAGGTAGTTACCAACCTGCTCAGCAACGCCGCCAAGTATCATGTTCCCAGCGGCCCCGGCCGCATTCGGGTGGAAGCTACCGACCTGGGCAGCCAGTACGAGTTTCGGGTGCAGGATAATGGCCCTGGCATTGCGCCCGAGCACCACCACAAAATATTCCTGCTTTTCCAGACCCTGCGCGACCGCCACACCGCCGAAAGCACCGGCATTGGCCTCAGCATCGTTAAAAAAGTAGTCGAAGACCAGCAGGGCAGCATCCGCGTCGAGTCGGCGCTGGGCCAGGGCGCCACTTTCATCTTTACCTGGCCCAAGAAAATAACTGGCTAGCCGGTGCGTCTGGCTAGCTGCGTGGCTAGCCAGTGGATTATTCTCCTAATTATTTCATTTTACCTCCTGCTATGCGTTCCGTTCTGTTGGTTGAAGACGATATTTTCGATACGATGATGGCCCAAAAGTCATTCGCCCGCTTCAACGTGCCGCACGAGCTGCACCCGGCTTTTAATGGCGAAGAAGCGCTCGACCTACTGCTGGGGCGCAACGGCGTGACCGCCCTCGACCCGCGGCCCGAAGTCATCCTGCTCGACCTGAACATGCCCCGCATGAATGGGCTCGAATCTTTGGCGGTGCTGCGCGCCACGCCGGCCATCCAGGATATTCCGGTGTTCATTACCACCACCTCGGGCCTGGACCTCGACCGCGCCGCGGCCGATCAGCTTGGGGTAAGCGGCTACATTTTAAAGCCCCTGGACTTTGCTTCGAGTGAAAATCTGGTGGACAGCCTGAGCTTGCTGGAAAAGCTGTTAAAGTAATTATCCACAGTATTTTAACAGCCCGCCGAGCCCGCCGCTAAGTGTCGGCAAAGAGCAGTTAGCCAGCTAATTTAGCGCTGGCGGCGGGGCCGGCACTTTTGCGGGGCAGTGCATCGTTAGGGGCTGGCTGGCCAACGTTGGTCAATATGGCTTTTATTTGCCTGCATGAAATCTCCGCTTGTTGCGGCCCTGGCCCTAGGCCTGGCCGCCAGTAGTTTAACTGCCACCGCACAAGATGCCCCCCGGCAGCTGGGTGGTGCGCCCACACTGCCGACGCCGGCTCCTCGCCAGGCCGCTTCTACGCCGCGCCAAATCGACGTTACCCCAGCTCCTACCGCCCCGGCCTCCGCGGTGGCCGCCGATTCGACGCGGCCCACGCCGGTAGCTACTTCGCCGGCCGCGGTGCCGCAGCCCGGCCCAGCTACCGCACCGCCGCCCGATCCGGGGGCTTCGCCCTTCAACCGGCCTTACATCATGGGTGGCTCGACGCGACCCACCCGCTACCAGGTGGGCCTCAAGAATGGGGCGGTGTACAACGTGACCGACGTGGAAGTGAAGTCGCCCTTGTTTGGCCACAGCTTCATTCTGCTCGACGGCCAGCGCCGCGTCGACCTTGCCGAAGTAGGCTTTTATGAGAATGAAAACGGGCATTTTGTGCGCACCAACCTGCCGGGCTCCTCGCGCGAGGCCACGCTACGACGCGAAAAAACCGGGCGCATCAGCCTCTATGCCACCTATAATACCAGCTACTCGCCGGGCTATGGGGGCCTGGGGTACGGCGGCTTTGGCTACGGGGGCATGGGCTACGGTGGCTTTGGCGGCTCTCCCTACGGGGGCTACCGCACTACCAAGACCGAGTATTTCTCGAAGGACAACGGCCCGATTCAGAACCTGACTTCGCGCAACCTGGCGCTGGCTACTGCCGACAACGCCGGCGCCCAGGAGCTGCTAGCCCAGGCTGGCCACTACCAAACTGCCACTACCCTGGCCTACGTGGCGGGCGGTGGCCTGCTGGTAGCTGGCCTGCTTCAGTCGCTGCGCCCCAACTCAGCGGGTATTTCACCCTTATTCTACGCGGCCATTCCGGTGCTCATCGTGCCGCTGGTGCTGCAAGGCAAACAGTCTTCGGCCCAGCGCCAAGCCATCGCGCTCTACAACAGCACGGGCCAGTACCGGTGAAAAATTGGGAGCTGACCAGCCGGGTACTGCGAACTTCCGAGCGGAGTTTGCAGTACCCTTTTTTATGCCTGCTTCCCGCGCCGTTCCCGTTGCTCCTACCGACTTTGCTGCGCGCCAGGCGCTCGCCTTGCTGGCCCACCAGCGGCTGTGCGCGGCCTACGGCGCGCCCTTTTTATTTTTCAGCGATAAAGACCCGCTCAGTGAGTTGATAAGTGCCCTGCTTTCGCACCGCACCAAAAATGCCGACTCGCACCGCGCCTACCAGCAGCTGCGCGCTACCTTCCCTACCTGGGAGGCCGTGCGCGATGCGCCCGTGCTCGACGTGCAGCGCGCCCTCAGCGCCTGCACCTGGCCCGAGCAGAAAGCCCCGCGCATCCAGGCCGTGCTGCACGAGCTAAGCCGCCGCTGCGGCGACGAAAACCTGCCGCCCTGCTCGCTCGACTTTCTGGCCGACCGCCCCATTCCCGAGGCCCGCGCCTGGCTCGAAAGCATTAGCGGCGTGGGCCCCAAGACCAGCGCCGCTACGCTGCTATTCAGCACGTTGCGGCTGCCCGCCATGCCCGTCGATAGCCACCATCACCGCGTGGCCCAGCGCCTCGGCCTCATTGGCCCCAAGGTGGGCGAGGGCCCGGCCCACGGCCTGCTGGCCGCCTTGCTGCCGCCCGGCTGGACGGCCCAGCAGGTGTACGACCACCACGAGGCCCTCATGTTTCACGGGCAGAAATGCTGCTACTTTCACAGCCCCGCCTGTGGCCGTTGCATCATGCTGGACGTGTGCCCGGTGGGGCAGGCGAACGTGAGCGGTGAGCAGGCCAGGCAATAAGGGGAGCCTGCTACGCTCGGAGGCAAGCAGGCTGGGTAAAAAGGGGGGCTGGCTACACCCGGAGGCAAGCGGGCTGAGCAAAAAGGGGAGCCAGCCGGGCAAAAAGCCTGGCCGGCTGCTCCCGCCGCAGAGCAAGCCAGGCAAAAAGGAGAGCCAGCCCCCCCGGCGGGGAGCTGGCTCTCCTTTTAAGCTAGTAAACCCCCTCCCTGAAATGGCCGGCTACTTCATCTCCCCCATCCCTACCCGGGTGATTCTGTCGAACGTGCCGTCAATTTCCATACTATAGCTCTGGGAGACCTCCAAGTCTTTGAAACAGGCGACTCTACCCAGCAGCGGCTTGCTGGTTGCCGTACTACATCACCCTGCCCCATACTTCAAGTAGCTGTTCTTTGGCGCTGAGCGTGCCCTCGATGAGAGCGTGCACGTACGTGCGCGTGCCGGGTGATTCCTGCCCCATCTCCGCGCCGGCCTGCACTTCCCCCTTGACGCCCTTTTCCGCGCCGAGCGTGCCACCTATCGACGCGCTTTTTTTCACCACCACTCCCTCCCCGAAAACGGCGTCCATCTTACACCAAAACTGACAGACCGAGTGGATAAACTTAATGTGCAGGTTGGTATGCGGAAAATTGAGTTGCGCATCGCAGGGGCCGTCGGGCTGGAACACGAGGTGGGGTGCGGGAAACTCCAACACATTGCCTTTGCTATCCAGCGAATAGCTCATGGTGAGCAGTAAGTCAGGCAGGCGGTAGTCGCCGCGGCTCCAGCCGAAACCGCGTAGTTTGGCAACGAGCACGTGCGAGTGACCCGGCGCCTTTGAAGAAAAGCCATAGCGTTTAAATTCAATACTCATGCGCGTGATTAGTGGGGGGTAAGGGGAATATGTTCGAGAACTTTGAGCGAATCTATTTTGCGGTGAATATCCGCCAATTGCTCCGCTTCATTCGCAAAGCCAACGACCGGCTCGTCACCGGTCTGCTCGAAAACGGAATCGGAATCGCCGGGCTGCTTGGGAGGAATCGGCACCAGTTCACCTTTGCTGTTATGGTAAAAAGGCTTGGCCATATCCAAGCGTATTAACTGGTTATAAATCGCCCGCTCGCGCTCGGTGCGGGGGCTGCGCTTCGGCAACTCAATCGAGTCGTAGTAGCGCCTGTCGAAGCGCAGGTCCTTTTCTTCTTCTACCACTCGCTGCTGTGGCTCGGAGGGCGCCTCCCGCCGACAGCCGGCCAGTAGTAGCAGGCCTATTAGGCCGATACCCCACGCGCTGAACCGACGGCGGGAGGTGGTCCTGCATGCAGATTGGTCAATGACTAGCATAGTGACTGAGTTAACTGAGTAAGAAATGGTCTGCAAAATAGTAATAACGTCTGTATTCTATACCCATGCGCGTGATTAGTAGGGGGTGAGGGGAATATGTTCGAGCACTTTGAGCGAATCTAGTTTGCGGTGAATATCCGCCAATTCCTGCGCTTCATTCGCCCAGCCGACAGCCGGCTGGCCGCCGTTTATCTCGAAAACCGAATCGGACTCGCCGGGCTGCTTGGCCGGCATCGGCACCAGCTCGCCCTGGTTATTGCGCGGCGGCAGCGTCAGATGCAACCGTGTTAACTGCGTATAAATCGCCCATTCGCGCTTGGTACGGGGGCTTTGGTTCGGCATCTGAACCGAATCGTAGTAGCGCTCGTCGAAGCGAAGGTCAGTTTCTGCTACCACTCGCTGCTGGGGCTGGGATGGCGACTCTCGACAGCCGGCTAGTAGTAGCAGGCCTACCAAGCCGACACCCCACGCGCTGAACCGACGGCGCGAGGTGGTCCTGAATGCAGATTGATCAATGACTGGCATAGTGACTGAATTAGAGTGGTTTCAGGGTCAGTATACGGCGGTTGCGCGGACGTTGTAGCCCGCGTCGGGTAGCAGCCAAGTCGCGGACTACAACGTCTGCGCAACCGCCAACTGCCTCTGGTTAGCTGGCCGGCTGCTTGTTTTTTCGGGCGTTGTTGCGCTGGGCGGCGAAGCGGGTGCTCAGGGCCTCCACGGCCGCCTGGGCGCCGGGCTGGTTTTGCTGGGCAGCTGCTTGCAGGGCGGCGTACACGAGCAGGGCCACGGTGTAGCCTTCCGAGCCAGCTTCCAGGCGGGTGCTGTCTACGTCGGCCACGAGGCCGTGCAGGAGGCTGTAGAGGGGCAGCAGGCTCTGGTACACGCCGGCATCGACTTGCAGCGCCTGGCCATCGACGTAGCCGGGTAGCAGCTGGGCCAGCGACTGGCTGTAATCGGCCGCTTTGGCTACAAACTCCACCGACTTTTCGCCCATCTTGGGCATTTTCGCACGCTCATCGGGGGTAAGCGACAGCAAGTAGGGCGCTAGCAAGGTGCGCACCTGCGTGAGGTGGTCGAGCGCCTGCTGAAGCGTGGCCTCGGGAATGGCCTGGGAAACTTTGTTGTCCATAACTGAAAAAAGCGAAAAAGCCTGGTCGCTCCGGCCCGATGCCGGGCGATCGGCCAGTGGCTAAGGTAGCACGCAACCAGCGCAATACTGACGCAGGTATATAGTAAGGCTACTCAGTAAGTACTAGCAAGAGCCGTGCTGCTACTGCCCGAAGCGCCCAACTTCGCCCGGGCGGTGGTTTCTGCCACGAGCAAATTCTACTGCAAGTCGTAGCGCACTACGCTGGGCTGGCCAAAGCTAAAATCGCTGAATTGATAGGAGTCGCGGTTGGTTTCAAACAACCGCAAGCCGTTGGGTGTGAGCTGGCCCCGCGGGTAGAAGCCCAGCAAAAACTGAAACGTGCGCAGTACGGTCAGCTCATTGCGAAAGCGCAGGCCGATGCCAAAGCCCGTGTAGGGCGCCCCCGCGCCGAAGGGCGAGCCGCCGCCTATATTCTGCGTTACGAAGGCGGCATCGGCGAAGGCGAGCATGGCCATACGAAAGCCCAGCAGCGACAGGGGCGTGTACACCGTGCCTTCGTAATGAGCCAAAAAGCGGCTGGTAGCCAGGATCTGGCCCTCGGGGCGAAAGCCGCGCACCCCATCGGCATTGCTGGTAATGCCGCTGAGCAGCACCTCGGCCGGGTAGCGGTTGAAGCCCACCGTGGAGCTGGCACTTAGCAAGTGGCGGCTCTGGTAGTTGCCCTGGCGATAGCGGCGCGTGAAGTACAAAAACTGCCCACTGAGCAAGCCCTGCTCCCAGCCCCCATCGGCCACGCGCTGGAAGGTGCTAAACCCGAGGCTGCCGTAGAGGTAGCCCTGGCGCTCGGAGTAGCCGGCCCCCGCCACGCGCACGTTGATGTAGCGGCGCGGCCCCACGGGGTTCGTTTCGTAGCCCCCCGTGAGGCTAAGCAGCGTACCGGCCGGCACGTCCTCGGTGCGCCCAAAACCGAACAGATACTTGTCTTTATAGTAGCGGCGCACCGAGTAGCCCACGGTGCCGAGCATGGTAGTCCGGGTGCGGTCGTCGGGGATGCCAGCCGGGTTTTCGGGGGTAGCGGTGGGGTTGGTGGTGTGGTTTTCGTGCGCGATGCTGGCGGCGACAATGAGCCGGCCGGGATTCTCGTAGCCCAGGTCGTAGGAGCGCAGGCGCAGGGCGCGGCCCACCCACAGGCTTTGGTTGGTGAAGGAGCGAAACTTGAAGTTGGGTTGCGCACCGTCTATCGGCGCGGAGTCGCGGGGCAGCACAAGGCGCAGGTTGAACACATCGAGCGACAGCGCGCCCGCCCAGCGGGCGGTGGGCGAGTAGAAGTCGCGCTGCACGGCCACGCCGCCCGAATGCGACTCAAACTCGTTGTAGTAGTAGCCTTTGGCATACACGAAGTCGCGGAACGGCACCCGGTAGTTGCCTTCGTAGCCCCAGTTTTGGGGCAGGTCGCGGCCAAACTGGTAGCGGTTGTCGAGCTGGTGGCCCAGGCCGAGAAAGTTCTGGTCGCCGGCCGTGACGATGCCCGCATTGGGCCCGCGCAGCTCGTAGCCCCCCGTGATGCTGAACACATCGGTGGTGTACACCAGCACGTCCACGCTGTCGCGGGTGGCGGTTGCCTCGTTCACCAGCACGCGGGCGTCCAGGATTTCGTCCGTTTGGCGCAGCAGGCGCTCGCTCTCGGCCAGCGACTGTGGCAGCAGCGGCTGCCCCGGCCGAAACAGCAGCAGCTGCCGAATGCGGGAGCGCGCCGTGCGCAGGTGCACCGCGTTGCCGGCTTTCTCTAAAAACGAGCCCGGCTGCCGCAACGAGTCGTTCAGGCTGTAGCCGAAGGCGTCGAAGGGCGTGATGGTGACGCGGCGCACAATCTTGAAGTTGTGCTGGTCGAACTGCCGATTGAGCAGTACCGCATCGAGGCCGTGGTCTTCTTCGCGGGGCCGCGTGAGGCGAAAAAAAGCCGACAGGGCGCGCCCAGCAATAGTCTTGCGACGGGTGTAGCGCTCCAGCCCCAGCCGCAAGCGCTCCTCGTTGAAGCGCCGACCGAGCGAGTCGGCCGGCAGGCTAGTGGTAACCTCGGCCGCGTGCAGCGAGTCGGGCGGCACAGCCAGGCGCGGAGAAAACTCCTGCGCGCACACCCGCCCGAGCCCGCTGGCGAGCAGCAAGCCCAGCAAGGCTAAAAAGCGAACGACAACAACACTCGGCATAGGGCGCAGGGGCACTAGCGCAAGTTACGATGGTCGCCCCGCGCCGGCAAGGAGTCGGGCTGGGCCAATGGCCGGGCAGCAGTGGGCAACTACCAACCCGAAACCTGAACTATTTCTAAAAAAATTAGCTTACCAATTGCTCGCCCAGCTGGGCAGCTAGCTGTACTTTTACTCTCGCAACAACCTTCTCGCTGATGAACGAGCGCATCCAGGAAAAGCTAAGTATCTTAGCCGACGCCGCCAAGTACGACGTATCGTGCAGCAGCAGCGGCGGCAAGCGCAAAAACGAGCAGAAAGGCCTGGGCAATGCCGAGGGCATGGGCATCTGCCACAGCTTTACCGAGGATGGCCGCTGCGTGAGCCTGCTCAAGATTCTGCTCACCAACCACTGCATCTTCGACTGCGCCTACTGCGTGTCGCGCCGCTCGAACGACGTGAAGCGCGCCGCCTTCACGGTGGAGGAAGTGGTGGATTTGACCATCAATTTTTACCGCCGCAACTACATCGAAGGGCTGTTTTTGAGCAGCGGTATTTTTTCGTCGCCCGACTACACGATGGAGCGCCTGGTGCGCATCGTGAAGAAGCTGCGCACCGAGCACAATTTCAACGGCTACATCCACGTCAAGACCATTCCGGGCGCTTCGGAGGAGCTGATTCACGAGGCAGGCTTGTATGCCGACCGCCTGAGCGTCAACATTGAGCTGCCCTCGGAGCTAGCCCTCACTACCCTGGCACCGGAGAAAAACTACGCCGAGATTCTGACGCCGATGGGCCAGATTCGCGACGGCATTATTCAGAATAAGGAGGAAAAGGCGCTCTTCAAAAAGGTGCCCCAGTTTGCCACCGCGGGCCAGAGCACGCAGCTCATCGTGGGCGCCAGCGACGAAAACGACCTGCAAATCATCAAGCTCTCCGACTCGCTCTACCAGGGCTATAACCTGAAGCGGGTGTACTACTCGGGCTACGTGCCCGTGACCGACGACGCGCGCCTGCCGCAGGTGACGCAGCCGCCGCTGGTGCGCGAGCATCGCCTGTACCAAACCGACTGGCTGATGCGCTTTTACGGGTTTGAGGCCGACGAGATCCTGGACCCAGCGCACCCGTATCTCGACCTCGAAATCGACCCCAAGCTCGCCTGGGCCCTGCGCAACCGCCACCTGTTTCCGGTGGATGTGAACGTGGCCGACCGGGCCTTGATTCTGCGCATTCCGGGCGTGGGGGGGCGCTCGGCCGAGCGCATTATTCAGGCGCGGCGCTTCACTTCGCTCACCCAGGAGCACCTGCACCAGTTTGGGGTGGTAATGAAGCGGGCCAAGCACTTTTTAACCGCCCGCGGCATGGCCCCGGCCCGCCTCGGCGAGATGGATACGCAGAGCGTGCGCCGGCAGATTTTGTTCGGGGGTAAGGCCGTGCGCTCGGCCCTCGTGACGCAGCAGCTCGACTTATTTGCCCAGGTTGGGTAAGCTAATTGGCACCAGTACCTTGCGGCAGCTAGCCGCCTGGCTAGCTAGTAGCAACCCGTTCATTTCCCATGAAATTCTTCTTAAATGCCTGTCTTTTTGTGTATAGCGCCTGCGGGCTGACCAGCTGCCTCAGCGTGAAGGAGCCCGTCTGCCAGTCGACGGGTTTTGCAAACATTACGAGCGTCTCGGGGCCCAGGACGGCGAGCGTCAACCAGCCGGTAGTATTTCTACTGCGCTACTCGCTGGGCACTGACTGCGGCACCTACACCAGCGTGCAGTCCTTGCCCAATGGCAACACGCTGCAAGTAGCCGTTGGCGCTTCTTACAACGGCTGCGCGTGCACTGCCACTACCACCACGGCGCAGGTCCCTTACCAGTTTCAGGCCACCGTGGCCGGCACTTACTATCTCAATTTTCTGACTACCAACAACGCCTTCATCACCGATACGGTGGTGGTTCAGTAAGCCGGCCGCTGGCCGGAGTCATGCATCAATCAGGCCGTTCCGGCTTCTATTTACCATGAAAATTTCTCACCGCGCCCCGGCCGTCGCGTCGGCCCCAGCCCCTCAGCTCACTACCGCGGAGGTCGTGGCTAGCCTTGCCACTAAAGCCCCGCGGCTCTCGTGCTGCTGCCGCTTGTCGGAGCTGCTGCCCCTGGTACGCCAGGTGCACGATGCCGCGCGGGCGGCGCAGCGCGGCGGAGCCGAGCAGCCGGGCGTAGCCGCTTAAATCTGGGCCATAACAACTAGTGCGGCAGCCTACGTACGGGTAGCATGGATCTTAACCTAGAACACCACGACGTACTCACCAATGGCTTGCGGCTGCACGTGGTGCAGTGCGGGCCGGTTGATGGCCCGCTAGCAATCCTGTTGCACGGCTTCCCCGAATACTGGGAGACGTGGCACGAACAGCTGCCGGCGCTAGTGGCCGCCGGCTACCGGGTGTGGGCACCCGACCAGCGCGGCTACAACCTGAGCGATAAGCCCCGCGGCATCCGTAACTATACCATCCCAGTATTAGCAGACGATGTGCTCGGGCTGCTTGCTGCCGCTGGCCGCCAGCAGGCGCACATTATCAGCCACGACTGGGGCTCGATTGTGACCTGGTACCTGGCGGCGCACTACCCCGAGCACCTGGCTAGCACTACCATCATCAACGTGCCGCATCCAGCTGCCGAGGCGCGCAATCTGTGGCGCGTGCCTACCCAGCTGCTGCACAGCTGGTACATGCTGTTTTTCCAACTGCCCTGGCTGCCCGAGCGCCTGTTTCGGCGGCGCAATTGGCAATTTGGCGAGAAAATGCTGGCGGGCACCAGCCGACCCGGCACCTTTAGCCCCGAGGAGGTAGCGCGCTACAAAGCGGCCTGGGCGCAGCCCGGCGCCATCACGGCCATGATTAACTGGTACCGTGGGTTGCGCTACTCGGGCCGCCTGCGCTGGCCGCGCATCAAAGGGCCGGTGCAGATTATCTGGGGCAAGAAAGACGTTTTCCTGAAGGCCCGCATGGCCGAGCTTAGCATGCCGCAGTGCGACAATGGCCAGCTGCATTTCTTCCCCGATGCCACGCACTGGGTGCATCTGGAAGAGCCCGAGGCAGTGAATGAGCTGCTGCTGAAGTTGATGGCTGCGTCGCCAGCTACCACTTAATCTACCTTCGCTCCCGCGTGAACCGTCTTATTCCCGTTCAGCCCGCTGCCAATACCGCCGTTGGGCCGGTGGCGCCGCGCCCACCGGCCCCCGAGCTGCGCAACCCACCCGCCGACTACACCTACGACGGTAGCTTTGAAGGGCTGCTCACGGTGCTGTTCCGCATCTACGACCGGCGCTCGGCTCCCAACAGTATTCAGCCCGCCACGGCCGCCCAAGGCGGGCTTTTTACGCAGGCGGTGGCCATCGAAACCGATGAAGCGCTGGCCACCCGCACCTGGGACGGCCTGCTGCGCTTTATGCCCGAGCCAGCACGGGCGCGGCTCTACCACGTTTTTCTGAGCGAAGACCCCGAGCGCGAATTGCTCATTTTTCGCTACGCGGATGCGGCCCTGCGGGCGGGGCGCGACATCTCCGAAAACTACGCCGACGCTACCGTGCGGCGCGGCCAGCGCCTAGCCCAACAGCTTTTCCGCGAGAAGCACCGCATGGAGGCTTTCGTGCGCTTTGAGAAGGCGCAGGACGGGTTATTTCACGCCACCATCGAGCCCGATTTTGACACCTTGCCGCTCATTGCCAGTCACTTCACCAAGCGCTACGCCGACCAGCGCTGGCTGATATTCGACCGCAAGCGCCACTATGGGCTCTACTACGACCTCACCCGCACGACCATCGTAGAGTTTGAAACCGATGCGGCTAGCCCGCGCCGGGGCGAGGTATCGGCCACGGTGCTCGACGAGCGCGAGCCGCTGTTTAAAATCCTGTGGCAGGCGTACTTCGACCACGTCAACATCCCCGAGCGCAAAAACCTTAAGCTGCACCAGCGCCACATTCCGAAGCGCTACTGGAAGTACCTTAGCGAAAAGCAGCCCCGCGAGCGCCGCTTCGAGCCCATCAAAAACAAGCGCCCGCCGGGCACCACACCCGAGCTGCCGCCCGCTGGCTGAGGCCGCCCGGCCCTAACTTGCGCCCCGAAATAATAAAATTTCTTGATGGATAGTATTCTGGTTTTTGGGGCCTCCGGGCAATTGGGGCAGTGCCTGGCGCATGTGGCAAAGGAGCGCAATACGCCGGGCCTGGTTTTTCCGCCCGAGGCGCAAGCCAACATTCTCGATACTGCGAGCCTGCGAGCGCTGTTTGAGGAGCATCGCCCGGCCTACGTCATCAACTGCGCCGCCTATACGGCCGTCGATAAGGCCGAGGATGAGGTGGAGCTAGCCCGCAAAATCAACCGCGACGGCGTCGAAAACCTGGCTAGCCTCTGCGGCGAGTTTGGCAGCGTGCTCATTCAGATTTCGACCGATTTTGTGTTTGCCGGCACTGGCAACCACCCGCTGGTCGAAACCGACGAAGCCGCGCCCCTTAGCGTCTATGGCCTCACCAAGCTTGAAGGCGAGCAAGTGATTCCGGCCCACACGAACAAGTATTTCATCCTGCGCACCAGCTGGCTATACTCCGAATACGCCAATAACTTCGTAAAAACCATGCTCAAGCTGGGCCGCGAGCGGGACGAATTGCGCATCATCTGGGACCAGGCCGGCACGCCTTGCTACGCCATCGACCTAGCCGGCTGCATCCTCACCATCATCGAAAGCCAAAGCCAGCAATACGGACTCTACCACTACAGCAACGAGGGCGTAACCTCGTGGTACGACTTTGCCACCGCCA
>CAZERY010000063.1:0-15570 GCA_964514915.1 uncultured Hymenobacter sp.
CGACCGGCACTATCAGAAAATTAGGGCAACTAATTTGCCTGACTGAGCACTAGCTTAAAACTGTGAATTGCCGATTGAGGTTGCTGGGAGAGCCGCTAATCATATTGGGTACCTCAGTGTTGAGTATTCTTTGGTTAGCTGGCTTGCTTTTAATCATGCCACCTTTGCGGCCTTAACATTTTCCTACCCTCATGGCCCTTACCACCCGCCTCGAACACGATTTCCTGGGCGAGCTGCCCATTCCCGACGACGTTTACTACGGTATCCAAACCCTACGGGCACTCGATAACTTCCACATTACGGGCATTCCTATTAAGGTCGAGCCGCTGTTTGTGCAGGCACTGGCTTTTGTTAAGAAAGGCGCCGCGCTCGCCAACAAGGAGCTCGGCGTGCTCGACCCCACTATTGCCGACTACATCGCCCAGGCCTGCGACCGCGTGGCGAGCGGCGAGTTCGACAACCAGTTTCTGACCGACATGATTCAGGGCGGGGCCGGTACTTCAGTCAATATGAACGCCAATGAGGTAATCGCCAACGTGGCCCTTGAGCTGATGGGCCACCAAAAAGGCGAGTATCAGTACTGCCACCCCAACAACCACGTCAACTGCTCGCAAAGCACCAACGACGCCTACCCCACGGCCTTCCGCATCGCGCTCAACAACAAGCTGGCGGGCTACCGCGACACGCTCGCTTTGCTAGCCGACGCTTTTTTTCAGAAGGGCGAGGAATTTCACAACGTGCTCAAAATGGGCCGCACCCAGCTTCAGGACGCCGTACCGATGAGCATGGGCGACGAGTTTAACGCCTTCGCCACCAACCTGCGCGAAGAGCTGCTGCGCATCGACGACTCGCGCCGGCTCATCTCCGAAATCAATATGGGCGCCACCGCCATCGGCACCGGCGTGAACACGCCGCCCGGCTACGCGGGCCTCGTCACGCAGCACCTGCGCCAAATAACGGGCCTCGACCTAAGCCTGGCCGGCGACCTCATCGAGGCCACCTACGATACCGGGGCCTACGTACAGCTCTCGGGCGTGCTTAAGCGCACAGCCGTGAAGCTGAGTAAGATATGCAACGACTTACGTCTGCTGGCCTCGGGGCCCCGCACCGGGTTGTTCGAAATCAACCTGCCCGCCTTGCAGCCGGGCTCCAGCATCATGCCCGGCAAGGTAAACCCCGTGGTACCCGAGGTGGTCAACCAGACGGCTTTCTACGTCATTGGGGCCGACCTTACCGTCACGATGGCAGCTGAGGCCGGCCAGCTCCAGCTCAACGTGATGGAGCCGGTTATCTCGTTCGCGCTGTTTACCAGTATCTCGTACATGACCAACGCCTGCCGTACCCTGCGCGAAAAGTGCGTGCTCGGCATCACGGCCAACGCCACGCACGCCGCTAACCTCGTCTACAACAGCATCGGCATCGTGACGCAGCTCAACCCCGTGCTGGGCTACGAAACCTCGGCTAGCATCGCCAAGGAAGCCCTGGCTACCGGCAAGTCGGTGCACGATATCGCCGTGACCGCGCGCGGGCTGCTCACGCAAGCGAAATGGGACGAGATTTTCACGTTTGAAAACCTTATCCGCCCGGTGTTTATGAAGTAGTTGGACTTGCCATTGAGTTGAAAAAGCCCGTCATGCTGACAAAGGAAGTATCTCGCTCGCGCCGCTGCTTACGAAGCCCAATGAAGCGACCAAGATGCTTCCTTCGTCAGCATAATGCTTTCTTTCAATTCCTTACGCCTCCAGCGTCGGGTTTTCAATCTCCTGCGCTAGCTCGGCGTACCACGCGGCGCCGTACTTGCGCTCCAGCGGCTCTTTCAAGAACTTATAGATCGGCACGCCCAACTTGGCCCCAAACGAGCAGGCCGGCGAGCAAATGTCCCAGCGGTCGTAGTTGAGCGCCTCGAAATCCTCGTACTTCGTCACCCGAATTGGGTATAAGTGGCAGCTAATGGGCTTCTTAAAGTCGGTAGCGCCGGCCAGGTAGGCCTGCTCAATGCCGCACTTCAAGATGCCAAGCTCGTCGTAGAGGGCGTAGGCGCACTCCCGGTCGTTGATGGTGGTTGTGCTGTAGTCGCCTTCCCAGTCTTCGATATAAAGGCCCTGGGCCGCAATGGCTTGCCTGCCCGCTTCCGTCAGGAAAGGCGCAATCTTCGGGTACTCGTTCTTCAGGATTTCCAATTCTGCCAGCTCCAGGGGCGCGCCGAGGTCGCCCTCCACGCAGCAGGCGCCCTTGCAGGCGTCGAGGTTGCAGACGAAGAAGTTTTCGGCTACGTCGTCGGAGATAACGGTGTTTTGAATAACAATCATAGCAAAGCGAATTTATCGACGATAGAATGTGGTTAGTAAAAAGTGCCTGGCGAGGGCCGCTGCCTAAAAACGGTAGCCCAAAGATACCGCCCGGCCACCCGGCCAACTTATCTTTGTCAGCTAGCTGCCCGCGGGGCGGCCTCTTCGTATGGCTTTAGATTATCACGCTCTCCTCAATCCCTCGCAGGCCGCCGCCGTGCTCCAAACGGAAGGTCCCTGCATGATTATCGCCGGGGCCGGCTCGGGCAAAACGCGGGTGCTCACCTACCGCATTGCCCACCTGCTCGAGCAAGGCGTCGACCCGTTCAACATTCTGGCCCTCACCTTCACCAACAAGGCCGCCAAGGAGATGCGGGCTCGCATCGAGAAAGTAGTCGGCCCCGCGGCCAAGAACTTGTGGATGGGCACCTTCCACTCCGTGTTTGCCAAAATCCTGCGGTCGGAAGCCGATAAGATTGGATTTCCGCGCTCATTTACCATCTACGATACCCAAGATAGCAAAACCCTCATCGGGCAGATTGTGAAGGAGTTGGAGCTCGATGACAAGCTCTACAAGGCGAGTACCGTGCTGGGCCGCATCTCGGCCGCCAAAAACAAGCTCGTGTCGGTGCAGCAGTACCTCAACGACCCCGTCATTCGGCAAGACGACGAGGCGGCGCTGCGACCCAAAATCGGCGTTATCTACCAGCAGTATGCCAACCGATGCTTCAAGGCCAGCGCGATGGATTTCGACGATCTGCTGTTCCAAACCAACGTGCTCTTTCGCGACCACGCCGACGTGCTGAATAAGTACCAGAACAAATTCCGGTTTGTGATGGTCGACGAGTACCAGGACACCAACTATTCGCAGTATCTAATTACCCGCAAGCTGGCCGCCAAGGAGCGGAACATTTGCGTAGTCGGCGACGATGCGCAGAGCATCTATGCTTTCCGCGGCGCGGATATTACCAACATTCTCAATTTTGAGAAAGACTATCCTGAGCTGAACGTTTTCAAGCTGGAGCAGAATTACCGCTCCACGAAAAACATTGTGTGGGCGGCTAACTCGGTTATTAAAAATAACCAGGCGCAGCTCCGCAAGGACGTTTTTTCGGATAATGAAGACGGCAACTTAATCGAAGTACTGAAGGCTGCTTCCGACAACGAAGAGGGTAAGTTAATTGCGCAGTCGATCTACGAGGATAAGATGAACCAGCATCTTTCCTACGACAATTTTGCCATCCTCTACCGCACCAATGCCCAAAGCCGGGCCATGGAAGAGGCGCTGCGCAAGCTGAATATTCGGTATAAGATTGTGGGCGGCCTGAGCTTCTATCAGCGCAAGGAAATCAAGGACTTAGTAGCTTATCTGCGCCTCACGGTAAACCCCAACGACGAGCAGGCGCTGCGCCGGGTAATTAATTATCCGAAGCGCGGCATCGGCGATACAACCATCAGCAAGCTCATTAATTCGGCCGAAGAAGCTAACCACACCATTTGGGAAGTGGTGAGCAATGCCGACCAGTTTTTGCCGGCCAGGGTATCCAACCCAGTCGTGGGTTTTGCCGAAAAAATCAAGAGTTACACCGTAGTAGCCGGCAAGGAAGATGCGTTTGAAGCGGCCAAGTTCATTGCCAAAAACTCGGGCATGATTGAGGAATTGTACGCCGACAAAAGCATTGAAGGCCTGTCGCGCTACGAAAACATTCAGGAGCTGCTCAACGGCATCAAGGAGTATACGGACGACCCCGAGCGGGAAGACAAGTCGCTCGGCGCCTTCTTGCAGGACATTGCGCTCGTCACCGATTCCGACCTTAAGGATGCCGCCCAGGAGGGCGAAGCCGTGACGCTGATGACCATCCACTCGGCCAAGGGCCTGGAGTTTCGCAACGTGTACATCGTGGGCATGGAGGAAAATCTTTTCCCCAGCCAGATGATGATCACTTCGCGGGCCGACCTTGAAGAAGAGCGCCGCCTGTTTTATGTTGCCATCACGCGGGCCGAAAAGAAGCTCACGCTCAGCTACGCTACCTCGCGCTACCAGTGGGGCAACCTCCGCAGCTGCGAGAAAAGCCGCTTCCTAGATGAAATTGACCCCCAATATCTTAACGTAAAATTTGCCGCCGGCCCAGCGGTAGGTGAGTCGCCGTTTCAGCACGTTTTTGAGCGGCGCTCCAACCTGGTTGCGGCCCCGCCCCGTAAGACGGTGGCCACCAAGTACGTGGCCCCGGCCGACTTCCAACCCTCCGATACCAGTAACTTGCAGGCCGGCCAGCGCGTCGAGCACGCCAAGTTCGGCTTTGGCCAGGTAACCACCCTCGAAAAGCAGAACGGTACCGTAAAGGCAATCATCCACTTCGAAGAAGTCGGCGAAAAGACCTTGCTGCTGAGCTTTGCCAAGCTGCGGGTACTATAGCGCAGAGTTTCGTAGGGTTGCCAGAGTTTCGCAGAGTTTAGATAATTCGCCTCCGCGAAACTCTGCCAACCCTGCGAAACTCTGCGCGAAAAAATCACTCAATTAATGCAAGAAATACCTTCTCCCCTGCCCTTCCACCTGCAACTGCTGGTGCGCGAATACGGGCACAGCACCTACCAGCTCATCCAGGGCCTGGCCCAGATTGAGGATGTGGCCGAGCGCACGCGCCGTGCCGCGGGCATCGTGCAACTGATGCTGCGCCTGCGCCCGAGCCTGCGCGACCAGCCCGAGATTCAAACTCGCCTCTGGAACCACCTGCACGCCCTGGCCGGCGACGAGGTGGCCCTCGATGCTCCGGTGCCGCTCACGCCCATTCGCTTGCGCACCGAGCGGCCCAAGCGCCTCGAGTACCCGCGCCAGGCGCCCAAGCTGAAGGCTTACGGCCGCGGCGTAGAAGCGCTCATTACCAAGGCCCTAACCATTGCCGATGCTACCGAGCGCGAGCAGGCCGCTGTGCAGATTGGGCGTACCATGAAGTTTCTGTACCGCCAGCATAATAAGGAGAATGCCAAGGATGTGACCATCATCCGGCACCTCACGGAGCTCTCGGGCGGGCAGCTAAAGCTGGATGCCCAAGCCGTGGCCGATCAGGGCTTATTCGAAATCGCGGTCTTGCCGGCGACCGCGGCCCCGCCTGCCCGCGCTACTACGCCCACGGCCAGCCGCTTTGAGGGCAGCCGCGACCGTGACAATCGGGAGCGCCGCCCCGACCGACCGGAAGGCGGCAGCGGGTTTGGCAACGGCAAAAAACGCGATAAGAAGCGCCCCAAAAAGTTTCGCTCCGAGCCTCAACAACCGCCGCAGTAGCTTTGCGCTGGGCTTTTAGCTGCTAGCTGTTAGCTATGAGTCTGCTTAATTCCCCCTACTTACTTAATAGCTAATGGCTTGCAGCTAGCAGCTAAAAGCTCCGATTAAAAGAATGGCTGCATTTGAAGTGCGCGGCGGACGGAAGCTGCACGGGGAAATTATCCCGCAAGGAGCTAAGAATGAGGCGCTCCAGATTCTGTGCGCAGTGTTGCTCAGTCCCGAGCCCATTACCATCAGCAACGTGCCCAATATTCGGGACGTGAACAAGCTCATCGAGCTGCTGCGGGATATGGGCGTGAAAGTGGGCCAGCTGGCGCCTGACACCTACATTTTCCAAGCCGAGGAGGTGCGCATTGAGTACCTCGGTACGCCCCAGTTTGTGGCCCAGGCCCGCGAGCTGCGCGGCTCGGTAATGATCCTGGGCCCGTTGCTGGCTCGCTACGGCCGCGCCCAGCTGCCTAAGCCCGGCGGCGATAAGATCGGCCGCCGGCCGCTCGACACGCACTTCGTGGGGCTCGAAAAACTTGGCGCGCAGCTTACACTGGAAGGCCCGGATTTCTACCGTTTGCACGTGCCTGCGGGCAAACTACGCGGCGCCGCCATGCTGCTCGACGAAGCTAGCGTAACCGGCACGGCCAACATCGTGATGGCCGCGGTGCTAGCCGAGGGCACTACCACCATTTACAACGCTGCCTGCGAGCCCTACTTGCAGCAACTATGCCGGATGCTGGTGCGCATGGGCGCTAATATCCAAGGCATTGGCTCCAATCTGCTGACTATTGTGGGGGTAGCTAGCCTCGGCGGCACCGAGCACCGGATGCTCCCTGATATGATTGAAATCGGTTCTTTCATCGGCCTGGCAGCCATGACGGGTTCCGAAATCACCATCAAAGATTGCCAGATACCGGAGCTGGGCATTATTCCCGATACCTTTCGCAAGCTGGGTATTCAGTTGGAATTTCGGGGCGATGATATTCATATTCCGGCCCAGGAGCACTATGAGATAGGGACTTATCTCGACGGATCAATTCTGACGGTGAGCGACCATACCTGGCCGGGCTTCACCCCCGACTTGCTCAGCATTATCCTGGTGGTAGCCACCCAGGCACGCGGCACGGTACTCATTCACCAGAAAATGTTCGAGTCGCGCTTGTTCTTCGTGGATAAGCTCATTGATATGGGCGCCCAGATTATTCTCTGCGACCCGCACCGCGCCACGGTTATCGGCCTCGACCGCCAAAAGCAACTGCACGGCATCACCATGTCGTCGCCCGACATCCGGGCTGGCGTGGCGCTGCTGATCGCCGCGCTAAGCGCCGATGGCAAAAGTACCATCCTCAACGTGGAGCAAATTGACCGGGGCTACCAGAATATCGACGAGCGCCTTAATGTGCTCGGGGCTGATATTCGCCGGGTATAGTTCTGGCAACTCTTACCGGAGTATAAAAAAGGCCGGCTGCTTTCTCGCAAAGCAACCGGCCTTTTTTATAGGAAACCAGCCTAAATTAGTCAACTATCATATCTACCACGCTTGTCACCAGTGACAGCGCAATGCTGAAAATCAAGGTATTGAGGAAACCCGTCACGGCGAAGCCGCTCAGCAAAAAGTCAGCTAGCTTCACAATGATGACGTTGATAACCAGCAGGAAAATCCCTAGTGTCAACACCGTAATGGGGAAGCCAAGTATCTTGAGTACGGGCTTGACGGTGGCATTAAGTACGCCCAAAACAATAACCAAAATCGCCGCGCTGCCTACTCCATTGAGATGCACATCGGGCAGCACCTGAGCCAGCCCGTAGGTAAGCACGGCAGTCAGAATAAATTTGATGAGAAGCTTGCCCATGTAAGAAATAAATAAACTCGAAAAAACTACTCAGCGCTGCCCAAGCCCTTAGCGGCCAGGCGGCCTTGCGAAGCAGCCATCCAATTACAAAGCTGATACAGCAGGCGAGCGCCCACAATGCCATTCCACTCCGTATCGCCGGGAGCTACCTCATTGAGATCGAGGCCAATGATAGTGCGGCCCGAGCGTACTACTTGCCGCAATAGGTACGTGGCCTCTTCGTACTCCAGGCCGCCGGGCACGGGCGTGCCCGTGCCCGGGCAGAGCTTGGGATCTAAGCCGTCGATGTCGAAGCTGATGTAAACTTTTTGCGGGAGCTGCGCAATGATTTTGCCGCAGACTTTCTTCCACGACTTTTTGACGAATTTCTCATCGCTCAAAAAGCGCTGACCGAACAAAGCCACTCGGCCATTGGAATGCTCGATAAGGTCGGCCTCCTGCTGGCACATATCGCGGATGCCAACCTGCACCAGCTTCTTTACCTGCGGCAGCTGCAAGGCATTGTACATAATGCTGGCGTGCGAGTACTGGAAGCCCTCGTACGCGGGCCGCAGGTCGCAGTGCGCATCAAACTGGAGAATGCCAAAACCATCGGCGTGGCGCTCGGCCAGCGCGTGCAGAAAGCCCAGCGGCGTGCTGTGGTCGCCGCCGAGCACGGCTACCATTTTGCCGGCGTCGAGCAAAGCGCCAGTTTTTTGCTTTAGCCATTGTACGAGCTTGGCGCCTTCGGCCGTGATACGGGCAGGCGCCGTACCGTGCTGGCCAGCCTCGGCGGCGGGCTGACCGTTTTCGAGCCAGCCGATGTAGTCGGCAGCTTGCGGGCGCAGGTTATGACTGATTTGGGCAATGGTTTCGTCTTCGTCCTCCATCGCCAAGCCCAGCTTCCAGGCGTCGGGCAGGTCGGAATCGTAAAGGTCCACCTGCAAAGAAGCTTCCCGAATGGCTGCGGGTCCCTGCGCGGTGCCGGCGCGGTAGCTCACCGTCACTTCCCACGGCACGGGCACTACCACCAGCTGGGCTTCTTCAGGAGTAAAAGGCAAGCCAAAAAGGCCGCCCGCCGCTACGTCACCCGGAGCGTTGGGGTCGAAAGTGGCGATTTTTTGCGCGAGAGTATCTATTGGCACGGGTAAAAAATAACACCAAGTGCAAAGCACTTGGTGAAGGTGAAAAGCGTATGCTAGCTCTGGGTTACCTACAAGCTAGGGTGTAAGACTACAGAGAATACTGCTGACAACTACGTAGCAGATTGGGTTTTACCTAGAAAGTCATAGGTACGGATAATTTCCAGAATCTTCTCGAAGGTGGCGCGATCAAAGAACAGCATCAAGGGTAATTCCACTGAATTATCCTTATCTGAAAACTGAGTAATAACGGAAAAGATAAGGGGCTGGAGGGCCTCTTGGTCGGGCATCAGGCTACGCAACGATTCTGACAGATCGCCTTCAGGTGCTTGTGGGGGCGCCCCGTATATGCTAGATTTCAAGATGTTTGCCAACTGCGTTACTAGAGCGCCGGTAATAATATTGCTTATCTCCAACAGCAATGACTGCTGCAACTCATCGAGCTGAAGCGATTCGGAAACCTGCATACGCAGGCACACCCGCGACAAGCGCTGAATGTGCTGCCCCGAGAAAAACATAAAGGTTGACCCGTTGAAGTCGCCCCGAATGTCGCTCTGAATTGCTACGTAGCGTGCTTGATAATCTTGCACTCGGCTAATGATGTCGGTGCTTGGTAGCAAATCCAGGTTAGGCACCTCCAACATTACCCGTTCCTGGGCAATCACGGCAAAGCTATCGGCTGCCCGAGCAAGACCGATATTGAGAATTTCGCGAATAATATCGCGCTCTAACTCATTCATGATTAAGTTCATAACATCTTGGGCGTAGCGGAACGGCTGGCGGTTAATACGGTAAAGAAGCAGAAAGCAGCTAACGTCAAGGGCGTTTGGCTAAAAACAAGCGGGTAAGGGCGGGAACGTCGAGCACCAGGCAAAGCTGCCCGTTTCCAAGCAGGGTTACGCCCCCAAAAAGGTCAATTGTATCTAAAGGCTTACTCAGAGATTTGACCACGATATTTTGCTGGCGCAGAAACCGGTCAACGAGTAGGCCCAGACGGCGATTATTGTAACTCACCACCAATATTTGGTGGATATGGCCATCGGGAGGTAGGTCGGCGCGGGTGGCGCGGGGCAGCGGCTCATCGCCTTCGGCATACAGCAATTGGCGTAGCGGTATCAGAGGCACGTTTTCCTCCTGCACGCGCGTCATGAGCAACCCACCCACGGCAAAAATCTCGTCGTTCGGCAGCGCTAGCACCGTATCGGTGTGGAGTAACGGCACGGCGTAGACTCGCTCATCCAATTCTACCAGTAGCGCCCCTTTAACAGCGATGGAAGTCGGCAGCACCAGCGTAAACGTAGTGCCTTTGCCGAGCTCAGAGGCCACGCGCAAGCGCCCGCCCAACGAGTCTATTGCTAGCTTCACCACATCGAGGCCTACCCCGCGGCCCGAAATATCGGTAATCTTTTCGGCCATCGAAAACCCTGGCTCAAACAGCAGTGCCCAGACCCCTTCCTCATCGAGGGTAGCGGCTACTTCGGCCGTTACCACCCCTTTACGAATAGCCTTGCGGCGCACGGCTTCGGTGTCGATACCGCGGCCATCGTCCTGCACTTGCAGCAGTACGTCATCACGCTCGGTGAGGGCTGAGATACGGAGCTTACCCACGGGCGGCTTACCCGCGGCTTGCCGGGTGGCCGGGTCTTCCAGGCCGTGGCTCACCCCATTGCGCACGAGGTGCAGTAGGGCATCGGTTATGAGCTGAAGTACATTGCGGTCAATCTGCACATCCTGGCCCGATAGATTAAGCTCTACTTGCTTGTTTTCGGCCGCTGCTACGTCGCGCACTACCCGAGGAAATTTATTGAGTAGCACTCCCACTCCTACCAAGCGCACATCCATGACGGAATATTGCAAGTCATCGGAGATGCGGAACAAATGGCGGGCCGTAGCTTGGAGAGCAGGGTTGCCCAGCTCAGTGGCCAGCGTGAGGATGCGGTCGCGGTCAATAACCAACTCGCCCACTAGGTTGAGGAGGTTATCGAGCTTCTTAACCGGAATGTAAACTAAGTCCGATAGCTCCAGCTTGCGGCTGGCGTCGGCGTCGGCTTCTTCCTCAGTTTGGGCAGGTTGGGTATCTACAGGTTCTTCCCCTTTGATGAGGCGGTCGAGGTTTTCGAGTAGCGGTTTGGCATCGGTGGTATCCTGACCAGCACCCACGGCCCGGATCATATTGCCCAAGACGTCAACCGACTGGAAGGTTAGCTTCACCAACGAACCAGTAAAACTCCGCTCCTGCCCCCGAATCTGGCCAAAGAGGGTTTCCATATTATGAGCTACCTCGCCCATATCGACAAAACCCATGGCCCGCGCGTTGGCCTTGAGGTTGTGCATGAGTCGAAACAGCTCATTGAGAGCTGCCACGTCCTGGGGATTACGCTCCAGCTCGCTCAAATGGCGCGACATGGCATCATAATACTCCAAGGCCTCGGCCATGAACAACTCCCGGTATTCCTGATCGCGTGATTTCATAGCTGACTGAATTGAAGGCAACTAGAAATCGGCGCGTCTGCTGCGGCTAGCCCATACACACCGTGCCTTGGCTGGCTAGCCAAAGTACAACCAGCCAACCAGCGGGGGTGCGCAGAGAAAAGAGGAGCAGACACGGGCAGTAAAACTAAGCAGCAACAAAGAGCTAGGCTGGGGTGCCGTCGCCCTGCAAGGCACTACCCACAATCTCCAGCACGCGCTCTTCCGAGAAGGGCTTGACGATGTAGGCCAGGGCCCCATTCTCAATGGCTTCATTCACAATGGTTTCTTGCCCTACGGCCGAGCACATTACTACTTTGGCATCGGGCTGCTGCTGGCGAATGCCCTTGAGCACGTCGAGGCCCGTATTATCGGGCAAAATAACATCCAGGGTAATGAGGTCAGGAGTCGTGGCCACGGCCATTTCGAGGGCCTGCTGCCCATTGGCGGCCTCACCTACTACGTCGTAGCCCGCATCAGTGAGCATATTCTTGAGCATCGTCCGCATATAGAACGAGTCGTCGACGATGAGAATGCGCTTATTCATAATAGAAGCAAATCTAAAAGAGAAGAAAAATAGGTAGCTGAACAGCTAATCGTCTCCCTCTACGGTTTTGACGGCTCGGCGGGTGCCTCGCCTGTGGTTTTAGTTTTTTTTCCGGCCGGCTCGGCTGGCTGGTTGGGCAGGCGCATTATTTCGGCAGGCGTTAGCAGCTTGGGCATATCCAGCACGATAACGACACCGCCGTCGGGCAGCTTGGCAATGCCTTCGAGGTATTTTTCGCGCTGGCCGCTGTCTTGTACAAACTCGGGAGCCGGCTCAATAAGGCTTACCGGGATGGTAAGCGGTCGGGGTACTTCGCGCACCATCAGCCCGAGGGTATAATCGGGCGCTTCGACCGCCAGCGTGTACGAAAACTCGGGCACCGACCGGCCCGCGGGCCGCAGCTGAAACCGTTCCTCCAAGTCGACGATAGCGATAATATCACCGCGCAAATTGGCAATACCCTTGATGAATAGCGGCGTTTTGGGCATGCGTACTACCTCCGGAGTGATGGTCACTTCCTTCACCTGCTCGATGCGGATACCATAATCTTCATCGCCCAGGCGAAATACAATAAGCTGGATAACTGCCTCGGGGGCAGCCGGGACCGACCGGCCCGAAGAGGCCGGCCGAGCCGCTGGAGAATCAGCCATAACTGAATAAATGAGGTAGCTCGCCTCGGGGCCGCTAGCTTAGGTGCTAGCGGCCCCGAATCGAAAAAGTTATTTAGCGGCTTTTTTAGAACGCGAACGGGTTGGAGCTTCCGCAGCCTCGGGCTTGGCGGGGGCGCTGGCCTTGGCGCGGCGGGGGCGAGCTTTCTCAGCTTCCACTGGTGCCGGCGGCAGAGATACTGAGCGCGAGCGGGCCGCGTGGCTCTTCTGGCCATTGCTAGCCGCCGGTGGCGTAGCTGGGCTAGCTTCGGCAGGGGCCGAACGGGTACGGCGGAGGCTCGAGGCTTGGCCATTGGTAGAGTTGGCCGCGCCGTTGGTAGCCGGTGGGCTAGCGGGGGCTGCCTGGGTAGTGCTCGGGCTGGTAGGCCGGCGCACCATACCCAGGCGGCGGGGCGGCGGTACGGGCTCCGGCTCGGGTTCGGGCTCGTAGTAGTCGAAGAGCTGGAAGGTTTCGAGGCCATCCTGCAAGTCGTCGGCAATGTCAGAGAGGCGCTGCGAAGAGGCCGTAAGCTCCTGCATTGATGACGACAGCTGGCGGGCCGTGCCGGCTACTTGCTGCGTGCCGGTGGCCGTTTGCTCGGCAATGGCCACCACTTCCTCCACGTACTTGACCACGTCGCTGATCGAGTTTTGCTGCACCGCCGTGGCCGTGAGAATATCGCGTGAGGTGCGGAGCGTTTCGCCGCTGCTGGTGGCAATGTTCTTAAAGGCTGCGCTAGCCTCAAAAGTGGCATTCTTACCCTTGAGCACCCGGCTTTCCATGGCACTGATGGCGGTGGCGGCGCTGGTCGTGTCTTTGCGTACATCTTCAACCAGCGTGGCAATCTCGTTGGCCGACTTGCGCGAGCCTTCGGCCAGCTTACGAATCTCCTCGGCTACCACCGCGAAGCCGCGGCCGGCCTCACCGGCGCGGGCGGCTTCGATAGCGGCGTTGAGGGCCAGCAGGTTGGTTTGCGAAGCGATGTCGGTAATCACGCCTAGCGACTTGCTGATTTCGCCCGAACGAGTCGAGAGCACTTCGATGGTGCGCGAGGTTTGAGTAGCGGCACCGGAGATTTCCTCCATATTTTTTACCACTTCCGCCACCGTTTTCAGGCCCTGCTGCGAGGTTTGCTCACCCATGATGGCCGACTTGTTCACCACGTCGGCTTTGTTGGCCGTTTCCTTGGTGGCCGTCATGATTTCCTCAATCAGCTTGAAGGCCTGGTCGGTTTTGAGGGCTTGGTTCTGCGCGCCTTCGGCCATCTGCTGCATAGCCAGGGCCACGTCGACGGTTACGCGGCTCATTTCCTTGCCCTTATCCACCATTTCTTCGGAGGAAGTGCCCACTACCTGCGCCGAGTCATTGATTTCGCCGAGCAGGGCGTTGAGGTTTTCGACGGCCAGGTTCAGCGAGTTTGACATCGAGGAGATGTCGCCAGTGGTTTGAATCTCCACCATCTGCGTCAGGTCGCCTTCCGACATAGCCTGCACCACGCGGCTTACTTCGAGTACTGGCAGCGCAATGCTCTCAATCAGGGCGTTGAGCGTGTCTACCAGTTCTTTCCAGGAGCCCGATACTCCGCCCACGGTAGCGCGCTCGGTCAGCTTGCCCTCGGCACCCGCCACGCGGGCCACGCGGCTCACTTCGGAAGCTAGCCGGTTGAGGTCGTCCACCATCCGGTTGATGGTCTGGGCCAGATCAGCTACTTCGCCGGCGGCTTCGAGCGTCAATTTCTGCGTGAGGTCACCCTGGCTTACGGCCGTTACCACCATCACGATGCCCCGCACCTGGGTAGTGAGGTTGGCGGCCATCGTGTTTACGTTGTCGGTCAGATCTTTCCACACGCCGCTCACGTCGGGTACTTCGGCCTGGCCGCCGAGTTGGCCTTCGGTGCCCACTTCCACGGCCACGCGGGTTACCTCGCCGGCGAAGATGTTGAGCGAGTCCACCATCTGGTTGATGTTGTCCTTGAGGTCGAGCAGCTCGCCATTGACATCCACCGATACCTTCTGGCTGAGGTCGCCCCGCGCCACGGCGGTGGTCACGTTGGCAATGTCGCGCACTTGGCTGGTGAGCGAGGCGGCCATCGTGTTTACGTTGTCGGTCAGGTCTTTCCAGGTACCTTTCACGCCGGGCACGTTGGCCTGGCCGCCGAGCTTGCCTTCGGTGCCCACCTCGCGGGCCACGCGGGTTACCTCGTCGCCAAACACGTTGAGCGAGTCCACCATCTGGTTGAGGTTTTCCTTCAGCTGAAGCAGCTCGCCGCGTACGTTCACCGTGATTTTCTGGCTGAGGTCACCGCGCGCCACAGCCGTAGCCACGTTGGCGATGTCGCGCACCTGCGAAGTCAGGTTCGAAGCCATCGTATTTACGTTGTCGGTCAGGTCTTTCCACACGCCGCCCACACGGGGCACGTTGGCCTGGCCGCCCAATATTCCTTCGGTGCCCACTTCGCGGGCCACGCGGGTTACCTCGCCGGCAAAGATGTTGAGCGAGTCCACCATCTGGTTGAGGATGTTTTTGAGGTCGAGAATTTCGCCCTGCACATCCACCGTCATCTTTTGGCTGAGGTCGCCCCGCGCCACGGCAATAGCCACGTTAGCAATGTCGCGCACCTGCGAAGTCAGGTTAGCGGCCATCGTATTTACGTTGTCGGTCAGCTCTTTCCAGGTGCCAGCCGAGCGCGGAACTACGGCCTGGCCGCCGAGCTTGCCTTCGGTGCCCACCTCGCGGGCCACGCGGGTTACCTCGTCGCCAAACACGTTGAGCGAGTCCACCATCTGGTTGAGGATGTTCTTCAGCTCCAGAATTTCGCCCTTCACGTTCACCGTCATCTTCTGGCTAAGGTCGCCCCGGGCCACGGCCGTAGCCACGTTGGCAATGTCGCGCACCTGCGAAGTCAGGTTGGCGGCCATGTTGTTCACGTTGTCGGTCAGGTCTTTCCACACGCCGCTCACGCCGGGCACGCTGGCCTGGCCGCCGAGCTTGCCCTCGGTGCCCACGTCGAGGGCCACGCGGGTTACCTCGCCGGCAAACAGGTTGAGCGAGTCCACCATCTGGTTGAGGTTCTGCTTGAGCTGCAAGAGCTCGCCCTTCACATCCACCGTCATTTTCTGGCTGAGGTCGCCCCGGGCCACCGCGGTAGTCACGGTGGCAATGTCGCGCACCTGGCTGGTGAGTGCGGCGGCCATCGTATTTACGTTGTCGGTCAGCTCTTTCCACACGCCGCCCACGTTGGGCACCACGGCCTGGCCGCCCAGCCGGCCCTCGGTACCCACCTCCTGCGCCACGCGGGTTACCTCGCCGGCAAACACGTTGAGGTTGTCGATGGTGCGGTTGATGGTTTCGGCCATCACCTTAAAATCGC
>CAZERY010000064.1:0-15462 GCA_964514915.1 uncultured Hymenobacter sp.
AAACCAGCGGCGGCCACCAGCACCACGAGCGCGGCGTGCTGAGCATGGCCCACGCAGGCAAAGACACCGGCGGCTCGCAGTTCTTCATCGTCCACGACCGCCAGAACACGGCCCACCTCGACCGCGTGCACACGGTATTCGGCAAAGTAGTCGAAGGCCTGGACGTGGTTGACCAGATTCGCGGCAACGACGAAATCACCAAGATCGTGGTGAAAAATGACGAGCAGGCGTAAGCCAACTCGGTAGCCCACAAAAAAGCCTTTCCGCACGCGCGGAAAGGCTTTTTTGTGGGCTACCGAGTTGGCCCGATTAGACACTGCCGGGTGCCGGCCCTGCCCCGTCGGGCGGGGTAGGCGCCGTGGCCGGGAGTAACCGTTGCAAGGCCGCCGCTTCGGTTTCCAGGGCTTCGATGCGCAGGCGCAGCAGGTGGTAGCGAGCGGCTACCACGCCGTCGAGGTCGGCAGCGGCTTGTTCTTGCCGGCGCAGCAGCCAGGCCCGGGTACGCTCGGGTGGGCCGGCCAGCAGGGCCGGGAGCGCCCGCTGCCAGCGCCGGGCATATTCTAACCGGGTTTCCAGGGCTTGCAATTTGTAGCGTAGGTTACCGGCGTGGTACCGGCAATAGTTGATGCGGGCCAGCAGCGGGTCGGCATTGGGTGGGGCTAACGAAAGCGAGGCGTCTTCGGGCTCGGTGCTGGGGTCTCGCACTAGTTGCAGCAGTGGCATCAGGCGCAGGGTAGCCACCGACGTGAGCTCGCGCCGGCCGGCCTCGATATTAGCCAGCAGTTCGCGGCTGCACCCCAGATAGCCAGCCAGCGTCAGCTGCTCAAGGCCAAAGTAGTGCCGCACGGCACCTAAGAAGGTATTAAAATGGCGCGAGTGACGAAGCATACTGGAACATAGTTTTTATTCTTGAAATATACGTTTCATAAGTTGGAACGTATATTTCAAGAATAAAAACTATGTTCCAAAAGTTGTTTACGGTTGCTCCGTCACCGTCCAGCCGCAGCGCTTGGGTAAGTCATCTATGTCAGCCAGATCGCTTTGAATACCCAGGGGCTTCAAGTGGTTGTGCATCCTCGTCAGGATGCCTTGCCGTTGCCTGCGCCGATTATTTTCTTTCTGGCGAGTATCACGTTCGTTGGGTGACTGGCGAATAGGTACTTGAGCCAGAAAAAGCACCACCCGCAGCTGCTGGGGCGGGTGCAGGATGGCGGCCCGCAGGTCGGGTAGCAACAACTCGTCGCCGTGGCGCGCCCCTAAGCAGAGTGCGCCCCACGTGTGCAGCGCCTTTTGCACGATTTGCGCGGGCATCTCACCAGTAAGCACCTTTTCCCGCAGCCCCGGCTCATCTTCGCGAAAATCTTTTACTTCCAGCAACGTCAGGTCGTGGAAATCAGGCTGGATACCCGCGACAATGTCCACTCGTCTAACGCCCGGCTGGCCTTTCATCTGGATAACGCCGATGCGCTCCCGGTAAAAGCCAGGTTTGGCCGGGTTGGTTTCGTCGTATTTGAAAGCGTACCAGCCGTCGGCGTCGGGAAACTCAAATAGGTGCTTGCCCTCACGAATCGCCGGCATAATCTTGATCTAGGGCGGCCTCAAAATCAAACGTCTGCGTCAATTCTGCATCCAGCGCCGTGATGTGTTGCAGCTGCATCAAATCGTCTTGGCTCTCTACCCGCACATCACCTTCCTCGCTGGCATACAGCCCAAAGTAGCGCACCGGCTTCTTGGTTTGCTGCGCCAGAATGTGCAATTCACGCATCAAAAACAAGCTGTGCGTGGCGAGTATAATTTGGAAGCCTGCCTGCGCCAGCTCCGTCAGCACGGCGGCCAGCTCCTTAAGCAGCGCCGGGTTCAGATTGGCCTCCGGCTCATCCCAAAATAGAGTCGTTTCCGGCGTGAGGGTGCCGTTGGCGAGCAGCTTGTAAAGGGTGGCAAACTTGCGCATTCCCTCGGCAACGAGGTTCATTTCCAAGCGCGGCTGGCCGGGTGCGGTGAGGTAGAAATGACCGCCTTCTTCCTCGACTTTGCCGCCAATGAGTCGGGCTAGCTTTTCTACAATGTGGGCCGGTTCGGGCTGGCGTAAGGGTGGGCCCGATAATAGGCGGAGGAGGTCGGGATAAGTTTCGTCAACTGGAATATTAAAGCGGTCATAAAGGGGCGGCAACCATCCCATTGCTAATACTTCTTTAGCGGGAATAAAGACAGGGTTTATAAAGTTTACATTCTTATTAGCATCGTCGGCCCAAACAGTACCAGGGGCCTTCTTATCATCTGGGGAGAGAGAAAAACTGAAAGAGGTGCCCACTTGCCCACCAGTATACACTAACACTATCTCTATTTCTGCTTCTGTTGCAACACCACGCCTAATTAATTCACTAACACGAAAGGGGACCGGCTGAAAAACATTTTGCAGTTTGTTATTAGCTGGGTCAATGATGAGTAGCCGTATGGGCTGTTTGGTAGAAGAGTTTCTAATTGCTTGTAAGCGTCCAGTTAATGCGTGTTGCATAGCATACCCCGCTTTCAGCACGTGGGTCTTCCCCGTGCCATTCGTTCCCACGAGCACATTGAGCCCCTCGCCAAACTCAAATTCGGCATCGGCGAAGACAGTGAAATTTTGGAGGTGCAGGCGTTTTAACATCCTGCGAAGCTACGTAAAAAGCCCCGCGTACCGGGTGGTACGCGGGGCTTTTGCTGGTTCACTCGCGGACTCGCAGAGTCCACGGCACGCTGCTAACGGCGCTTGCGCGGCTTCTCTTCTTCCTCATCATCGTCATCCCCAAAGCTGGGCATGGTAAACATCGACGAGAGCAAATCTTTGAACTGCGCACCGGCCGTGAGGCGATTGCGCGAAATGAGGGAGTGCTCGGCCAGGCCGTGCAGCAAAAACTCCATGAGGAAGTACGTCATCTCGGCGTTCTCCTTGGGGTGCAGCTCCTTCACGATGTCGCGCAGGCCGGGCACCTTATCGAGGGCGGCGTGGTAGTCGGCGGTGCTGGCATCGTGCATAATGTCGAGCGTGTTGCCGTTGCCAAACCACTCCTGCACCGTTTTGTAGGGCGAGGGACGATTCTTGAGCTTCTTCGACTTGTCGGGGTCGGGGAAGTAGGTAAGGAACAGGGTACGGATGGCTTTGCCCATCAGCTTCTCGGCCACGATGCCCGCGCCTTCCTGCTCGCCTTCGTACACCAGTTCCACCTTACCGGTGATGGCGGGTACGGCCGAGATAAAGTCGGCCACGCGCACGTAGGTGTTGCTTTCGCCGTTGATGAGGGCGCGGCGCTCGGCGCCGGCAATCACCTGCTCGTAGGCCGAGATGGTGAGGCGGGCCGACACGCCCGACTTGGCATCCACAAACTCGGAGCCGCGGGCCTCGACGGCCACCTGCTCCACGAGGTCGTGGGTGATTTCGTTGGTCGTCACCAAGCCTTTCTGCTCCTCTTTAATGCGGGCTTCTTGCTTGGTAATGCGCTTGCCGATTTCAATCGACTTGGGGTAGTGGGTGATAATCTGGGCGTCGATGCGGTCCTTGAGAGGCGTCACGATGCTGCCCCGGTTGGTGTAGTCCTCGGGGTTGGCGGTGAAAACGAACTGCAAATCGAGCGGCAGGCGCACCTTGAAACCGCGAATCTGGATGTCGCCTTCCTGCAAGATGTTGAAGAGCGACACCTGAATGCGGGCCTGCAAGTCGGGCAATTCGTTGATAACGAAAATGCCCCGGTGCGCCCGCGGAATCAGGCCGAAGTGAATCACGCGCTCATCCGAGTACGGCAGCTTGAGCGTGGCCGCCTTGATGGGGTCGGCGTCGCCGATGAGGTCGGCCACCGTCACGTCGGGCGTGGCTAGCTTCTCGGTGTAGCGGTCAGCGCGGCCTAGCCACTCGATGGGCGTATCGTCGCCCTTCTCCTCGATGAGGTTTTTGGCAAATACTGACAGCGGCTGCAAGGGGTCGTCATTCAGCTCCGAGCCCTTCACCACCGGGATAAACGGGTCGAGCAGGTTGATGAGCAGGCGCGCAATGCGGGTTTTGGCCTGGCCACGCAGGCCGAGCAGGTTGATATGGTGCCCGGCCAGAATGGCCCGCTGCAACTCGGGTATCACGGTTTCTTCGTAGCCGAAGATGCCGGGAAACACGTCTTCCTTGTTTTTGAGTTTAGAAATGAGGTTATCCCGCAGCTCTTCTTTTACGGTGCGGGGCTGGTAACCACTGGCGCGTAGCTCGCCCAGGGTGCGGATAGTTTCGTGCTTCATTAGGTCTTAAACCCGCTAGGCGGGCGTGAGGTTCAGCCGACTGGCGGCGAGTTTAACGGGGACTTTAGCCAAAAAAACGCTTCCCATTTCTAGTCAGAAAATGAGAAGCGTTTTTGCGAGCAATGGGACGCGCCTTATAGCGACTTGCGCCGATTTTTTTTGTAGTCTTCAAATACCAGCTGACCCAGCCCTTTCAGCCCCGAGTAGTAGGCTTTGCCCTGGTTTACTTCGGTGAATTCTTCCACGAACTTCTGTAAGTAGGGGTCGGAGGTAATCATGAAAGTGGTAATCGGAATCTTGACGCGGCGGGCGGCGGCGGCCAGATTCAGGGTTTTATTGACCACTTTGCGGTCGAGGCCAAATGAGTTCTTGTAGTAGCCGTTGCCTTCCTTCAGGCAGGTAGGCTTGCCGTCGGTAATCATAAAGATCTGCTTGTTAGGCGTCTTACGCTTGCGGAGCAGGTCCATGGCCAGCTCGAGGCCAGCCACCGTGTTGGTATGGTAAGGTCCCACTTGCAGATAAGGCAAGTCTTTCACCTCAATCTGCCAGGCATCGTTGCCAAACACAATTACGTCGAGCGAATCCTTGGGATATTTCTGCTTTACCAGCTCGGCCAGAGCCATGGCTACTTTCTTGGCGGGCGTGATGCGGTCTTCGCCGTAGAGAATCATCGAGTGCGAAATGTCAATCATCAACACCGTGCTGGTTTGTGATTTGTGCTCATTTTCGCGCACTTCGAGGTCGCCCTCGGTCAGCAGGAAGTTGTCGCCTTCCATGCCGTGGTTGAGCTGGGCATTGCGGATGGACTCGGTCATCTGAATCGACTCCAGCGAATCGCCGAAGCGGAATTCGCGCAGGTCGGTGCTTTGCTCGTCGCCCTGCCCGGTGTGGGGCGTGCGGTGGTTGCCGGTGCTGCTCTTCTTAAGCTTGCCGAAGACTTCTTCGAGCGCCGACTTACGGATTTTCTGCTCGGTCTTGGGCGTGATTTTCAGCTCACCCCGCTCCTGCTCATTCTCGTCGATATAGCCCTTTTTCTTCAGGTCATCAATAAAATTGCCCATGCCGTACTCATTGTCGGTCAGGCCGTACTCTTTGTCGAGCTCGTTGAGCCACTGCAAGGCCTCGCCCACATCGCCACTGGTAATGGTGATGAGCTGCATAAACAGCTTAAACAGCTGCTCGAACCCTTTGTCGCCCGAGTTTTCATCGGGCTTGAAATCACTAAATCGAATGCCGAGCGCCATAGTTTTTACGTAACAGGATAGGCAGCCAAAACAACGCTGGCGGCGGCAATGTTCACTAGCCTATGAAAGCCATCTGGAACAACACCGTCGTGGCCGAGAGCAACGACACTATCGTGGTGGAAAATAACCATTACTTCCCCGCTGATTCGCTCAAAAAAGAGTTTTTTGAGGATAGCATTGCCCACACCTCCTGCCCCTGGAAAGGCCGCGCCAGCTACTACTCCCTGCGCGTAAATGGCGAGCTAAACAAGGATGCCGCCTGGTACTACCCCGAAACCAGCCCCGCCGCCGAAAACATCAAAGGCCGGATTGCCTTCTGGAAAGGCGTGAAAATCAGTTAACTGGTTAGCTGATCCACTTAAACTGGTATTCCAGCTTAGGGACGGCCATACGGTCGCTCACGCGGCGTAAGCGGGCGGGCAGGGCCATGAGGTAGTCGCGGGCTTTCTCGGCCTTGCCGTTGAGGCCGGTGCGGTCAGCAATTTTCCACTCACTGATGAGCGTGTCCAGAATCTCGGTGTAGTCGTTGCTGGTGTACACGCCCAGGCGTTGGGCGGCGTCGGTGAAGTGGCCGAAAGTTTTGCCCATATCCACGCCCATTTCGCGCATGTAGTGGGCGGGCATCACGATTTTCTTACGCATCATCTCTTCGAAGGCTAGCATCATCTCGCTCGGATCGAGCTCGAAAATCTTGTCTACGAAGGTTTTGTAGGCGCGGGCGTGGCGGTTTTCGTCGCCGGCAATCATGCCGCAGATTTTGGAGAGCTGGTCGTCGCCGGCCTGGCGGGCGAGCTGGCCCACGCGGCGGTGCGACACGTTGGTGGCCATTTCCTGGTAGCTCGTGTACACAAAGGCGCGGTACGGGTCGTGGGCCGTGCCCAGGTCGAAGCCGTCGTTGATGAGGTGCTGGGTCGAAAACTCAAACTCGCGCATGTTGACGCGGCCGCAGAGGTAGAGGTAGCGGTTGAGCAGGTCGCCGTGGCGGTTTTCCTCGGCCGTCCAGCCCCGAATCCAGCGCGCCCAGCCGTTGTTGTCGTCGCGCTTCATGCTATCGAGCTCATGAAACCAGGCCTCGTAGTTAGGCAGCGCTTCTTCGGTAATCGTGTCGCCGATGAGCACGGCCAGCAAGTCGTAGGGCAGGGCGGAAGCTTTTTCGCGCAGTTCCTTTACTTCATCGAAGAAGGTATCACGCCGCGAATCGGGCAGAAAATCAGCGGGTTGCCAGCTATTCTCGACGGGCTTCAGAAACTCGTAGATATTGTCTTTTAGGTAGCCTTCGAGTTGCTCAAGCACCTCGCCGCGCGAAATGAGAACGTCGTCAGGGAGCATCATAATGATAAGGGGGCCGCCAATGAGCGAGCGGTGAATAAACACACGAAGGTCCGTTTTTAGTTGGGCTTAAGGGGTACATTATTAGGGCATTTCCGAAGCTGCCGTTGAGGCGGCCAGCCACCGCTTTTGGAGGCACGCGCTACCTTGCTTTTTTTCAGCTACTAACGCGCGCGCAGTGCATCCTCATCCATGCCAAAAATTTACGGGGCCCTCACCTTTTTGGCGCTCGCGGCCTGCCAGTCGTCGCCTTCCCAGCCCAAAAATACTAGGGCCACCACCCGCCCGCCCGCCGCGGCGCAGCCTTACCACGAGCCGCACCGCCCGCAGTTCCACTTTTCGCCCCGCGAAAAGTGGATGAACGACCCCAATGGGCTGGTGTACGAAAACGGCACTTACCACCTGTTTTTTCAGCAAAATCCTACCGCGTCGGTGGCGGGCAATATTCACTGGGGCCACGCCATGAGCCGCGACCTGGTGCACTGGCAGCAGCAGCCCACGGCCCTTGCGCCCGATAGCCTGGGGCTTATATTTTCGGGTAGCGCCGTGCTCGATGCCCACAATACCAGTGGCCTGGGCCAGCCCGGCCAGCCGGCGCTGGTGGCCCTCTACACCAGCCACAGCGAACAGCGCGAGCAGCAAGGCCGCCAGGACGTAGAAAACCAGAGCCTGGCCTACAGCCTCGACCACGGCCAAACCTGGACGAAGTACGCCCACAACCCCGTGCTCAAAAACCAGGGCAGCCGCGATTTCCGCGACCCCAAGGTGAGCTGGTACGCCCCCGGCCAGAAGTGGCTGATGGCGCTGTCGGCCCACGACCACGTGGAGTTTTATTCTTCCAAAAACTTGCTGGCCTGGACCAAGGAAAGCGACTTTGGCCGCGGCCTGGGCGCGCACGGCGGCGTGTGGGAGTGCCCCGACCTCATCCAGGTCCGGGATGCGCAGGGCCAGCCGCACGACGTGCTGATCGTCAACCTAAACCCCGGCGGGCCCAACGGCGGATCGGCTACGCAGTACTTCGTGGGCGCCTTTGATGGCCAAACCTTTCGGGCCAGCCAGCCCGGTACACAGTGGCTCGACTACGGCCCCGACAACTACGCGGGCGTAACGTGGACCAACCTGCCGGCGGGCAGCTCCCCCACCCTCATCGGCTGGATGAGCAACTGGAACTACGGCCAGCAGGTACCCACCAGCCCCTGGCGCAGCGCCATGACGGTGCCGCGCACGCTGGCGCTACGCGCTGCCCAGGGGGGCTGGCGGCTGGCCTCCCAGCCCGTCGCGGCGCTGGCGAAGCTGTACGAAACGCCCATCATGCTGCACAACGTGGCCGTGAGCGGCAGCTACGACTTGGGTAAAAACCTGAAGGATGCCACCGGCCGCTACCGCCTCCAGCTCACGGTGCCCCAGGCCCAGAACTGGACCCTGGTGCTCAGCAACGCGGCCAAGGAGCAGGTATTGATCGGCTACGACCACGCTAAGCAGGAATATTATCTCGACCGCAGTAAGTCGGGCAACGTCACCTTCGCACCCGCTGACAAGGGCTTTACGCAGGTGGCACGCGCCCCGCGCCTGGCCACCGGCCCCACCCAGGAAATCATGCTGCTGGTCGATGCGGCCTCCGCCGAGCTGTTTGCCGACGGCGGCCTGACGTGCCTGACGGGTATCTTCTTTCCCAGCCAGCCGCTCACGGGCCTGGCATTGCAAGCCGCTGGCAACCCGACGCTGCCGCGGGTGGAGCTAGCCGGCATGCGGTCTATTTGGGAGCAGTAGCCCGCCGCGGCCACGCCTGGCAGCATGCCCACCGCCCCACTCGCAAGAGGGACCGGGCAGTCGGCGATGCTTGGTACCTGGCAGTTGCGCAGACTTTGTAGTCCGCGACTTGGCTGCTACCCAACGCGGACTACAAAGTCCGCGCAACAGCCGGCTGGATACCGACCCCTGAAACCGCACTAAGTAAGACTCAGGCGAGGTCGAATTTGGCTTAGTTCAGCTTAAAAATTACCTTCCACTGACCAGAAATAATCTTATCTCGGATAGAAATCGTCTAAATCATAGTAGACTTTAGCCGAGTTGAGATGGAAATTATGCAAGTTGGGATGGAAATCGTCTAAGTCATGGTCGGCAAAAGAAGCGGCTGAATCGAAATCGGACAAATCAGGCTGGAAATCGTTTTAGTCAGGTGAGAAAAAGCCCTAGGCATGGTCGCCGGAGCACGGCCCGGCAATAAATCGGCATTGGAATAGTCAGACGCAACCATAAGTAAGCAGGGCCGTTTGGGAAGGGCAACTCCCATCATTTCCTTTTCTTTCTCTCTTTTCATCATGGACAAGCAACAGACTGCCCGCTGGAATCGCCAACTTAAAATCAAGCAAGTGCGCCAAGCCTACGCCGCGGTGCCGGTCGGGGCGCTGGTGGCCCGCGTTTTCGCCCGTCACGACGAGCTTCTGGCCACGGCCGATGCGCTCATGACCTCGCCCGCCGGCCGCACCCTCGGGGCCACCATCCAGAAAAGCGCCCAGCAAAAGCAGGCCATCGCCCTGGCCCTGCCCCTTGCCAACGCGTTGCACCTGCTGTACCTCGAAGCCGAGGACGCGGAAAAAGCCCACGCCCTGCGCCGCACCAAAACCGACTACACGAGCCTGCCCGCTGCCCTCATCTTGGCCGAAACCCGCAACGTGGCCCAGCAGGCGCGGGCCCACGCCCAGCAGCTGGCCACGGAAGCCAACCTCGACGCCACCGACCTCGACCAGCTGGACGCCGCCAACGCGGCCTTCGCCGCCGGGCTGACGGCCCCGCAAGTGGCCCGCGAAACCGGCAAAACCCGCAACACTACTCTGGATGCCGCATTGCGCGCCGCCGACGTGTTTGTAAAAGCCGAGCTGGCCCCGGCCGTGGAGACGCTGAAGCTCAAGCAGCCCGAGTATTACGCCGCGCTCCAGCAAGCCATGCGCATCGATGATGCCCCCGGCGCCCGCTCCACTGCTACCCCGCCCGCCCCAGGCCAGCCAGCTAGCCCGGCCAGCTAAGGCCCGTAGCGGCCACCACAAGAAGCTCTGGCTACGTGGGCAGCCGGGGCTTTTTGCTGCCCGCTACGCTGGTCGGCCTACCGCTAGCTTACCGGCCAGCGTACTGCGCCCGCCTATTTTGAATACGCGAAAAGCAAGCGGCAAACCGCTCTATACTGCTATTTTACCGTATCTTTCACCCCCAATCCGCTGCCGGGTTGAATTTAGTATTTGGGATGGCCTCTTTCTACGTCGAACTGCAAGTGGCGGGCGGCACCTATACGGTGCGCTTGTGCACCTATGAGTTTACGCAAGCTACCAACGTGCGGGGCCGGGCAGTGGCTAAGGTGCGCCCTGGCCTAGTGCACCTCACCCTGAATGTGCCCGACGAGGAGACCCTGCTCGACTGGGCCGCCACCCCCTACAAGCCCCTGCCCGGGCAGGTCGTCTTCTATGGCGCTCAAGGTGGGGCGGTACTGGAAACCCTGGCCTGGGAAGCGGGCCAGTGCGTGGGCTACCAGGAAGAGTTTGCACAAGGCAACCAGGAACTGGGCGCCTACGTGTGCTACCTCACCATCGCCGCCCCCAAACTCACCCTGCGCCCCGGCGGGCCGGGGGCGTACGTGGCTCCGAACCCTAGGGAGCACGGCACCCCGCCGCTGGCCTTGGTCAATCCGCTGGTAGTACCGCTGCTTACGCCTCCTCCGGTCATGGCCCCCGTGCTAGAAGCGGTGGAAGTGGCAGCGGCGGCGGTGGTGCTGGCCCCGGTACTACTGACCTTAGCCCTGATTCTGGCCAGTGTCACCCCAGCCGGGGGGCCCGGCATCCCGCAGCCACATCTGGTGCCCGTAGACCCGAACTTGCTGCGCTTGAATACGCTGGCTGCCAAGCACGCGGCGGGTACATTGACAGCTGAGGAGGAAGCTGAGCTAATCGACTTGCTCGCGAAAGTGAAGGGCATTCATGTGAATAGTCTGCATGACTTAACGGTAGAGGCGCCACTTCGGGGCGCTATGGAGTCGTTGCCAGGGTTTTATAATACTTCGCTCTCTTATACTAAAAGACCAGAAGCCGATTTGATAGCGCTGCGCAATAAATTCAATTCCTCAGCCCGAAAGAATTTTCTAATGAAAATTGGTAACGACCCTGCTATGGTGCAGCAGTTGAAAAAAGCTGGTTTTAGTGATGTTGAAGTACAGCTTATTGCTAAAGGAAAATTACCTAACCGGAAGTGGCAAGTGCACCATAAATTACCGTTAGATGATGGCGGCGATAATAGCTTCAATAATCTTATGCTCATAGAAAACGACCCGTATCACCAAGCGATAACTAATCTACAAAACGGTGCTACTAGTGGAATGCAACAAAACGAAACACGCATTCTCCAGTGGCCAATATATCCAGGATTTGTTTATCCCGATCAACCTTGACCCATGAATACAACTTTGCGCAGCTTACTAGACGAGATTCAAAATGATTTAGAGGTAGTTGGCGACCATATGGAGCCGCCTACAACAATTCAGCGACAGCAATCTCTGCAAGGGGAATGCGCCCGGCTATTAGCTTACTCTTTACCAGCCGAGTACTTGGAACTGCTAGCCTTGCACGATGGAGTTGACTGCAATGGTATTCAACTTTACGCGAGCGAAGTGCAGACTCAGACTACTGTTTCCGGTAGAATCAAATATTTAAAGCGCGGCCTCGTAGAAGCCAATCTAATCTGGCGAGAATTTGAGCCTAACAAAGACTATGTCGTCTTTGCTGAATCAGGCAGTGACCTGTACCAGCATAATTTGCAAACCAATCAGTTTGAGGTAGCGGACCGAGTAGGCCGAACTGTCTTCAATACATTCGCCACGGCCGAAGAACTGTTTGAAACTGTGTTGAACCATATGCTTGACCGCTATGAGGCGGACGAAGCGCAGGGCGAAGCATAAGCCGGCCGGAGCTTGCAGAGCTGAAACCCGTTTCTATTGTGCGGCACAAAGTGGCGAGTAGGTAGACCGCTGCAACAGGAAGTACACAGTGGTAACCAAGGTGCGCCCCGGCCTGGTGCACCTGACGCTGAACGTGCCCGAGGAGGATACGCTGCTCGACTGGGCCGCCACCCCCTACCAGCCCCTGCCCGGGCAGGTCGTCTTCTATGGCGCTAAGGACAGCGCGGCCCTCAAAACCCTGACCTGGACCGAGGGCCACTGCGTGGGCTACCAGGAGCAGTTTGAACAAGGCAACCAGGAGCTGGGCGCCTACGTGTGCCACCTCACCATTGCTGCACCCCAACTCACCCTGCAGCCCGGCAGGCCGGGTGCGTACGTGAGCCCCGCCCCCGGCGAGCACGGCAGCCCGCCGCAGGCCTTGGTCAATCCGCCGCTCGTACCCTTGCTCACCCCGGCTCCCGTCGTGGCCCCCGCCCTAGAGGCCGCGGCCGAGGTGGCGGCGGCAGTGGTGCTGGCCCCGGTGATCCTGACCTTAGCCTTAATTCTGGCTAGCGTCACCCCGGCCGGGGGGCCGGGCATCCCGCAGCCGCATTTACTGCCCGTAGACCCGAACTTACTGCGCTTGAATACGCTGGCTGCCAAGCACGCCGCGGGTACATTGACAGCTGAGGAGGAAGCTGAATTGATCGACTTGCTCGCAAAGGTGAAGGGAATCCACGTACAGAAATTGAGCGATTTAACATCAGAAGGTATACTGCGTGGCAGCAAGGTACAGTTACCGGGATTTTATAACATTCACCTCCAATATACCAAGCGAACTGATGCAGCACGGAAGGCATTGCGAGATAAGTTTGATTCATCAATCAGAAAGAATTTCCTTAAAAAGCTTGGAAGTGATCCAACAAGCAGAGCAAGATTAAAGTCTTCCGGGCTAACAGACGATGAAATTGACGATATGGCTGATGGTATCCAGCCCGATAACTACCAAGTTCACCACAAGCTTTCGTTAGACGATGGCGGTGATAATAGCTTTGATAATTTGGTTTTGATTAAGCATGAACCTTATCACAAATCCATCACCAACTTGCAAATCAGCTTAACCAAGGGCATGAAAGCGGGTGATAGTCGCTTGGTACAGTGGCCTACTTATGCCGGTTTCGTTTACCCTTAGTATAATTTAACACATGGAATCATACTTTATAAACTTAGTTGCCGAAATAAGGCAAGAACGCCAAAATCGCCGTGCTGCGGTACCAATGCAACCACCGGCTTCCCCCGAAAAATTGCAGCAGTTCCAGAGCCAAGCAGCTACTACACTAAGCTACGAGTTACCGAAAGCGTACTTAGAGTTATTGGGGTTAGCAGATGGTATTGATTACAATGGCTGTGTCTTGTACGCCAGTGAGACCCAACCACTCGCGGGTCATGCTGGCCGGTCAGCTTATACTATTGAGGGTTTTATAGAAGCTAATTTGCTTTGGCGTGATTATGAGCCTAATGGAAAGTTTGCTTTTTTTGCCGAAAGAGGGGATATGGTATACTGCCACAATTTAGCTACGGGCAAATTTCAGCTTATGGATCGTATTGCGCAAGAGCCAGATAGCGAGGCAGACGTGTTCAATACGTGTGAGGAAATGCTAGACAAGCTACTCAACCATATGCTGGACCGCTATGAAATAACCCCTATTGAAGAAGCAGAATAATCCAGCCGCGAAGTAGTAGAAACGGTGGTCGAGGCGGCGATGACGGTACTGGCCCCGGTAGTGCTCATTCTGGCCCTGATATTAGGCAGTATTACCCCGGCCGGGGGGCCGGGTATTCCGCAGCCGCAGCTAGTGCCCGTCAGCCCCGACGAGTTGCGCCTACGTGAGTTGATAGCTAAGCACGCAGCAGGCACGCTCACGACTGACGAAGAGCAGGAATTGATAAACTTGCTAGGCAAAGTCAGGGGTATTCACGTACAGTCGCTGAATGACTTAACTGTAGAGGCGCCACTTCGGGGTAATGCGATATCGCTGCCCGGATTTTATAACATTTCCCTGCCTTATACAAAAAGACCGGAAGCTGATTTAGTGGCATTACGAAATAAGTTTAATTCTTCCGCCCGAAAGAATTTCCTTAAGGAAATAGGAACTGACCCACACACAAAAGCTCAATTGAAACAGGCAGGCTTTAGTGACGAAGATATTGAGGAAATAGCTAAGGGTATTCAGCCAGTCGATTACCAAGTTCATCATAAGTTGCCGCTGGATGATGGCGGGGATAACAGATTTGACAATCTCGTGCTTGTCAAGAATGAGCCTTACCATAAGGCTCTTACTAATCTACAAAACGCTGCAACACGCGGGTTGCAAGCCAATCAAACCCGCGTGATTCAATGGCCGGTTTGCCCTGTAATTGTTTATACAGCTAACTAATAACTCCCATGAAACAATTCTTTTTAAATTTATTGGAAGAGGCAAAAGCTTTTCAACGCCCTTATGAACTACAGCCCCCTGCTACACTTGAAACAATAGCAGCGCTGCGGGCGCAAGCTATTGATAAGCTCAATTATTCTTTACCGGCGTTCTACTTCGAATTAGTGCAAAACACCGACGGAATAGCACGCAACGGAATTCAATTGTATAGTACTCACACGCAGCGAATCCATGGGCTGGCCCGTGAAAGTTTCACTGATGGCCTAGTGGAGGCCAACTTAGTTTGGAGAGAATTTGAGCCTAATAAAGGCTACGTTTTTTTTGCTGAATCAGGCAGTGACTTGTACCAGCATAATTTACAAACCAATCAGTTTGAGGTAGCCGACCGCGTAGGCAGAACGGTCTTCACTACCTTCGCCACCGCCGAAGAGCTGTTTGCAACAGTGTTGAACCATATGCTGGACCGCTATGAGGCGGACGAAGCGCAGGGCGAAGCATAAGCCGGCCGGAGCTTGCAGAGCTGAAACCCGTTTCTATTGTGCGGCACAAAGTGGCGAGTAGGTAGACCGCTGCAACAGAAAGTACACAGTGGTAACCAAGGTGCGCCCCGGCCTGGTGCACCTCACCCTGAACGTGCCCGACGAGGAGATCCTGCTCGACTGGGCCGCCACCCCCTACAAGCCCCTGCCCGGGCAGGTCGTCTTCTATGGCGCTCAAGGTGGGGCGGTACTGGAAACCCTGGCCTGGGAAGCGGGCCAGTGCGTGGGCTACCAGGAAGAGTTTGCACAAGGCAACCTGACGCTGGGCGCCTACGTGTGCTACCTCACCATCGCCGCGCCCCAGCTCACCTTGCAGCCCGGCGGGCCGGCAATCTACGTGAGCCCCACCCCCGGCGAGCACGGCAGCCCGCCGCAGGCCTTGGTCAATCCGCCGCTCGTACCCTTGCTCACCCCGGCTCCCGTCGTGGCCCCCGCCCTAGAGGCCGCGGCCGAGGCAGCGGCGGCGGTGGTGCTGGCCCCGGTGATCCTGACCTTAGCCTTGATTCTGGCCAGTGTCACCCCAGCCGGGGGGCCCGGCATCCCGCAGCCACATCTGGTGCCCGTAGACCCGAACTTGCTGCGCTTGAATACGCTGGCTGCCAAGCACGCGGCGGGTACATTGACAGCTGAGGAGGAAGCTGAGCTAATCGACTTGCTCGCAAAAGTGAAGGGCATCCACATTAAGTAGTCGGCCAAAAGTAAGCGCATAAAGCAACTAGGGGGTATTTTTGGGC
>CAZERY010000065.1:0-1358 GCA_964514915.1 uncultured Hymenobacter sp.
TGTGGCTGCTGGGCCTGCTGCTCGAAGCCCGTACGGGCGGCTGGCGGCTGCTGGCGGCCTACCTGCTTAGTGGCGTGGCTGCCTGCCTGGCCACACTCGCGTACCATCACGGCGGCATCAACTCGACAGGGGCGAGCGGAGCTATTTTTGGCCTTTACGGGCTCATGCTGGCTTTGCTGCTCAGCAAAAAGCTCGTGCTGGATAAGAGCGACCGGCGCGCCATGTTTGGCCTGGTCTTATATCTGGTGCTAAGTAATTTAATTTCCGGGCTTAGCGGCAACATTGACAACATTGCCCACGTCGGCGGCCTGCTGACGGGCTTATTGCTATCGGGCCCGCTGGTGGCAGCTTCGTTGACAAGCGAAGGGTAGGTCGCTATCAATTTGGCGGGCTAGCGGTTACTAAGGCACGTTCCATCCTACTCCACTATAATGCTTGCTCTTCAACAAGATGCCCCACTCCAGCCCGCGGTGCTGCGCGAAATTCCTACTCCCCAACCCGGGGCCGGCGAGGTGCTGGTTAAGCTCCACGCGGCGGCGCTCAACCACCGCGACGTCTGGATTCAGAAAGGCCAGTACGCGGGCCTCAAATTTCCGAGTACGCTCGGGGCCGACGGCAGCGGCGAGCTAGCCGAGCTGGGCGAGGGCGTAGCTGACGTGGCGGTTGGCGATGCCGTTATTATTTATCCCGGCGTAGAATGGGGCACGAGCCCCAAGGCGCAGGGCCGCAATTTTCGGGTGCGGGGAATGCCCGACCCCGGCACTTTTGCCGAGTATATCGTGGTGCCAGCTAGCTACGTGCGGCCGCGGCCGGCCCACCTCGATTGGGACCAGGCGGCGGCCCTGCCCCTGGCGGGCCTCACGGCTTACCGGGCGGCTTTCGAGCGGGCGCGGGTGCAGCCCGGCGAGCGCGTACTCATGACCGGTATTGGCGGCGGCGTGGCGCTGGTAGCGGCGCAGTTTTGCGCCGCGGCCGGTGCCGAAGTGTGGGTAACGTCGGGCACCGACGACAAGCTAGCCCGGGCGCTCGCGCTGCCCATCGGCCTGCGTGGCGGCATCAATTACAACGCCAACAACTGGGTGCGGACCCTTACCCAGCAAGCGGGCGGTGGGTTTGAGGTGATCATCGACAGCGCGGCCGGCGCGGCGTTTGAGTCGTTGATCGACGCGGCCACGCCGGGCGGGCGCATCGTGTTTTTTGGGGGCACGCTGGGCAATATTCCGCAGCTGCCCCCGGCCAAGGTATTTTGGAAGCAGCTAAGCATTCTGGGTTCTTCGATGGGCAGCGAAGCCGATTTCGACGCCATGCTGGCGCTGGTCAATCAGCACCAGTTGGTGCCGGTGGTAGACCGCGTTTTC
>CAZERY010000065.1:1458-15399 GCA_964514915.1 uncultured Hymenobacter sp.
CCTTGCTGCTGCTGCTGCTGAAGCTTCTGCTCAGCAGCGGCACGCTGGTCGGCCGTGAGAGTTGGCGCCGATTTTTGGTACTGCTCCACGGCCGTGCGGAAGCTGCTCACCAGCGCCTGGTTTTGACGCTCCCAGCCCTTGGCTTTGGTAGCAAACGAGGCCCGGGCATCCTTCATCCCCTGGTAGCCATCGAGCATCTTGGCCGACTCGACATACACGATGGCGCCCGCACTGGCCGGCGCGACGGGCGCAGCAGCGGCCGGCGTTTCGACGGCGGCCACGGGCGTGGTTGCGGCCGCAGTGGTGTCGGTCGCGGCGGGGGCCTCAGCCTCGGCAGCCTCGGTGGTAGTGGCTACCGGTGCCGGGCTAGCGGCTGGGCGCTGGTTGAAATGCAAAAAGTAGAGCACGGCCACTGCAAGCAGCAGCACCGCATTAAAAGCTAGTTGAGCAGGATTTTTCATGGTAGCAAAGGTAGGAGCGCAACGAGTGAACAGTTAATAGCGAGCCGTGAAGAGTGAACGATGGGCAAAAGATTGTTCGCTGTTCACGTTTGGCAATTTGGTGTTTCTCTTTGAACACCCACTATTCTATTTAGCTGATTGCTGTCACTTCTTGACTACTCAAAATTCTTCCTACCTTTTCGCTATTTATCTTTATATTTTATATATACTTTACTTTCAATTATTCCTTTTAGAATGCCCGATAGCTCTACTGCACTCACCGGTAGACCTACTGGAATTCCCAACACACTCGCTGTACTTTCCACTGCACTCACCGGAACTCCCAAGATACTCCTGGTGCTTTCCGTTGCTCTCACCGGAATTCCTATTGTGCTCACTGTACTTTCCGCTGTTCCTACCGGAATGCCCACTGTTCATTTTTAAATACTAGGCACCCCGATATGCAGCAACGCATCGCCCTGGTTCACTACGGGCATGTAGTTGAGGCCAATGACATAGCCGCTCAGCGACGACTCAAGGCGGACTGTTTGCTCGCCGTAGGGATCCGAGATAGAACCGTAAATCTGGCCTTCTTCCACAAATTCGCCCAGCCCGACGTGCGCCCGGAATAGCCCAGCGTAGCGCGCCCGCAGCCAGCGGTGGCTAGGGCACACGATGTTGCGGTGCGCTGGCTCGGGGCCGGCGGGGCCCATACCCAAGTGGTGCAGCACCCGCAGCGTACCCGCCATGGCCTCTTCGATACCCGCCTCGTCAAGGCGCAGGCTTTCACCGGTTTCGTACACGATGATGGGCTTGCCCAGCGCGTGGGCCGTGCTGCGCAGCGAGCCGGGCCGCAGCCGGGCGTGCAGCGTAAAGGGTGCCGCAAAAGCCCGGGCCAGTGCATCAATAGTTGCGTCTTGGCCCAGCAGGCAGCGCAGCTGCGGATGGTTGGCACGAGCCGCGCCCCCGGTGTGGAAGTCGATGCCCACATCAACCAGCGGCATGATTTCGCGCATGAAGCGGTGGGCCACGCGGCTAGCCAAGGACCCGCGCGGGTGCCCTGGAAACGAGCGATTTACGTCTTTGCCATCGGGTACTTCGCGGCTAAAATTCAGAAAGCCGTAGATATTCAGGATCGGAATGGCAATGATGGTGCCCCGCTTGGGCTGCAACAAATCGCGCCGGATGAGTCGCCGAATGGTTTCGATTCCGTTTACCTCATCGCCGTGCATACCGGCCATCAGTAATAGCACCGGGCCCGGGGCCTGCGCCCTGATAATGTGCACCGGTACGTCAATCACCGCGCCCGAGGGCAGCTTCGAAATCACCAGCCGCGTAAGGCCGCGCTCGCCGGGCTTGATGTGCAGCCCATTTATCGACAAAGAGTTATCACTTCCCATTACGGAGCGGTTGGCACCCCGCTGCCGGGGCAAACTAAGAAATGGCGACGGCCTTTCAAGAACCTGGCCAGCCCACTGCGCCGCTGGTTAGCCTTCGGCTTCGGCGGGCTGGTCGGGCGGCGGCGTTTTGGCTTTGACCTTGCCCTTGCCACCGCGCTTGCGCTTGGCTAGCTCGGCAGTGTAGTCGATGATACGCGTGGCGATGTCGAGGCCCGTTGCTTTTTCAATACCCTCCAGGCCGGGCGATGAGTTGACTTCGAGCACCAGTGGGCCGCGCTGGCTTTGCAGCATATCGACGCCTGCCACGCCCAGGCCCAGCGCTTTGGTGGCGAGCAGGGCGGCGGCCTTTTCGGCGCGGCTCAACTTTACAAGCGTACCCGAGCCGCCGCGGTGCAGGTTCGAGCGAAACTCGCCTTCTTTGCCTTGGCGGCGCATTGCTCCCACCACTTCGCCATCAATTACGAAGGCCCGCACATCGGCCCCTTTGGCTTCAGCAATAAACTCCTGCACCAGGATGCGAGCCTTGAGGTTGTGAAAGGCTTCGATAACCGATTGCGCAGCCTTGGCGCTTTCGGCCAGCACCACGCCCAGGCCCTGCGTGCCTTCCAGGAGCTTGATAATCACGGGCGCGCCGCCTACTTGCTCGATGAGCGCGGGCACGTCGTCGGTGTAGTTGGTGAAGGCAGTTTTGGGCATCCCCACGCCGGCGCGGCTCAGGATTTGCATCGAGCGCAGCTTATCGCGCGAGCGCACAATGGCCTGGCTATCGACGGCGGTGCGCACTTTCATCATCTCAAACTGCCGCACCACCGCCGTGCCATAAAACGTGACGGAAGCGCCGATGCGGGGGATAATGGCGTCGAACTTGGCGAGCGGCTGACCTTGGTAGATGATGCCGGGCTGGCTTTTTTCCAGCACCAGGTTGCATTGTAGATGGTCGATAACCTGAGCTTCATGGCCCAGCGCGGCGGCGGCCGCCACCAGCCGCTGGGTCGAGTACGATTTGGGCTCCCGCGAGAGAATAGCCAGCTTCATAAAAAGAAATACGAGGAAGAAGAAGCGCTGGCTGCTGCTGAATGAGTCCCAGCTGCCAACGGCCAGCAAGTAGGCTGAACCATATAATAAACTGGATTGATACCAAACGTTTTTCGCTACCAAGCTACGGCACAACTGGCTTGTCGGGGCCAGCAGTGGCTGCCTGCGCGCGGGCAGCGGCCCGACACTCAGCCTTATACGAGAGGTTGCGGCGCGCTACATCGACCACAAACCGTCCCTGCCGCAGCAGGGAGCGGCCCAATAGCACGGGGTAGCGCAGGTCGGAGCGGTTGGCCAGCGAAAACTCGACCTCGTAGCCGCGCCCATACAAGCGTACCACCGTCCGAATGATGTAGCGCAACTGCACTTCCCCGTTGGAGGAGCGGATATCGCGCTGGTCAAACCGATGAAAAATGAGGAGCCGGCCATCGGTAGCCGGATGGCTAGGGTCGAGCAGGCGCACATGCAGCACGGGCTCGCCGGTAGCATCGGTTTGGAGGTGCACGTCGGCACAGTGGATGGCACTGGTGTAAGCCCCGGTGTCCACCTTAGCCTCCACTTTATGCAAAGCCAACCCTGGAAAATCGATGAGCTCGCGGCGGCCGAGCGTATGCTTGCGTTTCTTCTGGGGCATAATATCTGCCGACAAGTTAACCTGCTACCACGTTTTATTACCAAACTGTATTCTTCCTGCTTAGCATCTAGCCTAACCCTGCAGAATCAGTTCTCGCCTGGGCCACAAGCGAAGCGGCCTGGGCCGCGCTTCTTTACGGGGTAGATACGTACCCCGCAATGAACCGCAGCCCAAGCCGCTTCTCCCAAGCATCTTACTTGAATTAATCCAAACGCACAGGTGACACGTACACCAAGCCATCGGGTAGCTGCACCCGCAGCAGGTACTCATCGGCGGGCAAACCGCTAAGATCCATGAATTGACTTTTAGCCATACGCACCCGCACGCCTTGACGGGTGTGCAGGCTAAGTATAGTAGCTGCCGTAGCACCCGGCTGACAAAGCCAGCCATGGCCAGCTTGGTGGTAAATAATGGGATGCGGCAGTGCCGGAGGAGGCGAGCCAGTAAGCGGAATGGAGAGTGACATAAGTATAAAATAATGAAGGCAGAAGAAAGAGAGGCAGTAAGCTTTACACGCAATTCTTACTAGAATACACGTCATAACAAGCTATACGTTCAAAACTAATGGCCCCGTTATTGTTCTGCTTTCATTCTCTCCTAATTGGTAGCTTCACTTGATGAATAGTGGCTGAAGCTATCCAATTGGCAGCTCAGTACTTGCCACTAACGTTCGGCACCGGACTACGTATTATAGCAAACTCAATTTTATTTTACCGGTGGCTTCTTCCACTAGCCGTTTGCGCGTCGTGCAAGGCGATATTACTAAGCTTGCCGCTGCCGCTATCGTCAATACAGCCAATTCTTCACTGCTGGGCGGTGGCGGGGTCGATGGTGCTATTCACCGGGCTGGTGGACCTCCTATTTTGGCAGAGTGCCGCGCTATCAGGGCGCGCCAAGGTGGCTGCCGAGTGGGCAAGGCTGTTATCACCAGCGCCGGCCAGTTGCCGGTGGCTTATGTCATTCACACTGTAGGCCCGGTTTGGAATGGCGGCCACAAAGGCGAGCCTACACTGCTAGCCAATTGCTACCGCAATAGCCTACAGCTAGCTTTCGACCATAAGTTGGCTTCGGTAGCGTTTCCCGGCATCAGCACTGGTATTTATGGCTATCCCAAGCCAGCGGCGGCAGCTATCGCCGTGCGTGAGGCAAGCCACTGGCTAGCCACCCACGAGTGGCCCCAGGAAATAGTGCTGGTTGCCTTTGATGAAGAAACCCAACAGCTTTACGAACAAGAACTGATAGCGCAGGCTACTGCTTAGCTTAAGCATTTAGAAGCAATAGCCTGCTTCTGAATATCCTACTTAGCCAATGGCAGCGGCTATGCTATTACCTCAATTCCTTCTACGCGCTCGGCTACTTGGCGCATCAGCCACAAAGGCGTGCTGGTAGCTCCGCAAATGCCGACGGTAGTGGCATTAATAAACCACTCATCTTCCAACTCATTTTCATTTTCAATGAAATAGCTGCGCGGATTAATCGCATTTACCACCGAAAAAAGTGCTTTGCCATTGGAGCTTTTACGCCCGCTCACGAATAAGATAACGTCGTGCTCGGTGGCAAAGCGGGCTAGCTGAGGCTCGCGGTTGCTCACTTGCCGGCAGATGCTGTCGTTGGCATCGAAGCTCTCGAGCGCGCCGCCCGCCGCCGCGATGCGAGCCTCCATCAGGGTCTTCATTTTGTAGAAGCCGGCCGTGCTTTTGGTAGTCTGGCTGAAAAGTGTAACCGGCCGTGCGAAGTCAATCTGGTCGAGGTCGGCCTCCGTCATCACAATGATGGCCTGGTTGTGCGTCTGGCCAGCTAGGCCGATAACCTCGGCGTGGCCGGGCTGGCCGTAGAGCACAATCTGGCCTTTTTCGCGGGTAGTCGCATCGTAGGCGTGCTTCACACGATTCTGGAGCTTAAGCACCACCGGGCAGCTCGCATCAATAAGCTCTAGATTATTGCGCAGGGCTAGCTCATAGGTTTCGGGCGGCTCGCCGTGCGCCCGAATCAGCACCTTGCAGTCGTGCAGCGTGCCGAGTTGCTCGCGGTCAATTACGCGCAGCCCCTGTTTGTGCAGGCGCTCGACCTCCATACGGTTGTGCACGATATCGCCGAGGCAATAAAGCGTGTGGTCGTCGCCCTGGAGCAACTCGTCTTCTGCCATCTGAATGGCAAATTCAACCCCAAAGCAATAGCCAGAATTTTTGTCGATGGTAACCTGCATAGTGCCTATACAAACCCGCTAATGCGCCGGTGGGTTCGCTTCGGGCAAAGGTACGCAAGTGGGTAAGCTTTGGGGCTAGCCGATAAAATACGCGCTGGGCAGTTTGATTTAAAATCATGGCGTTTCGCTGCCGAAGCAGAGCTAGCCCTCGCGACCTTTACCGGCCTATTCCCAGCCAATGCTATTCAACTCGCTCCACTTTCTCGTCTTCTTTCCGGTAGTTCTGGGGCTATATTTTGGCCTGCCGGCGCGCTGGCGGGCGCCGTTGCTGCTGGTGGTCAGCTACTATTTTTACCTCGGCTGGCGGCCCATCTACGGGCTGCTGCTGGCCGGCACTACGCTGCTCGACTACTTCAGTGGCGTGCGCATGAGCCGGCTAACCACCCCGGCCCAGCGCCGGCCTTGGCTTTATTTGAGTCTGGCCAGCAATGTGAGCACACTATTTATTTTTAAGTATTTTAGTTTCTTTTGCGACACAGCCAGTGAGCTAGCTACGGCGCTCCACTTTCCCTTTGCGGTGCCGCTGCTGGCCCTGGCCTTGCCGGTGGGGGTGTCGTTCTACACGTTTCAGTCGGTAGCCTATATCGTAGATGTGTACACAGGCCGCCTCAGGGCGGAGCAGCACTTGGGCCGGTTTGCGCTATTTGTGGCGTTTTGGCCGCAGCTAGTGGCCGGGCCCATCGAGCGGGGTGGCCAGATGCTGCCGCAGTTTCGCGAGCCACACGCCTTTGACTACGGCCGGGTAGCCAGCGGGCTGCGCCTCATGGCTTGGGGCATGTTTAAGAAGGTGGTTATTGCCGACCGGCTGGCCCAGATGGTCAATCCTATCTTCGACCATCCGCACCAGTACAATGCGCTGGCGCTGGCCTTGGCGGTAGCCGGCTTCACGGGGCAGATTTATGCCGACTTCTCGGGCTACACCGATATTGCCCGTGGCGCGGCTCGGGTGCTAGGCTACCAGCTAGTGCTCAATTTTCGACAGCCGTATTTTGCCACTTCGGTGGGCGATTTTTGGCGGCGCTGGCATCTCTCTCTCTCGGCCTGGTTTCGGGATTACGTATACATTCCGCTGGGCGGCAGCCGGCGCGGCCGGGCCCATACGCAGCTCAATGTTTTTATTGTCTTTTTACTAAGCGGCCTCTGGCACGGGGCTAGCTGGACGTTTGTGGTGTGGGGGGCCCTGCACGGCACTTACCTCGTGGCCGAAAGCCTGACGCAGCCCGTTCGCGCGGCGCTAGCCCAACGACTAGGGCTTGCCGCCCGGCCACGCTTGCTGCATGCGCTGGGGGTAGCTGCTACGCTGGTACTAGTTGCCTACGCCTGGATATTTTTTCGGGCAAATTCGCTGCCCGATGCCTTTTACATCAGCACTCACCTTTTCCAAGGCTGGGGCCAGCTCACGAGTCGCGAAGCTTTGACGACCATCGGGCGTTTTTTTCAAGCTTATCCTCCCGAAGTAGCCGTAACGCTTGCTGCCCTGGGGTTGCTGCTCATCGTGGATTTGCGCAATGAGTTTTCAACCCTAGCTGCCCGCTGGCAGCGGCCCAGTACTCTGATGCGGTGGGCCGGTTATGGTACCTTGCTGCTAGCCATACTGTTGTTTGGCGTGTTCAACAGCACCCAATTTATTTACTTCCAATTCTGACCGCTGTGCGCAAGCTGTTCATCCAACTGTTACTGTTGCTAGGCAGCGTGGGGCTTGTAGCAGGGCTAGTGCTGGCACCAGCCTTGCAGCGGCCCTACCTTGATGCGTTTTATGCGCGCTTTACTAGCCCCCCGGCGGGCTCGCTGGTATTAGGTACCTCGCGGTCTGCGCAAGCTGTATTACCCGCCGAGTTGCAGTCAAAGCTGGGCGCGCACTACGCGGGGCCGTGGCTCAATTATGCGTTTACCCTATTTGAGTCGCCTTATGGGCCAGCTTACCTAGCTAGTATCCGGCGCAAGCTGGCGCCTACTACGCGGCACGGCTTGTTTATTGTGGCCGTCGACCCGTGGGCGCTGTCGCTAGAGTGGCCTAAGGAGCCAGGCCAGCCAGTAGTTTTTCCCGAAGACAAGTCGCTGATAGGCCAGATGCAGATCGTTAGCCAAAACCCTAACTTAGAGTATCTTGCTCACCACCTGAACTATCCTTTATACCAGCTAGCCCTTCACGATACGACCACCCTTGAGCGTCTGCACCCCGACGGCTGGCTGGAAATCGTGCTGCCACCGCCCACCACCGACACGGTCAGCCTGCGCCAGCGCACTGCCGAGAAGCTAGCCACCTACCGCCCGCTGGCAGCGGCTAGCTACCTCTCGGCGGCACGCTTGCACAACTTGCGCCAGCTGATTAGTTTTTTGAAGCTTCACGGCCAGGTGGTAGTGGTGCGCCTGCCCACTGGCCCGGCCCTGGCGGCCCTAGAAAAGCAGTACCAACCCCAATTCGATCAGTTGATGCAGCGCATGGCTACCAGTCTAGGAGCGCCCTACCTCAATTATATCGAGGCTAACTACCCTACCAACGATGGCAACCACCTATGGCGCGGCGCAGCACGCACTTTCAGCCAGCGGCTAGCCAGTGATATTGCCCGGCTCAGCCCTGATTGATTTTGTGGGCGTAAGCCGCAAACAACGCCGACGATACTTTGTCGAGCACAAAATCGACCTGCTCGGTGATAGTAATATGTGTGGTATCGAGCAATACCGCGTCGGCGGCGCGGCGCAGGGGGCTTTCGGCGCGAGTCGAGTCGATGTGGTCGCGCTTGCGCAGGTTTTCGATAATGTCGTCGAGCGGCACGTGCTCGCCTTTCGCGACCAGTTCCTCCTGGCGGCGCTGGGCCCGGATGGTGACGTCGGCCGTCATAAAAATCTTGACTTCCGCATCGGGAAAAACGGTGGTACCAATGTCGCGGCCATCCATCACCACACCGCGCTTGCGACCCATGCGCTGCTGCTGGGCCACCATGGCGTGGCGCACCTGGGGTATCACCGACACTTCGCTCACGGAGTTAGAGATGCGCATCTGCCGAATATCATCCTCCCGAATGCGCTCATTCAGGCTCAGCTCATTGCGGCCTGTGCGGCGGTTGCGCTTAAAGCTGATGTGAATGTCATCGTGCAGGGCCCGCTCAATGCGGGGCATATCGGCAAAGTCGATATCATTTTCCAGCAAAAAAAGCGTAACGCCCCGGTACATGGCCCCGGTATCGAGGTAGGCGTAGTGGAGCTCGGCCGCAACCGCCTTAGCAGTAGTACTTTTGCCACACGAAGAATAGCCATCAATGGCGATGACGAGGTTTTTCATAAACGCGCGAAAACGGCCATTGGCCCCGCAAGATTACGAAATCCCTTGCTTTCGACCGCTGCCGGTGGCTACTAGCCGCCCCGGCACCGACCCAAAAAAAGTTGCTACTGAGGCCACCAGGCCCTTATTAAGCTGCTGATTAACGAGATAAAAAGGATTAAAAAAAAGTCGACCCGCAATGCCTACGCCTGTACTGCCATCTGGCCCGGCGGCCCACTCGCCCCGATAGGCCCGCACCAGGCTTTCGCCCAAAAAGCAGCCGAGCGCCGTCACCAGGCCCTCGCGCTCGGCGGCGGGCAGCGTAGAGCGCTGCACCTCGATAAAGCGGGCTAGCTCTTCGACCGCCGGGGCGGTGTAGGCGGCCAGGCCCAACTGCTGGCGTACCTGCTCGGCGGCATCTTGCAGGGCGGTGGTTTCGGGAGCATTTCCGGTTTTCAAAGGTCTAGTAGCTAAGGTGAATGGAGCCTGAGCCGGCGAGGACTCAGGAAATCATTTTTGAAATATGCCCGCGAATACTTACTATCGCAGTGAGTTACTACTTACTGTGGCTAGCTTTCCAGCGGCCGTAGACTGTCAGCAGCTCGGGCAATTGCTCAGGCATAATACTGGGGTCTAGCTCCAGCTGCTGGGACAGGGCAGTAAAGTCGTGCACCACTTTGGCTAGCGCCAGCCGGAACTGTACTTTGCTGGGTGGTAGCACTGCCGTTGGCTGGCCGGGGCTAACCAGCAGCGTATACACCAGCGGGGCCTCGGGCGGGAGCTGGTAAGCCACAAACTCATCGACCTGGAAGCCGGCCCGGCGGTAGAGGTGCCGGGCAAAAGTGCTGCGCAAATGCTGCGTGGGCCGCGGAATATCTACCTCGTGCACTAGCTCAAACGTGTCGCGCCCAATAGCGAAAAAATTCACGCTATCGGCTGGATAAACCAGCGGCTCCTTCTTGTGCGTATCGTCGGTGATGGACAACTGCTGCTCATCGTAGAGTAATTTGCCGCGTCGCCAGTTGCCATCGGCTAGCCGGTAAGAGCCGCTACGAAAGGTGGTAGGCGCCGCCCGGGGGGGTACCGATTGGGCACTTACCTGGACAACCACTAACAGCAACGCGATAATTTGGTAGACTTTCCGCATACTCTTGGCTGGGTGATAAACGGGAGCAGCTAAAAGTAGCTAGCACGCTCAATGTCCGCAAGGGCAAGGTACTGATTTCCCTCCACTGTGGTGCTTATACCAACGAGTTTTTTGCTGTAAGGAACCGTGGCCAGCGCAGCTAGCCGTGCCAGCCAGCAGCGCTAGCCCAACGGCAACGGGTGCCCAGCGAGCCACTAGCGGGTAGCACAAGAAATTTTTCATAACGCATCAACTAACTGCTCCGGCAAATAATTGCTTTTAATGTTACTGGCCAAGCAAGCCAGGCAAGCTACCCGCCAGCGGTTTTGGAAAAGCATCCCCAATACGCCCCAAAATCAGCTGGTCCTTCAAGCCAGGCCGGGGTGCGTTGGCTAGGGCCAAAGGGAATTTGCCAAATAACTTAATTATCCAAAAAATCTTTTCCAAAGATAACGCTTAGCTACCTGGCTCTAGCAACCCTTACATTTCTCACGCATGTCAAGCACCTTCACTATCCAGGCGAATGTTGTGGATATTCCGGCCCGCACTAGTTACCCGGCTACCATCCGGGTAGCGGCGGGCCACGTGGCGGCTATCGAGCCCCAGGCCGGGGCTACTGGCCCAGCTGCCGCTCTCCCCTATGCACTGCCGGGCTTCGTCGATGCGCACGTGCACGTCGAAAGCTCGCTGTTGGTACCCAGCGAGTTTGCCCGGCTAGCCTTGCCGCACGGTACCGTGGCCACCGTGTCGGACCCTCACGAAATCGGCAACGTGCTGGGCGTGGCCGGCGTGCAGTACATGCTGGATAATGCGGCAGCCTCGCCGTTTAAGTTTTGCTTCGGGGCGCCGAGCTGCGTGCCCGCCACGCCCTTCGAAACGGCCGGCGCCACCATCTCGGCCGCCGATATCGAGCAGCTGTTTCAAAACCCCAAAATCGGCTACCTGGCCGAGATGATGAACTGGCCCGGCGTGCTCAACCGCGACCCCGACGTGCTGGAAAAAATAGAGCTGGCCCGGCGCACCGGCCGGCCCGTCGATGGCCACGCGCCCGGCCTGTGCGGCCCCGACGCCGAGCAGTATGCCAGCGCGGGCATCAGCACCGACCACGAGTGCTTCACGGCCGTCGAAGCGCGCGACAAGCTAGCCGCGGGCATGAAAATCCTCATCCGGGAGGGCTCGGCGGCCCGCAACTTCGACGCCCTCATCGAGCTGCTACCCCAGCACTACGCCAGCCTCATGTTTTGCTCCGACGACAAGCACCCCGATACGCTGCTGCTGGGCCACATCAACCAGCTGGTGCAGCGGGCCGTAGCACTGGGCTACAACGTGTTTGATGTGCTGCAAGTAGCTTGCCTCAATCCTATCGAGCACTATCACTTGCCCGTGGGCCAGCTGCGAGTAGGTGATCCCGCCGATTTTATTCTGGTCGCTGACCTGACCAATTTTGCCGTGCAGCAAACGTACCTCGACGGGGTACTGGTGGCCGAGCACGGGCGCTGCCTGCTGCCCGCCGCGCCGGTGGTGGTCAGCAATAATTTTCATGCGCAGCCGATACAGACCAGCGTCTTAGTGGCTGCGGCCACCAGCAGCTCGCTCACCCCGGTCATTGAGTGCTTTGACGGGCAGCTTATCACGGCGCGGCGCGATTTAGCCCTGCCGCTAGCCGCGGGCTGCCCCCAGCCCGACCCCGCGCAGGATATACTCAAGCTAGTGGTGCTCAATCGCTATACACCCGGTGCGGCCCCAGCCGTAGCATTCATCAAAGGCTTTGGGCTAAAGCAGGGCGCACTGGCTAGCAGCGTGGGCCACGACTCGCACAATATCACGGCCGTGGGCTGCGACGACGAGAGCCTGGCCCACGCCATCAACCTGGTAGTGGCAGCCCAGGGCGGGCTAGCCGCGGTAGCCGCCGACGGCACCGCGCAAGTGCTCGCCCTGCCCGTAGCCGGCCTGATGTCCGACCGCCCCGGCCCTGAGGTGGCGGCCGCGTACTCGGCCCTCGATGAGTTTGCCAAAGCGCAGCTCGGCTCGGGACTGCAAGCGCCGTTTATGACGCTCTCATTCATGGCTTTGCTGGTTATTCCCAGTCTCAAGCTCAGCGACAAAGGCTTGTTTGACGGCAATAAGTTTGAGTTTGTAGCTTAACCACCAAAAACCGAGGCTAGCCCCGGCTTTTGGTGGCGCGCTGGCGCTACGCTACTGCGAAGCGCTTGGCGAGTAGGCGCTGCATTTTTTCTTCGGTCAGCGGCTTGGTGAGATACTCAATATTAGGGTATTGCGCTATGCGCACGGTGTCGGCCGAGTGCATCGACGTCGTGAGCACCGCCACCACGGTGCGCGCCTGCACGGCGGCTGGCAGATGGCTGTAGCGCTCAATAAAATCGAAGCCGCTTACTCCAGGCATCTTCAAATCGACAAATACGAGGTCGGGCGTTTCGCGGGCGGGCGTGGTTGCCTGCTCATCTTTCCACACAAACTGAAACGCTTCGTCAGCTTTCGAGAACGTGCTAACCTGGCGAGCTACGGCTAAGCGGCTTAGTAAGCGATTGTTAAGAAAGCTAGTCGTCTCGTTGTCATCTATCAGCACGATATGCGAAAGCGCGTCAATCATATAATGTACTTTAATTCAGCTAAACGAAGTTACTTCACGCCGCTTATTCCGGCAAGCGACTGGTCGAGCTTACTGGCAACGCTATAGCCAGCCTTGTGCCCGCATCCAGTCATCATTATAGATCTTGCCGAGGTAGCGGGTGCCGTGGTCGGGCAGGATGATGACCATTGTATCTTCTTCACTCAGGTGTTCGCGGGCATACTCTAAGGCCCCAAATACCGCCGATCCACAGCTCCAGCCCACAAATAAGCCTTCCTCCTTAGCCAAGCGCCGGGTCATGAGTGCGCCATCCTTATCGGTCACTTTGATAAAGTGATCGATTAAATCAAAGTCCACATTTTTAGGCAGAATATCCTCCCCAATCCCTTCCGTTTTGTACGGGTAGATCTCGTTTTCATCAAAGATTCCCGTCTCCTTGTACTTTTTGAACACCGAGCCGTAGGTGTCGATACCCAGCGTGAAGATGCTGGGGTTTTGCTCCTTGAGGTACTTGCTGCTGCCGCAAATAGTGCCGCCCGTGCCGACGCCGGCCGCCAGGTGCGTGATTTTGCCTTCGGTGCCCGCCCACAGCTCGGGGCCGGTGCCAGCGTAGTGGGCCGCGGCGTTGGAGGTATTGTCGTACTGGTTGGGATAGAAGGAATTGGGCGTTTCCCGGTTGAGGCGCTTGGCCACCGAGTAGTAGCTGCGCGGGTCTTCGGGCGCCACATCGACGGGGCAAATGACTACTTCGGCCCCCACGGCGCGCAAAATATCCTGCTTTTCCTTGCTCTGCTTGTCGCTCATCACGAAGATGGTTTTGTAGCCTTTGGCAATGGCCGCGAGGGCTAGCCCCATGCCGGTATTGCCGCTGGTGCCTTCGATAATGGTGCCGCCGGGCTTGAGCAGGCCCGCCGCTTCGGCGTCTTCAATCATGCGCAGGGCCATGCGGTCCTTCACCGAGTTACCGGGGTTAAAATACTCTACCTTAGCCAGCACAGTACCTTTAGTACCGTCGGCAACTTTGTTGAGCTTCACGAGCGGCGTGTTGCCGAGCGTGTCGATAATATGGTTGAAATACATGTAAGTGGGTGGGCGGGAATGATGCGCCAGGGAAGTAACAAAGGTAGGAAGCCGGTAGGCCAAGCCTGGGTGGGTGCGCATTGCCCGCCCCGGCCCTACTTTTGCCCCGTTCTATTCTCCCCAACAAGTTAGCCGCCCATGAGCGTTCTCGTCAACAAAGATTCCAAG
>CAZERY010000066.1:0-15268 GCA_964514915.1 uncultured Hymenobacter sp.
TGCTGGGCCTCGTCGAAGCGGGCCTGGGCCTGCTGCTTGAGGCCGTTGAGCTGCTGGCCGATGGCGCGACGGCCCTCGGCGGGCACCGTCTTGAGCTGGTCGAAGAGGTCGGCCAGGCGGCCCTTGCGGCCGAGGTAGAGAAGGCGAAACTGGTCGAGGGCGGCGGCGCTGCTCACGTCGGCGGCGGCCACCTCGGCGGCCAGGCCCAAAATAGATTCCTGCATGATACCCCAAAGGTACGGCGAGGCTAGCCGGAGCCCGGATTGGCCCCGTTTCAAAAAGTTGGCACCGCCTTTGCAAAAGCCCTTTCAACTCCCGGTTCCCTCCTTCAATTTTCTCTTCGCCATGGTACGCCAATTCCTCCTCCCGCTGCTTGGTCTTGCTCTGCTGACCACCGAAGCCGCCACCGCCCAAAGCCTACCCACGAAGCCAGCCCCGCCGGCGCCCCAGAAAGACGCCCGCACCGGCCGCTTGCTCACCGCCCGCGAGCGCCGCGCCGCCGACAAGGCTGCCAAAGCCGAAGCCGCCAAAGCCAGCAGCGCCCTCGCGATGGCCACTACCCCGGCTAGCTCCTGGAGCGGCTGGAGCGACGAGTCACTGCCGACCGCTGGCGACCCCATCACGCACCGCCCCACTTTCAGCCTTTCGGTGGCGCCCGGCATGCCCATCAACCAAGTGGGCCACGGTGTGACGACCGACTACGACGGCCGCCCCCTGCAACGCCTCACCTCTAATACTACCCTGCCTACGCAACGCTAAACTATTTTATCCAATCTACGCCTTCCTTCTTTCTGCCTCAACGGCCGCCGAGTTAGCCCTCGGCGGTCGTTTTGCGTAAGGGAAAACGGCCCGGCTGCGACTGGGCTCTTCTTTTTCAGCTTCTACGTTGTACCATATGCTACGCACTATTGCTTTCTCCCTGTTAAGCTTATCTCTGCTGGCAAGCCCAGCAATCGCCCAAACTACTCCCGCGCACCATGCGGCTGCCAAGCCTGCCACCCGCATGGTGCCTAGCACTTCGCCCGCGGCCCGCGCCGCCGACCCGCTGCGCAACAGCGACAATTCTAAAGGCCAAAGTGACTACGCTGCGCCCGGCGAGCCCATCATTCCGGCCCAGGACAACGGCAAGAATACGCCGCCCTATGATGGCCCCGCCGCCGGCCACGGCCAGACTAAAAAGGGCACTACGCTCGCCCCAAAATAAAAAAGGCCCCGCACTGCGGGGCCTTTTTCAGGTCTTGGCCAAATATTATTCGGCTTGATAATACAAGGTGCTGCAATTTTCGGGGCGCAGCACCAGCTCGGCGGCCTGGCGCACATCGGCAGGCGTGACGGCCTGGAGCATGGCCGGTTCTTCGTTTACGAGGTTGGCATTGCCCAGCAGCTTGCCAATGGCTAGGGCCAGCGCCCGGTTCAGGAGCTCGATTTCACCGAAGACTAAGCCGGCCTCGGCTTGGTTTTTTACTTTTTCCAGCTCTGCGGCGGGAATTTCTTCGCGCAGAAACTCGGCCACGACGGCCTCGACGGCGCGGTCGGCCTCTTCAAGAGCCACGCCGGCGTTGAGCTTGCCACTGACTACGAGTAGGCCAGGGTCGAGCGAGCCGGTGAGCGACGCCGAAATGTTGTTGAATAGCTCCAGCTCCTTTACCAGCTTCTGATGCAGGCGCGAGCTTTTGCCGCGTCCCAGCACGTCGCTCAGCAGGTCGACGGCGTGGTAGCGCGGGTCGAGGCGGGCGGGCATGTGCCAGGCCTTGTAGAGGGCACTCAGGGGCACCGCCGCTGTGACTTCGGCCCGGCGAGCTTCGGTCTGGACGGGCTCCGGGGGTAGCTGGCGCTCGCAGCGCTCACCCCCGGCGATGGGCCCAAACCACTTCTCGGTCAGGCGCTTTACTTCGTCGAAAGCGACGGCACCGGCTACTACCAAAATGGCGTTTTGGGGCGCGTAGTGCCGGCGGAAGAAGGCGCGCACATCGGCCATCTTGGCTTCTTCGATGTGGCTGATCTCCTTGCCAATGGTATTCCACTGGTAGGGGTGCGTCTGGTAGGCCAGCGGCTTGAGCTTGAGCCACACGTCGCCGTAGGGCTGGTTGAGGTAGTTCTGCTTAAACTCTTCGACCACCACTTTGCGCTGCACGTCGAGGCCGTTTTCCGAGAAAGCCAGGTCGAGCATCCGGTCGCTTTCGAGCCAGAAACCGGTTTCGAGGTTGGCGGCGGGCAGTGAGAGGTAGTAGTTGGTAATGTCCTGCGAGGTGAAGGCGTTGTTTTCGCCGCCTACCTTTTGCAGGGGCTCGTCGTAGCTGGGCACGTTGAGAGAGCCGCTAAACATCAAGTGCTCAAACAAGTGGGCAAAGCCCGTGCGGCTGGCGTCCTCATCGCGCGAGCCCACATCGTAGAGCACGTTGAGCACGGCGAGCGGCGTGGTAAAATCTTCGTGCACCAGGCAGCGCAGGCCGTTGGGCAGGGTGAATTCTTGAAAGTGAATCATCGAAAGGAAATAATGGGCAAACCCGCGGAGAATAGGTAGCTGGCGACTGTGCCACAACAGGTAAAACAACAATTCCTCCCAGCTAATTCGCTGGTTTAGGACTTACGCAAAGCGCAAGGTAGGTTGAGCGAGTTCGTGGCGCATGTAGTCGTCGAGTAGGCGCTGTTTGAGTTGATAAGCGGTGGTTTTGGCTTGGCCAGCCAAACGTTTGAGACACGTCCAGGTGCGCAGGGCCAGGGCAATGTGGTTACGCTGGCTGCGCGCTAACCGGCACTGACAGGCTTGTAAACCAGTGAGTTGATTGGCTTCGCGGTGAAACTGCTCGATGAGCCAGCGCACGTTGCTTTCTTGTTCGGCAGCTTGCGTGTCGTCTTGTGCTAACTCGTTGGTCACGAGGTAGTCCGTCCGGTGGGTAGACACCAGTACGCGGAAGAGTTTCAGTTTTGAATCCTTGGGCATCCCCTTTACTTTCAACAGCTTGCCTTGCGCTACGTCGGCCGCCGACCAGGTGAGCAGGGCCACGGGCTGGTAGGGCTGCTGCCCACCGGAGTCATCTACCAGCCGGTTGCTCCCAAACGCTTGAGGCGCGTTTTGAGCGGGCAATAAAATAAACTTACTCGCCTCAGTAAGCTTTTTAAATAGGACTTACGCGCTCAAAAATCAAGTGCATGATAATCAATAATTTGACTAAAATGCAAATGTTTTTTTGACCGCACAGAAACGCTGTTTCCAGCCGATGAAGGCGGTTCCTGAATTTCAAGTGCGTAAGTCCTATTAAATAAGGCCGTGGTGGCGTACCAGCTGTCCATCAAGACGGTGCGATACGGAATGTGGCGGCTGGCGAGTTGGTCCAGCATGTCGGCTACGTGGTCGAGGTTGCTTTTGCCATCGGCTTCGGGGGCAAAGAGGCGGTAATCGAGTAGCCAGAACTGATTGGTTTCGGGATTGACATACACCCAGTTAACTAGCCCAATGCCTTTGATGATGCCGTGCGCGTTGCCTGAATACTGGCGCCGCACTAGCTCGATGCGCTGGCTGTGGCGCTTATCGAGCACGGTGTCATCGAAGAGCACGTAGCCCCGCACACTGCCCACAAAATCGGGCCGCACCTGCTGCCAGAGCTGGCGCGGAGTAAAGCGCCGGGTTTTGAGAAAATACTGCACATTATCGTGCTGTAAACCAGCTAGATGCTCCGCCAAATAGGTGCCCGTATAGTTCACCTGGCTGCTGAGCAAAAACTGGCCGTAAAGCTGAGCCGTGACTTTCATGCCTTTTTTACTCAAGTTACGCGCTTTGCGTAAGTCCTATGGGAAAAATACCACATGGCTGCGCCCGCACAACGCCGGCAACTCGGCGCCTTATCCAGCAAAGTACAGAAAGCTTACAAACGCTAGCTACGCGCTTCGGCATCGACCCCAAAACGGTGGCCAAGTGGCGCAGCCGTACCACCACAGAAGAGGCTGTGCGCGGTCCCAAATCTGCTTCCACTGTCTTGACGCCGGCCGAGGAAGCGGCTATCGTTTTGTTTCGCAAAGAGACGCTCTTGCCCCTGGATGACTGTCTCTACGCCCTGCAAGAGGCCATTCCGAACCTACGTCGCTCGTCGCTGCACCGCTGTTTTCAACGCCACGGTATCAGCCGCTTGCCCGCAGGCGAAGAGAGGGAGGAGGCCAAAAAAGCGCCGTTTAAGGACTATCCCTTGGGCTATTTGCATCTTGATTTTGCCGAGGTGCAGACGGAAGAAGGTAAGCGCTACTTATTCGTGGCCATTGACCGCACCAGTAAGCTGGCCTTTGCCGAGTTACACCCGCAGGCCACGCAGGTAATTGCCGTCGACTTTCTGCATCGGGTGTTAAAGCGGATTCCCTACAAGGTACCTAGAGCGGTTCCCAAGCCAGTATACACGTTTGTGGTTTACCTTTCCGTCATGAAAGCTTATTCGCTTGATTTACGCGAGCGTGTCGTGGCGGCCTGCCAGGCCGGGGGAAAGCAACAGGCGGTGGCCGACCAGTTTAGCGTTTCGCTTTCTTTCGTAGCCAAGCTCTTGCGCCGCCACCGCACGTGCGGCAGCGCAGCGGCCTTGCCGCCGGGCCAGGGGCCCGCCTCCCGCCTGGATGGCCCGGCCTTGGCCCAGCTGCGCGCCTGCTTGCGCCAAACCCCGGATGCCACCTTGGACGAGTTACGGGTGTGGCTGGCGGCGGTGGGCGGGCCGGCCATGAGCCAGTCCGCGCTGGGGCGGGCCGTGCAGGCGCTGGGCGGGCGGCGAAAAAAAAGAGCTTCCACGCCGCTGAGCGCGACACCGAACGGGTGAAAATGCTGCGCAAGGCTTTTCTCGAAGCAGTTCAGCAGGAGGATTTTACGCGTTTTAAATTCGTGGATGAAATGCGCTTAAAGCATTTGGGCCCAGCACCAACCTGACTTATTGCTGCCGCTACGCCCGGGCCGAAGGCTGGCAACGCGTGGGCCAAGGGGTGCCGCTGCACGGCGGGCCGAACGTGACGTTGGTCGCTGCCCTAACCCCGAACGGGTTGCCAGCGGCCATGACGGTGAGCGGGGCCGTCAACGGCGACGTCTTCGCGGCCTATCTCGCGCACGTGCTCGGCCCTACGCTGGTGCCAGGCGATGTGGTCGTGCTCGACAACCTGCCCGCCCACAAAGTGGCCGGGTTGGCCGAAATCGTCGCGGCACGGGGCGCCCGCTTGCTGTATCTGCCGCCCTATTCGCCCGATTTTAACCCCCTCGAACTTGCCTTCAGTAAACTCAAAACCTGGCTGCGCACGGCCCAGGCCCGCACCCGGGAGGCCCTAGAAACGACCATCCGGGCCGCCACCGACTGGATAACCCAACAAGATGCCAAAAATTGGTTTGACCATTCTGGGTATCATGTACAATGACTTGGGAACCGCTCTAAGATACTTACTGACAATGGTAGACAGTTTCGTAATTTACCGCATCACTTAACAGCAGGTCGCCATCCAGTAGGGCAGCTCTGTGACGAGTGGGGCATTGACCAGCGCTTTACCAAGCCGGCCCACCCCTGGACCAACGGCCAGGTGGAGCGGATGAATCGCACGCTTAAGGAAGCCACGATTAAGCAATTCCACTACGAGAGTACAGCTCAGTTAAACAGTCACTTACAGACTTTTCTACTCGCTTATACTTTCGCCAAGCGCCTCAAGCGGCTGAAAGGACTTACGCCCTACGAATACATCTGCGCCGAATGGCAAAAAAATCCTAGTATCTTTCACCGAGACCCAGCCGACCTTACTCCGGGACCATACAGCTAGCCAGCAGTTTAGTCATTTAGGATTGCTCCTAAAATTAGAATGATTCAGGAAAACGCGCGTCATGCTGAGCTTGTCGAAGCATCTCTACCGCATTATACGCCTTCGTTCAACGACGCAGTAGAGATGCTTCGACAAACCTCAGCATGACGCGCGTTTTTGATTCGCTAAGGCCGGAACAAATCTCCTGCTTCAATAAGCAATTGCATCGCCGCTAGCTCTTGCCGAATCTCGGCAAACAGCGGGCGGGCCGCTACAGCCAGCTGCATGCAGCGGCGCTGCAAGTCGCTCCAGGCCTGGGCAAAAGCGGGTAGCTGCTCACTGGCCGGGCAGTGGATCAGCAGCTCTTCCAGTAAGCACGCGAAGGCGCGCACCTCCAGCCGCTGCAAGGCGGGGGCAAGGACCTGGTCGGTGGGCGCAAAGAAGCAGGCCGCGCCAAAATCGCCCAGCAGACTTTCGCCCGCCGCCGTGTAGAGGATGTTATGGGCGTAGAAATCGCCGTGCAAAATGCCCTGCGCGTGCAGGTGCGCCGCCGCCGAAGCCATGCCCGAGGCTAGCCGCCAAATTACCAGCGGGCTAAACGTAGTACCCTGCGGGTACACGTCGCGGGTGCAGGAAGCCAGGCTGGGCGGGCCGGCCAGGTTGCCAAAGGCCGGGTCGATGAGGTCGAGCACCAGGCCTTCGGCACCGGCCGGGTGGTCGGCGATGCGGCCCCGCACGGCAATCAGGTTGGGGTGCGCGCCGGCGCTGAGGCAGGCCGCCATTTCACTCTGGGGCGAGCCATCGCTGGTAATGGCGCCTTTAAACAGCTTTACGGCCACCTCGGTGGGCCCCGCCGCTCCCGGCTGCCAGCTAGCCTGGCAAATAACGCCCGACGCGCCTTCGCCCAACTGCTGCTGCAAGTGCAGCTGCGGCCACGCAATACCGGCGATGGGGTGCTGGGCCACTGCCGCCGCCTCGGCGGCCGCACCGAAAGAATTGTCAGCGTAGGCCAGCCAGCTGAGCCGCGGCATGGTGAGCAGCCAGGCCGGCAGCTCGGTGAGCTGGTTGGCCGCGATGCGCAGCAATTCCAGGCGGGTGCAGTGGGCTAGCTCGGCGGGCAAGGCCGTGAGCTGGTTGCCCGCCAGCATCAGCTTTTGCAGATGCTGACAATTGCCAATTTCGGCGGGCAAGCTAGCCAGTTGGTTATCGGTGAGGATAAGCCAGCGCAGGGCGGGCGGCAGCGCCGCCGCGGGCAGCGTCCGAATGCGGTTGGCCTTAAAGCCAACCATGCTGAGCTCGGGGCACTGGCCCAGCACCTTGGGCACGGCCGTAAACTGGTTGTCGGAGCAAAAAAGCACCCGCAGGTGGCGCAGGCGAGGCAGGTCGTCGGGGAGCGTCGCCAGGGCATTGCCCGACAGGTTGAGCACCTCAAGCGACTCGGCCAGGTCAAATATTTCGGGTGGAAACTCCGTGAGGCCCGCCGCCAGGTCGAGGCGCGTGCTGCCCGCTAGCTGCCCGCTGCGGAGTTGGTCGAGGGTATGCATTTATTTAAATTACCAATTATCAAGGAGCAATTATCAGTTGCCTAGTTCAAAGCTCAGGCAACCACCCAAACAACTGATCATTGATCACTGATAATTGTTAGCTGAATATGGGTAGCGGACCTGGTAGAGCTCGGCCACGCGGCGGCCCAGCAGCTCGCGCAGGGCCTCAATATTTTCCTTTTGCTGGGCCGAAATGAACACCACTGGGTCGTGCATCCGGGCCATGTAGGTGGCTTGAAGCTGTTCGAGCGGCGGGCGAGCGGGTGCTTCGCTAAAGTCGGTCGGAAACTCCTGGTCGGGGGCGTCGTCAGCAAAGTTGGGCGCGGGATCAACTTCCGGCTGGTACTGATCTATTTTATTAAACACCAGCAAAGAAGGCTTATCCGAAGCGCCGATTTCGCGCAGCGTTTCATTCACCACTTCGATGTGCTCCTCAAAGGCGGGGTGCGAAATATCCACGACGTGAATGAGCAAATCGGCCTCCCGAATCTCATCCAGCGTACTCTTAAAGCTCTCGATCAGCTTGGTGGGCAGTTTGCGGATAAACCCAACCGTGTCGGAAAGCAAAAATGGCACGTGGTTGTCGAGCACCACCTTGCGCGTGGTGGCATCGACAGTCGCAAACAGCTTATTCTCAGCAAATACCTCGGCCTTCCCCAGCAGGTTCATGATCGTGCTTTTGCCCACGTTGGTGTAGCCCACCAGCGCCACCCGAAGGCTGTTGGTGCGCGTCTTGCGCTGGGTGTGAGCCTGCTTATCGAGGTCTTCGAGCTTCTCCTTGAGGAAGGCGATGCGGTCGCGCACTACGCGCCGGTCGGTCTCGATTTCAGTTTCGCCGGGGCCTTTCATGCCCACGCCGCCGCGCTGCTTGTCCAGGTGCGTCCAGAGGCCGGTGAGGCGCGGCAGCAGGTACTGGTACTGCGCCAGCTCGACCTGCGTGCGCGCCGTGGCCGACTTGGCACGCAAGGCAAAAATATCGAGAATGAGCAGCGACCTATCCACAATTTTCACCTTAAGCTCGGCTTCCAGGTTGCGCAGCTGCGAAGGCGACAGGTCGTCGTCAAACACCACCATGCTGGTTTTTTCGTGCTGCACCCAAGCCTTGATCTCGGCTAGCTTACCCTCGCCCACGTAGCTGCGGATGTCGGGCTTTTCGAGCTTCTGCACAAAGCGCTTGGTGGCCTCGGCGCCGGCCGTTTCAATCAAAAACGCCAGCTCGTCGAGGTATTCGGTGGTTTGCGCGTCGGTTTGGCGGCGCGGGGGCACGCTCACGAGCACGGCGGTTTCGCGCTCCTTGGCTGTGGCGTGGGTTTTGGTGCTTTTGAGCAAGTGGCTCGGCAGCTTGGTATCGCGGCGGGCGGGCGTGCTGTCGGTAGCGCCCACGTGGCGGGTGCTGCCCTGGCCGTTGTTGTCTTTAGATTTGGTCATGAGGAAAAAAAGGCGTTAAGGGCAGCCTGAGCTAAGAGGTTAACACGCGTTACGGCGTAATCGTTGGCGGGGGCCAGCCAGGGTTATTTTAGGGTTTCTGAGTAAGCCACCACCTGGGCTATTTGCGCGGCTTTCAGCGTTTTACCAAACGCCGGCATCTTGCCCATGCCGTTCGTCACCAGGTAGGTGCGGCCAAACGCATTGAGGTTACTTTTGGTCAGGTCGTGGGCGCCGTTGAGGCCCAGGCGGCCGTCTTTGCCGTGGCAGCGCTGGCAGTTTTTCTGAAAAAGGACCAGGCCGGGGCCGGGCGCCGCCTGGCTGGCCTCGCTCAGCGCCAGCCGGCCCAGTAGCAGCCCCATCGTTATCGAAAACTTCATACTACTTCCCTAACGCGAAAACTGCGCCGAAAGTAACGGCTGCCAACCCGGCAGTAGCGCCCGCGCCGATTTCTCGCCCGACCTTTGCCGCCAGAAAATAGAGAATAGGCGAGGCAGCAACTGGGTAAATGCCCTAGCCGCTTCCCTTGCCTTCGCCTACTCACCCACTCATTCATTGCCCCAGTGCGCGTTGCTATCGTCATCAATACCTCCTGGAATATCTGGAATTTCCGCCGCGGCTTGGTCAAGGCCTTGCAGGCAGCGGGCCACGAGGTACTAGCCATCGCGCCGCCCGACGACTATTCGGGCCGCCTCGAAAGTGAGCTGGGCTGCCGCTACGTGCCCATTTTGATGGAAAACAAGGGCACCAACCCCCTGAAAGATGCCCAATTGACGCGGCGCTTCCTGGCCGTGTACAAGCGCGAGCGGCCCGACGTGGTGCTGCACTTTACCATCAAGCCCAATATCTATGGCACCCTGGCGGCGCGGCTGGCAGGCGTGCCGAGCATCAACAACGTGAGCGGGCTCGGCACGGTCTTTCTCATCGAAAACCTGGTGAGCAAGGTGGCGCGGGGCTTGTACCGGCTAGCCTTCCGGTTTCCGCACAAGGTGTTTTTTCAGAATAACGACGACCGTGCGCTGTTCATCCGCTACGGGCTCATAAAGCCGGCGCGCACGGGCCTGGTGCCGGGCTCGGGCGTCGATTTGACGCGGTTTCGGGCGCTGGAACCGGCGGAGAAAACCCCGGATGCGCCCTTCGTTTTCCTGATGGTGGCGCGGGTGCTGTACGAAAAAGGCATTGTTGAATACTTCGAAGCCGCCCGGCAAGTGCTCGCGGCGCTCGGGCCCGGCAAGGTGCGCTTTCAGCTGCTCGGGGCCCTCGACGAAGCGGGCGGCGTGGGCGTGCCCCGCGCCACCTTCGAGCAGTGGCTGGCCGAGGGCCACATCGACTACCTGGGTACTTCCGACGACGTGGCGGCCCACATTCACCAGGCCGACTGCGTGGTGCTGCCCTCCTACCGCGAGGGCACGCCCAAGACGCTGCTCGAAGCTGCCGCTTGCGGCAAGCCGTTGGTAACTACCGACGTACCCGGCTGCCGCGAAACCGTGCAAAATGGCTCCAACGGCTATCTCTGCCAGGTGCGCAACGCCGCCGACCTGGCCGATAAGCTACTCGCCATCACCCAGCTGCCCGTGGCCCGCCGCGCCGCCATGGGCGCCGCCAGCCGTGAGCTAGCCGAAACCCGGTTTGACGAGCAGCTCGTGCTGCGCGAGTACCTGACTGCCGTAGCCGAGGCCGGCCACGAGCGCTGACCTTCAGCCCGCTCACGCGAGCCTTCCAACGCAAATCATTTGTATCGCCGTATCTAACTCTACCCTAAGCTCCTGCTACTTTCTCTCATGCAAGTTATTACCCATGTCCTGCCTGGCCTCCTGGAATTTCGGCCGCGCATTTTTGGCGACCCGCGCGGTGCCTTTTTCGAGTCGTTCAGCGCCCGCACCATGGAGGAGCTAGGGCTGCCCCGCCACCACTGGGTGCAAGACAACCAGAGTTCTTCGAAGGCGGGTACCCTGCGCGGCCTGCACTTTCAGCGCCCGCCCCACGCCCAGGCCAAGCTGGTGCGCGTGGCCCAGGGCCGTGCCCTCGACGTGGTAGTAGACTTGCGCCACCGCTCGCCTACCTTCGGCCAGCACGCCACAGTAGAGCTAAACGCCGAGCTAGGCAACGTTTTTTACGTGCCCGAAGGCTTTGCCCACGGCTTTGTGGCGCTCGAAGACGATACGCTGTTTCTCTATAAATGCTCGGATTATTACGCCCCCGCCGCCGAGGGCGGCCTGCGCTGGGACGACCCCGCGCTGGGCATCGACTGGGGCGTGCGTGGCGAGGCGCTGGTATCGCCTAAGGATGCGATTCTGCCCACGCTAGCCGAGCTGGATAATCCGTTTTAAGCCCCGGCACCGACTTGTAGGTAGAACTGCTTTTCTAGAGCAGTTTCCAAGTTGATATCCGGTCCGACGCCATAGCCGTCCGACCGGTTGTTTGGCAGTACCGCCGAACCAAAGGGGGCAACCATCGTTCGCTCGGCAACCGGTCGGACGGCTGCCCCGTCGGACCGGTTGCTGAACCCAAAACCACTCCAGGCGATATGGCTCACTGGTTCAGCATGATAGCTGGCGAAATAACTATTCTCGGCTAAAGCAGCGGCACCAAGGTTTCGAGGCCCATGCCGCGCGATCCTTTGAGTAGGACGAGCTGGCCGGTGAGCGACTGTTGAGTTAGCCACTCGGCCGCCGCAGCTTTGTCGGCTACGTAGTGAGCGGCGGGCTGCGCGGCGGTGGCGGCCTGCATCAGCGGGCCGATAAGCAACACGTGGTCGAGGTGGAGCTCCGCTAAGAGCGTGCCGAGTGCCTGGTGCTCGGCGGCGCTGGTTTCGCCCAGCTCAAACATATCGCCCAGGATGGCTAGCCGGCGCTGGCCAGCCGCCCCGGGCCGCTGCGCAAAGCTGCGCAGAGCCGCGGCCATGCTGCTGGGGTTGGCATTGTAGGCATCCAGAATCAGGTCGTTGCCGTGGGCGGTGCGCACGAGCTGCGAGCGATTATTTTGTGGATTGTAGGTGGCTAGCGCGGCCGCTACCCGGGCTGCCGGCACGCCGAAAAAAGCGCCTGCCGCCGCCGCCGCCGCCATGTTCACAAAATTGTACTCACCTGTAAGCTGGGCGGCTACCTCAGTGCCTTCCCAAAGGCGCAGGTGCAGGGCTGGGTTAGCGGCGAGCAGGCTGGCCGGATACGTATCGGCGGGCTGCGGGTAGCTAGCGCGGTGCGGTACGGCGGCCGCCAGGGCGGGCAGCTTGGCGTCGAGGGTATTGACGAAAGCAGTGCCGTCGTGTCTGGCCAGGTAATCAAATAGTTCGCCCTTACCCAGCGCAATGCCTTCTTCGCCCCCGAAGCCTTCGAGGTGGGCCTTCCCGATGTTGGTAATGAGGCCGTGGGTGGGCGCGGCCCATTGGCAGTAGTCGGCGATTTCGCCCCGGTGGTTGGCCCCCATTTCGATCACGGCAAAGTCGTGTTCCTGGGGCCGCAGGCGCAGCAGCGTGAGCGGCACGCCAATGTGGTTATTTAAGTTGCCGGTGGTGGCGAGCACATGGTATTTCTGGGCGAGCACCACCGTTAGCAATTCCTTGGTGGTGGTCTTGCCATTGGAGCCCGTCACGGCCAGCACGGGGCCTCGGAAGTGGCGCCGGTGCTCTTGGGCCAGGGCTTGCAGGGCGGCGAGCGGGTCGGGGGCGTAGGTGTAGTGGGCGGGGTCCTGGGCGGCCAGCGCGGCATCGTCGACTACGGCGTGGCTGGCCCCGCTGACCAGGGCACCGGTGGCAAAGGCAGCCCCGCGAAAGCTGGGGCCGTTGAGCGCAAAAAAAAGGGTGCCGGGCTGGGGCTGGCGCGAATCGGTGCTGACGAGGCCTTGGGCGGCCAGGTAGTGGTCGTAGAGGGTCATAAGGGCGGGGCCGGGCGCGGCGCAAACCAGCGAGGGCCGCGGGCACGCCGTCGATTGCGCGCGGCAATTGCAAAGTAACGTGCAATTTTTGTGGGCTGCCGCAACTTGGGGCGGGGGCGACACTGTTCGGGAGCTACTTATCTGCTTGTCTTATGCTGAGTTTTTTATCGCGGTGCGGGCTGAGCCTGCTCCTCCTGGGGGCGCTATTGCCGGGCCGGGCGGCGGCCCAAACGCCGGGCACCCAGTTTGGCTTCGTCTTCGGAAGCGTGGCCAAGCTCGTGCAGGGCCTCGATACGCTGGCGCTGCCGTGGGCGGGCGGCCTCAACACGCCCCAGTTTAGCAGCATCGACTTCAACGCCGACGGCCAGCCCGATCTCTACGCCTTCGACCGCGAAACGGCCCGCAGCTACACGTTTCTCAACGTGGCGAGCGGTACCGGCCGCCGCTACCAGTACGCACCCGACTACGAGCGCATTTTCCCCACCGACCTCGCCAGCTGGGCGCTGCTGCGCGACTACGACTGCGACGGCCGGCCCGACTTGTTCACCTTTGCGGCGGGCGGCGACATCCGGGTGTTTCGCAACGTAGCCGACGCGAGCGGCCAGCCGAGCTTCGTGCTAGTAAACAACCAGTTGACTTTCCCGATTGTGAACGGCTACACGAGCAACCTCAACCTTGGCTCGTACAACCTGCCCGCCATTCTGGACGTGAACGGCGACGGCCGGCTCGATATCCTGACCTACGATTTTGTGGGCTCCACGGCGCTGGAGCTGTACTTGAACACCAGTACTGGCAGTTGCGGGGGCATAGCGTCGTTCGACCGCGTGAGTAATTACTGGGGGCAGCTTTCGCCCTGCCTCGACTGTGCCTCGTTTACGTTTGCGGCGGGCTCCAGCCAATGCGCTACCCTGCGCACCGACCAAACGCTGCACAGCACCGGCCATAGCGTGCAGCTGCTCGACCTGAACGGCGACGGCAAGCTGGACCTACTCGACGGCCGCGACAATTGCCCCCAGCTCGTGCGCCTGCTCAACACGGGCACCTCAACGATCGACGCGGCTTTTGCGGCGGCTAGCAGCAGCGGGTTTCCGTCGGCCGCCGCGCCGGTGAGTCTGCCGGTTTTCCCCTCGACGTACCTGCTCGATGTCACCTTCGATGGGGTGCCCGATATGGTGGTAGCGGCCACCATGACCGATAATTCGCTCGACCGCGTGAGCATGCGCCACAACGTGCGCCTCTACCAAAATGCGGCGGCCAGCGGCGCGGCCACGCCCAGCTTCAGCCTGGCTAGCGATGGCTTTTTGCAAAATGACATGCTTGATGTGAGCGAAGGCGCCGTGCCCACCTTCGGCGATATCGACGGCGACGGGCTCACCGATATGCTGGTGGGCACCCAGGGCGACCTCGTAAATGGCTACTACCGAGCCAGTATCTACTACTACCGCAACGTGGGCACGGCTCAGAAACCGGTGTTTCGACTCGTAACCGATGACTACCTGGGGCTGGCGGCCACCGCGGCGCTCACGCCCAGCGTACGGTTTGAAACGCTGCGCCCGGCGCTGGCCGACCTCAACCGCGATGGCGCGCTCGACCTGGTATACTCGGCCTTCACCGGCACCACCAACCGGCTAAACTATATCCTAAACACGGCGGGCGCGGGCCAGGAGGCAGCCTTCAACCCAGCGAATGCCAGCTACTTCAAGCAGCAGGGCGCGGGCGGTCTGCCCGCCCGCCAGAGCGATACGCCTTGCTTTTACGACGTGGATGGCGATGGCTACGTAGACCTGCTGCTCGGCACCAACGACGTGCTCGATACGAGCGGCTACAGCCTGCGCTACTTCCGCAACCAGGGCGCCGCGGCCGGGAGCAATACCGATAATCTGTTTGTGCTGGCCAACAACGACTTCGGTACGCTGCGGGCCAACAGCGCCCGCCCCGCCAACCTCGCGCCCACCGTAGCCGACTTCGACGGCGATGGCACGCCCGACCTCCTCACTGTGGATGGCGCGGGCACGGTGCGGTTTTACGCCAACTTCCGTAGCCAGAGCTCGGCCTTTGTAGAGCGCACTGAGCTGTTTTACAATAGTATGAGCGCGCAGTACGAGCCGGGCCGGCTGGGCAACGGCAGCATCCTGCATTTCGCCGCCGCCGCTGCCGACCTCAACCGCGACGGCCGCCCCGAGCTGTACGTGGGCACCGAAACCGGCGGCATCATCAGCTACCTGCCCCGCAGCGGGGCGGTGCTAGCTACCCGGCCCAGCGCCGCCCAGGTGCTGAGCCTCAGCGTGTACCCCAATCCGGCTAGCCAGGCCGCCCGCACCGCCACCGTCGAAACGGCCCAGGCTACTTCCCTGCACCTTTTCGACCTCACCGGCCGCCTCCTCAGCCAGGATGCCGCGCTGCTGCGCAGCCACAGCCTGAGCTTGCGCGGGCTAGCCCCGGGTCTCTACGTGGTGCAGGCCACCGCCGCCGATGGCACCCGCGCCACCCAGCGGCTAGCCGTGGAGTAAGGTGGCCCGACTGCCGGCCTTACCCTGAATTCGAAATTACTATAGTCCTTTTTCAGGGGTAGCAATGGGATAAGCTGGTAGCTCTCCACTAAGCCGAGCAGTTCACCTACTGAGGTGGTCGGGTAAGAATGGACACAGAGAAAGTACCTTTCCCTTGTCATGGAA
>CAZERY010000067.1:0-15204 GCA_964514915.1 uncultured Hymenobacter sp.
GGCATAGTCCATCCCCCAAAATTCGCTAACTACGCGTTTGGTGCAATGACCCTATTCACGACGGATTAATTACCCTATTCCTATTCCATTTCTTCTTTTAACTAGCTACGCGCTCAACACACGACCAAATGGGGCAGCGCATCGTAGCTTGCGTCGGGCAGGCGCTCGTTCACACGCTCCACGTTGCTGCGTCAGGCGTGAAATAAGCCTTTGATATACTGCTGACAGTGCGCCAGTTGCCCTTGTAGACGCGAGCGAAAGCAGGCGGCGTAACTGGCCACGTAGGCCTCCACTTTTTTTCAGTAGTCGGCAAGCCCATCCCCTAAATTTACCCCTCAACATCCCAACTCACAACCTGCCAAAGTAGAGCTAAAAGCTAATGGCTGACTACTTGCTCAAGCTGGAAGCCAGCCCAGGCTTGCAGGCCGCCGGTATGCACGGCCACCACCGTGCTGCCCGGTGCAAAATGCCCCTGCTCAATCAAATCGAGCACGCCAAACAACAGTTTGCTGGTGTAAATGGGGTCGAGCAGCACGCCGTAGCTGGCCTGAAATTCCTGGATAAATACCCGAAGCTCAACTGGCAACTTGGCGTAGCCGCCAAAGTGATAAGTAGTGTGCAGCTCGTAGTTAAACAGCGGCCGGCCGGTAGCGGGTAGAATCAGGTTGTCGATTTCAGTGCGCAGAAAATCAGCGCCTTTAAGGGCTGCCACGCCCACGGCGCGCGCCGGATGGTTAGCCTCAGCCAAGCCTACTGCCAAGCCGGCGAGCGTGCCGCCCGTGCCCGCCGCTGTCGCTACGGCGTCAAAGTCGGTGTGCTGGCGCAGCTCGCCGATGAGCTCGGCCACGCCGCGCAGAGCTAGCTGGTTGGTGCCTCCCTCAGGCAGCAGGTAAGCCGGGCCCAGTTGCTGCTGCACTTCAGCCAGGAAATCGGGTTCGGCCCGGCGCCGGTAGGTGGCGCGGTCGAGGTACTGGAGGTGCATGCCGTCGGCCGCGCACCGGGCCAGCGTCGGGTTGAGGGGCGCATGCGCTTCCCCCCGCACCAGGCCCGTGGTAGCGAAGCCGAAGAGCCGGCCGGCCGCCGCCACCGCGGCCAGGTGGTTGGAGTAAGCCCCGCCGAAGGTAAGTAGCCTAGTGTGGCCTTCGGCGCGGGCCTGCAAGAGGTTGTACTTGAGCTTGCGGGCTTTATTGCCGGGTAGGTCGGGGTTTACCAAATCATCGCGCCACAACAGCAGCCGCACCCCGTGGCGAGTGGCGCTGGGATGGGCGATGGGGTGCAGCAGCGGCGAGGCAGTCATGGGTAAAAAGGACGTCAGACCGACTGAAGGGAAGTATCTCGCCCGTTTCGTTGGGTAGCTAGCTAACCCAGCGGCACGGGCGAGATACTTCCCTTCAGTCGGTCTGACGCGCCTTGGTTTATAAGTGCTTAGGCTTCTTGCCGCTGCCGGGCGCCAAACACGCCCGCCGCTACCACCGCCAGCAGCACGCCGATGCTGGAAATGAGCGAAACTGTGTTGCCAATGGCGTATTCCTTGGGCTCAAACACAAACTTGATTTCGTGCGCGCCGGCTGGTACCTGCATGGCGCGCAGCACAAAATCGGCGCGGAAATACGGTGCTGGCTGGCCGTCGAGGTAGGCCTGCCAGCCATCGGCGTAGTAGATTTCGGAGAAAACCACCGTGCCCGGTTGGGCAGCCGAGTAGCGGTACGTGAGGGCATCGGGGGCGTAGCTGGTGAGCGCGATGGTAGCCGACGAGTCGGGGTAGGTTGCGGGCTTCACGGCCGGAAACTTTTGGGTGTCGACTACGGCTACCTGCTTGGTATTTAGGGTAGTGAGGGCGGACATTTCGGCGTCGGGGCTAGCCACGGCGCGCAGCTCGCGCACAAACCAGGCATTGCCCAGCGCGCCGGGGTTGCGCTGCACCTGCTCGGTTTCGCCTTGCTTCTGGGGCGGCACGATAACGTAGCGCGTATTCAGCATATTGAGCACGCCGGTATTATTGGTAGAAATCTGACGCTCAATCAAATCCTGGTAGCGGCGCAGCTTGGCGCCGTGGTAGCCGCCAATGCTTTTGTGAAAGTACGAGGTGCGCGCTTCGTTGAACGGATTGCCTAGATTGAACACCCGATAGCTCAGGTCCTTATCCTGCAAAATCTGCTGGTCGGCGGGTGAAGGCTGGAAGCTTTCGGCAATGGTTTCGGTCTGGTAATTCTTTTCGCCCAGGTAGCGCTTGTCCACCGTCCAAAGGTCGAGCAGTACCAGCGCCACCACGCTCAGCGCAGCAATACGGGCGTCGATTTTACCCTTCAAATAGAAGAACAAGGCGGCTAGCGTAAGGCCCACAAAGAGGAGACCGCGCCACACATCGTTGCGCAGCAAGTCGGCCCGGTCGGCGCGCAGGGCGCTCATCAGCTGCGGCGTAAAGCCGCTCTGCGTGAGGCTAGCATCCTGGGGCGAGGCAAAATCGAAGCTCAGGCTAGCCACCCAGGTCAGTAGTAGAAAGCCCGCCGTGATGGCGCCGGCGTAAAGCAGCTGCTTGGTGCGGAACTGATTTTCGGGCGCATCAACCACTACGGCCGGTGTACCGGCGGCGGCTCGGGCAGCCTTGGCCAGCGCTGGGTGCAGTGGTTCGGTAGCGAGCGTAGCGCCTGCGGTAGCCGTAGTGGCGCGGGGCCGCAAGATGCGCGCCAGCGCCAGCGCCGCCAGCAGAGGCATGGCGAGCTGAGCCATCACGAGGCCCATGCTCACGGCGCGGAAGCTGCGATAGCCCGGCAGGTAGTCGAAAATCAGGTTGTTAACCGACTCGAAATTCTTGCCCCAAGCTAGGGCAAACGACACCAACGTGCCCGCCAGCAGCCAGTAGCGCGTGCGTTTATCCACTACAAACAGGCCCAGCACAAACAAAAAGCACACCGTGACGCCAACGTACACGGGTCCGGCCACGTACGACTGGTCGCCCCAGTAAGTGGGTAGGCTAGCCAGATATTCTTCGGGCAGGCCCGCCGCGGCGATGTGCGAATCTTTACCCAGCGGCATGGCGCTGCTGCCCCCATAGAAGTTGGGCACGAGCAGCGTCATGGTTTCGCCGATGCCGTAGCTGTAAGCGAAAGCATAGTCACGGTCTTGCTGCCGGGCACTGGGCGTGGTGGGTTGGCCGGGCTGGGGCGGCAAGGCCTTCAGCTCGGAAGGCGAGCGATTGCTGTATTTGCTATACTCGTAGGTGGTGTAGAGACGCCCAAAGCTGACGCCTATCGCCAGGGCCGCACCCACCCCTAACAGGACTACGCGCCCAAAAAAATCACCTAGCCGGCCCGCGCGCACGGCAGCTACCAGCTCCACAATGCCGTAAATGATTACTAACAGCCCTAGGTAATAGGTAATTTGCGGGTGGTTGGCCCGCACATTCAACGTAAGCCCCAGCGTGAAAAGGGCCGCCCCCAGCCACTTATTTTGTCGGAAGGCTAGCAGTAGCCCACCCAGCACGAGCGGCGCGTAGGCCAGTGCCCACGACTTGGTATTATGCCCGGCAGCCAAGATGGCGAGGTTGTAGCTCGACAGCCCCAGCGCCACCGCGCCGGCCACTGCCACCAACGGGCGCACGCCCAGCGCTACCAGCAGCACATAGCCGCAGAGCAAGGCCACGAACAAATTACTCACGACGCTGGGTAGGCCTAGCGTCGTAAACTTCTGTACATATAAGAATAAGTCGCCGGGAAAGTGCACCGAGATCAGGTACGTCGGCATGCCCGAAAACATGGAGTTGGTCCACAGCGGCTCGTGGCCGTGCTCGGCCAGCCATTGCTGCGTTTCGTGCGCACCACCCTGAAACTGGGTGATGTCGTGCTGCGCCAGTGTCTGGTGGTTGAACACGATGGGCGCGAAGTAGGCTACGGCCAGCACCGCGAAGAATAACACGGCCAGCACGTGCGGCCAAGCTCGCTGCCACAGCGGCGCGGGAGTAGGGGATAGGGAAGCGGAAACGGCCATTGGGCGGCTTAACTACAAGTAAGCAAATGAAGCCCGAAGGTAGCGCCGGAGCCGGAGATGGGCTACGAGGCGCAGTTGTGAGCCGCCGACACGCGCTTATCCGGTGCTGTGGCTCGTCGGCCCGAGCAGTTAGCGATCGCCGGCAAATTGCGAGGATATTTCAGGCAAGAGGTTGTCTTTGCCTTTGTCTTTGGTTCCGCCGCTAATGGTGCGGCGTATCACTAGCACGTAAGGGTAATCGGTGTGCTTCGCCTGGAAGTTTTCTTTTTGGTAGAAGATGCTGACCGTGTAGCCCTCACCCACCAAGCGTTCGCCCTCGCACTGCACGCAATAAACAGGCTCTGATTTTAGCTTGGCCCGCCGCCGCAGGTCGGTTCGTAGCTGCGTCAGGCACGAGCGCTGCCGGGTTTTATACACCAGGTCGTAGTAGTCTTGCTGGTTGCTGCGGCGCAGGCCTACCCACGCCTGGGCACGATCTTCGGGGGTTTCGGCTTCGCCCAGCGTGCGGTGCGTCCAGTAAGGATTGGCGCCCTTATGCATCACCCATTCGTTAGATTCCATTAAGTTCATCAGGCTATCGGGCGTGACGTTGCCCGCCGCGATGCTGTGGTCTAGCAGTTCTAGTGGCAAGCACTGCGCCTGCCCCGTTTGGCTTGCCAGCAAGCCCGCCGCTACTACACCTAAGAAAAAGAACCAGCGACGGACTTGCATAACCAGAAAAAAAGGAAAAACCAGGGGGCTACTTTACGCTAACCGTCAACCCACCATATACTAGCTGCCCGATTTGCGGCCCGCCGTATACCTGCACGTTGTTGGTATTGAATAAATTAGAGCCGCCTATTTCTAAAGTAGTGTTGAGGTTGGGGAGAAGGTAATGCACCTGTGCATCAAAGCTTTGGTAAGCACTGAGATAGCCTGCTGCGAAGGAAGTTTCGTAGCGGGTAGCTTCAGCCCAGCGGTAATTGAGGCGGTAGCCCAGGTGGCGGGTTACGGCGCCGTAGGCTCCTACGTTAAACTTATGTTTAGGGGTATTGTAAAAGGGTACTTCGTCGCTTGAATTAAGCAACACGTTGAGCGAGTAGTTGCCGGTCAGGTTCAGCGCCCTGGTGGCCGAATAGGTAATGCTGGCCAGGGCGCCCTGCGTGCGCACCGGTAGGTCGAGGTTGCGCGAAACAACTAGTACCCGGGGTAGCTGCGGGTTCTGGAAGCCGCTGGGGGCGGCAGCTGCCAGCTGAAAGAAGGTGGGCAAGCTGCCATCCACGTTGCTGATAATGGGCTGGCCGTTGATAACAAAGTCATTATAGTAGCTCCGATAGTAGCTCAGGTCAACCACCAGATTTTTGGCCAGCAGCCCTTTGTAGCCTACCTCAAATGAGTTGACTCGTTCGAGCCGCAGTGGCGCAATATTAAATACATACGGCGTGAGCGCGGCCACTGGATTGGGACTGGTAGCCACGTTGGCAAAACCGCCGCCTAGCGTCGTTTGGTAGCCCTGAAAGCCCTGGCCCACGTTGCCATGCGACACCACCGAGCCGAAGTCAATATTCACATACTGATCCGATTGCGTAGGAGCCCGAAAAGCCCGGTTGTAGGAAGCTCGGAAGTTATGCTCCTTGTTGGCACCTAGCGAGTACACAGCCGAAGCACGGGGCGAAAAAGCCGTATTAAAGTTCTTAAAGTTGTCGAGGCGGCCAGCCGCTACTAGCCTCAAGCGGTCGTCAAGCAAGGGTACGGTAAGCTGGCTGTAGCCGCCATACTCGTAGTTGCGGATGCCCCGGCCTTCATTGCTGTCAAATAACACACCGGATCTATCCAGCCGGAATTCGCGGTAAGCACCGCCCACGATGAGGTCGGCAAACCCCAGGCCGAAGTTGTACTGTCCACTCAAGTCATTGAGGCGTGAGCCGATGTCGAGGCGTGCTCCCTGACCAGGCCTGTTGTCCTGCACGATGTTCTGGCGCAAGTCATTAAACGCTGACGAGCCAGCCACGAGCTGCGTCTGCGCCGCCACTCCTTGAGCATCGGCTTGCGCCTGCGCATCGTTGTTGCCCCGGCCAAGCGATGTATTGTAAGCTAAGGCATAGCTGCCAAAGTAGTCCGCTGCGTAGGTTTGGCCCGTTTTAGGATCAATAGACGCCTGCATAAAGCCTCCCAAATAGCCCAGGTTATAGGTGTCGTTGCCAAAGTCTTTGGTTTGGTAAGCCCGCACAAACCAGCGCTCACCTTCCAAGGCAAAGCGGAACTGGTTAGTAGCAAAGTTTTTAGAACGCAGGCGAACGGCAGTCTGCACGGAGTTCGTGCCCTGGGCACGTTCAAATTGCAAGGTCGCCTTCACCTTGTTGGTAAACAGGTAGGAGATAGACGGGATGAAGCGGTATAGACGAGCTTGGTCGTCATTCGCCAGTAGCTCGCGCTCAGTCCAGCCCGGCATAAATACCGTGCGCCCCGCCAGCGCCCCGCCATAAGTGCGGTCGGCTGGGTTGCTGGAATACGTAAGGCCTATATCACCGTAGCGGTTCACTGCGTCGTAGCCTAGCCCCGAGCCCGCCGGGTTGTTTACCAGCACCTGCCCCGAGGTCCGCTGCGCGTCGTAGTTGTCGGCCACCCAGTCTTTAGCCGTCAGGTAGCTGCCCGTTACTTTGAAGGCCCACCGCTTGCCCAAACGCTGCGCGTAGCGCAATTGCCCATCGAAGTAGTCGCGTTGGCCGCCGCGCAGACGTACGTCCAGGCCCTGGTCAGTAAAGGCATCACGTGAGTTGAGGAGCACCACCCCGTTGAAAGCGTTTGCCCCATACAGGGCCGATGACGGGCCGTAGAGCACCTCCACGCTGGCCACATCGATATCGGGCAGGCCAAGTGAGTTGCCCGAGCCCGCATTGAGGCTCGGTGATTGAATATCAAAATAGTCAACCAATTGAATGAGTCGTTCGGACGAGGCCGAGTTGAAGCCCCGCGTGCTGATGCTGTTGTTTAGCATACTGCTCGCGTTCACGTCAATACCCTTAAACTGTGCGAGGTTGTGCAGCAAATCGGGCCGGGTTAGCTGGCTGATTTGATTCTGGCTGACTTTTTCTACCGTCACGGGTACGCGCAGGATATTTTCCTCGCTACGCGAAGCTGCTACTACCAGTTGGTTGGTAGCTACCCGGTCGGGTATCAGCGTGATAGTCAGCTGTTGCGCAGGGGCAGTTACTGTCAATACCTGGGTTTCGTAGCCCAGGTACGAAATACTCAGTACTAACGGAAAAGTGCTGCCCGCCGTCGGTAGTAAGAAACCGCCATCACCGTTGGTAACCGTGCCCAAAAAGGTGCCTTTCACCAGCACCGAGGCCCCTGGCAAAGACGCATCTCCCTCGGTGATAACCCGGCCGACAATTTGCTCAGGAGCAGTAGTGGATTCTTGGCTATAGCAGTTGAAGCCGCTTAGCCAGAAAAAAATAAGCAATAAGCAGTATAGTTGCTTCATGAAAAACCAGAGATTAAGGATTGTTTGTTGAGTGGCTTACTAATGGTATTATGGTAATGATTTTTATAATTTCATGAACTTGCACTCTGCTGGCTTATTATTATTAGAAAGGTCTTTTAAAGCATGATTACCATGAATAGTTGTTGCTTTACCAGGAATTGCAGCTTAAAACGCAGAGAGTCAAAATAAATAATTTTTAGAAAACCGTTAGCTGGCACACGAGCTTTACTGTCGCTGTTCGTGTAAGCTGCGCTTGTTTACTTTCAAAAGAACCTTAAAAAAATAACCTGGCTTTATTATATATTTCACTGGTTATCAGAATTTTGATTGCAATAAACTGAGGGCGTGAATCTGTATGATACTCCTGATAAACAGTATGTTAATTGTGTCGCGATTATGGAGTGGATGAGCCTTTATGGCTAGAGACCAAGCAATTACTGCTGCCAGTTGTGAACTGCTGAAAAGTGGTTTCTTAGCAGAAATACACTTATAAAATATTCATTATCAGCAAGAAAGTATGGGCAGCATGGGTCGTTGACTGGTGGTTGGCCGCCCATACTAAAGTCGTGCCAAACAATCTGCCCTCTTCTGGCGTCTTACTAGCTCCATTTCATAAGCTATCTCATGCCTGATACTCAAAAAACCTGGTTCATTACCGGTGCTTCCACTGGCCTCGGCGAAGCGCTGGCCAGCCTGTTGCTCGATAAGGGCGACCGCGTGGCGGCTACCTTTCGCAAAGCTGAGCAAGTCGCAGAATTTACTAACAAGAAGCCTGGCCAAAGCCTGGGCGTGCTAGTCGATGTGACGGATGCCGGGCAGATAAAAGAGGCGGTGCAACAGGTTGTTACTGCTTTTGGCCGCCTCGACGTGGTAGTCAATAATGCTGGCTACGGCTCGCTGGGCAGCATTGAAGAGATCACGGAGGAGGAAACGCAGCGGCAATTTGATGTGAATGTATTTGGGCCGTTGCGCGTGGTGCGGGCCGTGTTACCGCAGATGCGTACCCAGAAATCGGGTAATATTCTCAACATAACCTCGGTGGGCGGGATGGTTGGGCTGGCCCACGCGGGCATCTACAACGGGTCCAAATTTGCGCTCGAAGGGCTGGGCGAGTCGCTGGCTGCGCAGCTCGCACCGCTCGGCATCCACGTCACCAACGTAGAACCGGGTCCGTTCCGCACCAAGTGGGCCGGGGCTTCAGCTACGTATTCGGAAACAAAAATTGCCGACTATGCGCCCACGGTGGGCGAGGGCCTGAAAGCCTCGCTAGGCCGCGACGGCAACCAGACTGGCGACCCCGTGAAGGCTGCCGAAGCCATGTACCAGCTCGTGCGTCTGCCCAACCCGCCAGTGCATTTGCTACTCGGTGGTTTTGCCTACAAGCTGGTGCGCGAAAAGCTCCACGGCGTGCTGAAGGAAATCGACGACTTTGCTTATCTCGGCGAGCCGACTGATTACTAAGCTCATCTGTAGCTACCTTAGCAAGGTATCCATTGCCGTCGGAAAGTGGCCCGATCGGTAGTAGCCCCGCCGCGCATCTGGGTGGCCGGCGTACGAAAGCACTTGGTACGCCGGCCGCACGAATACGTAGTCGATGTGGTCGAGTAGCGGGGCGCCGAGCCCGAAGCCACTGAAGATACTTACGGGCTTGTAGGCGAGTGTTGGTGCCGCTTATCAGTGGATATTTCATCGGAGCACTGGCTAGCTCAGCACCATTGGCGCGCCTCAAAGTCGCTGGCGTCCGACCTTTGTTAAGCCATGCCCATCCACTTTTCCGACTTGCCTGCCTTGCTCAGCGGCACTTTGCTACAAGCTCCTGCTGCCGATCTAGCGGTGGCCACGCTGCTACTCGATAGCCGTCGCGTGGGCCTCACCGAAGGTGCCGTGTTTTTTGCGTTGCGAGGGCCGCACCACGATGGCCACCACCACCTGGCTGCGCTCTACGCCAAGGGCGTGCGGCAGTTTGTAGTAAGCTACCCGCCGGCTAGCCTGGCCCCGTTTGCGGGAGCGGGCTTGGTGCAAGTAGCCGATACGCTGACGGCGTTGCAGGCGCTGGCCACTTGGCACCGGGCCGCATTTGGCGGGCCCGTGTGGGCCATCACGGGCTCCAATGGCAAAACCATTGTGAAGGAGTGGCTAGCCCAGCTATTGGCCCCTGATGAAGATATTTGCCGCTCGCCCAAAAGCTATAACTCGCAAGTAGGCGTGCCGCTGAGCGTGTGGGAGTTAGCGCCGGGTCGGCATACGCTGGGTATTTTTGAGGCTGGTATTTCGGAGCGCGGCGAAATGGCCCGATTAGCCGAAATTATTCAGCCCACGCATGGTATTTTTACCACCTTGGGTACGGCTCATGACGCCGGTTTTGCGGCCGGCGAGGAAAAGCTGCAGGAAAAGCTGCGGCTTTTTGAACGGCCAGGCTTCGAACTGCTGGTATACTGCGCCGACCAAGCGGCCGTGCACACTTCTGTGCAGGCCCGCGGCCTACCCGCCCTGGCCTGGACGCGCCATAACGCGCCCGGTGCCGGGCTGCGCTTTCGACTGAAGCCCACTAGTTCGGGTGGCACCACAGTGCGCGTGCGGATAGGCGAAACCGAAGCTGCCACGCATTTTGTAGCCGAGCAGCCCATGCTGCGGGCAGCGGCGCGCTTTACGTTGCCCTTCGCCGATGAGCCCTCCATCGAAAACGCGCTGCACTGCTTGGCAGTGCTGCTAGGGCGGCAGCTCGACCCTGCCAAAACCCTGGCCCCAGCCGAGATTCAGCGCCGGCTGCTGCGCCTGCACCCCGTGGCTATGCGCCTCGAAATGAAGGCTGGCCGCCACGGCTGCTACCTCCTCGACGATACCTACAACAATGACCTCGCCGGCCTGGCGCTAGCCCTAGATGCCCTCAGCCGCCAAGCTCGGCCGGGTGGACGCACCCTCATTATCAGCGATTTGCTGGAGTCGGGCCTGAGCGGTGCCGACCTCTACGCCCGAGTAGCTGCCCTGGTGCGGGCCCACGGAGTTACGCGCCTTATTGGGGTAGGGGAGGCGATAAGCCTTGGGTTAGCAGCCGAAAAGAAGGTGGCACCTTCAGTAATGGAGCCGCAGTTCACCACTCATTTTTACGCTACTACCGAGGCATTACTAGCCGACCTGCGGCCGCTTGACTTTCAAAATGAAACCATACTGGTAAAGGGCGCGCGCCGCTTTGGATTCGAGCGAGTGGTGGCAGCCTTGCAGCAGCCGCAGCACGGTACGGTGCTTGAAGTGAACCTTGATGCCCTGACGCACAACTTACAGTATTACCGCCAGCAGTTGAGTTCCTGCACCAAGCTCATGGTAATGGTGAAAGCTTTTGCCTACGGCAGCGGGTCGTATGAGGTGGCTAGCCTGCTCGAATTTCAGCGGGCCGACTACCTGGCCGTGGCATACGCCGACGAGGGCCAACAGCTGCGCGACAACGGTATTAGTTTGCCTATCATGGTGTTGAACCCCGGACCCGACAGCTTTGGGCAACTGCGCCGCTACCGGCTCGAGCCAGAAATCTACTCGCTGGAGCGCCTGCACGACTACCTCCAGGCTACCCGTGAGGCGGCTATCGACGGCGCCGGGCCTCTGCCGCCACTGCACCTCAAGCTCGATACTGGGATGCGCCGTTTGGGTTTCGGCGAAGAAGAGCTGCCTGACCTATTAGCCTTGCTGGCTAGCTACCGCGCCGAGTTGCCAGTGGCAGGCATTATGACGCACCTGGCCGCGGCCGACGACCCCGCGCACGACGACTTCACGCATGAGCAGCTGGCCACTTTCCAGCGCATGGCCGCGGCCATTGAGGCCGTGCTGGGCCACCCCGCCCTGAAGCACGCCCTGAACTCAGCCGGCATCCGGCGTTTTCCGGAGGCGCAACTCGATATGGTGCGCCTTGGCGTGGGCCTCTATGGGGTAGAGGCTGGCGCCGAAGATACGGTGAACCTGCGACCCGTAAGCACGTTGAAAACCACCATCTCGCAGGTAAAAACGCTGCCAGCCGGCACTACCGTGGGCTACGGCCGCAGGGGCGCCGCTACCAGCCACGAGCGCCGCGTGGCGACGCTAGCCATTGGCTACGCCGATGGCTATGACCGGCGCTTCAGCAATGGTGCCGGCCTGGTGCTGCTACACGGGTGCCGGGCCCCCGTGGTGGGGTCGGTATGCATGGATATGGTGATGGTCGACGTCACTAGTATTCCCGAAGCCCGACCTGGCGACATAGCCATAGTATTTGGAGAAGGCCTGGATACGAGCGAATTAGCGGCCCGCATCGGTACTATTCCCTACGAATTGCTGACCAATGTGAGCGAGCGTGTAAAACGCGTTTTTGTTAGTGAGTAGCCTGGCCGGCGTCGTGTATAAAGTAGAAGGCCGCAAGAACTTTCGGCTTACCGGAACAGTGCTTAACCGCGGTATTAATCGTTTGGCTGCGAGCTACAAAATTTTGCTTCCTTCTGTGGCTACTGCGTGGATAGGTACTGCGTATCTTGTGGTACATGATTTACCAAGGGCATAATGTTGGCAACAAATTTGAGAATAATAACTTGGCAGTTGCGGCAAAGAATAATTTAGGCAAATTCCTTGTACTATCCGACTTACGGTAGAAATTAGGTTAATTAAGCACCTAGGCCGTAATCTTGTCTTCTTAACTTGAACAACACCTGTAAAAGGCCTTTACTCAAAATCAATTCATAAAAAAGGATACTCTCTAAAGGAATGAAAAAATGGTTATAGCGCAGCAATGCTGACGGGCTAAATACTAGTGCCTAGTGCTTGCCCAAAGTAATAGCCCAGGCTTCTGCTAACAACCAAGCTGTAGCGGCCGCTACGTCGGCGATCAATGGCCTTCGACACACCGAGCAGGGCCAGCCATTGGGTGAGGTCACAGTAGCCGTACCAAACTTCTCAACCGGCATTCGCCGCATGGCAACAGTTGGTCCGCCGGGCACATGCAACCTGCTAGATCTGATGCTGGGCAGACCACCTATTCTATCAAGTAACCCAGGTGAATTAGTAGAGGCAAGGGCGTAGCATAGCCAGCCTAGCAACTTGCCCTACGACTACACGATACCATACGGCTTTGCCAAACGGTGCAGCTAGGAACAAGTGAGGTTTTCTTCTGCCTCAAGGTGCTGTATTTGCTGGGATAGTAAGCCAGAGTTCATTTCATTATTCCTTGTTTACCAAGTTCTTCACAACTGCCCGGCTTTTGGTTAGGCACGTCTTTACTCATAGCCCAAAAATGTCTGCTACTCGGATTGGCTTATCTTGGTGCTTAGTTTGTTTGCTAGCCTTTGCCCTACCGGGGCGGGGCAACACAGCTCCTGTTGAGGCCCCACCGCTCGATGGCTTTTGGCGAGGCTCGCTACGCCTGCCCGGGGGCCAGCTGGAAGTTATTTTTCGGTTGATAAAGCTTAGTAGCGGCGAGTATTTTGCCAGCCTTGATGTGCCATTGCAGAAGGTGAACAATTTGGCCGTAACGGTAACTGTGCACGCTGACACCGTAGTGCTGGCTTCGGCCGAAGCCAATAGCCGCTACACCGGTCGCTTGTCTGCCGATGGTAGCCAGATGCAGGGCACTTGGCAGCAGCCCGGCTTTACCGTGCCACTAACCCTCGCTCATACTGCGCTGGCGGTTGCAGCCAAGCCCCGCCTCACCCCACCCTACCGCGAAGAAGGTGTAACATTCAGCAACGCTAAAGAAAAGCTGCGTTTGTCTGGTACGCTCACAATACCTCCCGGCGCGGGGCCGTTTCCGACAGTGGTGCTACTGAGCGATGCTGGCTCACAGGACCGCAATGGTACCGTAGGCGATTTTCCCTTGTTGGGCCTGATTGCCGATTATCTTACGCGGCATGGGGTAGTAGTGCTGCGCTTCGACGACCGTGGTACCGGTCAATCGACTGGCTCACCGCAGGCCACCACTGCTGATTTGGTGAGTGATGCCGAGGCGGCGCTCAACTTCCTCCGCACGCGCCCCGAGGTTAACCTTGACCGTCTGGGCCTGATTGGCCACGGGGAAGGGGGGAACGTAGCCTTGCTGACTGCCACTCAGCCGCTGCCGCCGGCCTTTGTTATTGGGCTGGCACCTTATGGCCTGCCGGGCAGCGAAATAGCCGTGCAGCAGCAAGAAAAGACTATGCGGAGCCTGCAAACTCCCCCCGAGCAGATAGAAGCGGCTACTACTCGGCAGCGGCTTATGTACAATATTGTTCGCCAGACGGTTACTAACTCGCAGGCCCAAGCTATTGTAGCCAATATGCTGCAACAAAACAACCCGGCCCTTGACAATGCGGCGGCCCAGGCTAGCGCGGCCGAGATGGTGTCGGCACGCTACCGGTATTTCTTGACCTTCAATCCGCTCGAAGCCTTGCCGAGCGTAACCTGCCCCGTGTTGCTGCTTTATGGCACCGCCGACTTCATTCTTGACGCCGACACCAACTTGGCAGCCCTCATTAAAGGCTCGAAAGGTAATAAAGCTGTGACCACCCGCAAGCTGCTAGGGGTCAATCACCTTTTCCAACCTGACCCAGCGCAGTGGCCTATCGTGAGTGGCCAACCCAAGCCGGTATTTTCGCCCGCTGCCGCCGAGGCTATTTACACGTGGATAACGACGCTGTCGAGTAAGTAGCGTACTAGCAGATTGCATGGTGCTATCCAGGCTAGCTCATCAACTTAGCTGGGTAACTCTGCGTAAGGGGCCGAACAATGCCAGTTCAACAGTGAGTTGGCCCTTTCTTACCCCTAATGACGCCTAAGTCTTACTACGCCCTATTGGCGACCACTCTGTTGCTTGGTAGCTGCAGCGACCTCAAGAAGTCGGATGAGAAAAACACGCTCGGCGACGCTACCCAGGATACGGCGGTAGTAGCTCGTACTGGTGCTACCGTCGACCAAGTGGCGGCCAAGGCTGCCAATGCTGTCGATAGCACCGCTAGCAAAGTGGGTACTGCTATCAGCAATGCCTTTGATATGACTAAGGCGAAACTAGCTAGTGTAAAGCTGCCTGAAGTAAATATAAGTGGCATTACGGTGCGCGGCGACGCAAATTATCAGGTGTACGGGGTAGATGAGCAAGTGCTCTTCGACACCGACAAAGCTACCATTAAGCCCGGTGCTGCCGACGCCCTAAAGCAGATTAGCGAGTCCATTACTAAGCGCTACCCCGGTAAGGATGTGCGCGTACTAGGGTTTGCCGACTCGCGGGGTGATAAAAGCTACAATCGTGACCTGAGTAAGCAGCGCGCCGAGGCTGTTAAAAATTACCTTATCACCACCGATAAGCTGCCCGCCGCTCACCTCAGCACCGAGGCTTTCGGCGAGGAGCAGCCGATAGCCAGCAATGCTACTGCCGCCGGCCGCAAGGAAAACCGGCGCGTAGAAATTGCCGTTCGAGTTGCCCAATAAAAGCTTGTTTGAGTTTTACCCTCACTTGAGTTGTCAAAAACAAGAAGATCTGCTACTAAAAAAGGCTACTCAATTGAGTAGCCTTTTTTAGTAGCAGATCTTTAGGATGATGCCCGGATTAACGGGCCTTACTTATAGGCATCAACTTCGGCGCGCATCATGGCATTGAAGCGCGAGCCGTTGTTGGCAAGCGTCACTAGGTTCCAGCCCCGGCCGATGGCGTAGCTCCAGGTGCGGCTGTCTTTGAACTCGAACGTAGGACGCAAAATTTGCCCGTAGGGCGTGTAGTTGTCCATAAAGTTGGTGGTGTAGAACTTGTCGCCGCTCACAATCCA
>CAZERY010000068.1:0-15197 GCA_964514915.1 uncultured Hymenobacter sp.
GCCGAAGGCCTCGTAAAACTCGGGCATGTTCATGAGCGGGCCGTTGGTGCGGTACATGCCGGGCGAGTGCGGGTCGGTCTGGATTTGCTGGCGCAGGGCCTCGGGGCGCTGGTTGGCGCGCCAGATTTGGGCAAAGCCCAGGAAGAAGCGCTGGTTGGGCGAGAAGCCGTCGATTTTCTGGCCGGCTTTGGCCTGCTGCGTCTTCTGGAAAGCCTGGTAGGCAATGGTGAGGCCGCCGATGTCGGCCAGGTTTTCGCCCATGGTAAGCTTGCCGTTTACGTGCACCGAGTCGAGGGGCGAGAAAGCTTCGTACTGCTTGCCCACCATGTCGGCCTTGGCCGTGAATTTTTCGTTGTCTTCCTTGGTCCACCAGTCACGCAGGTTGCCCTTGGCATCCGAGCGGCGGCCCTGGTCATCGAAGCCGTGGGTCATTTCGTGGCCGATCACGGCGCCGATGCCGCCGTAGTTCACCGCGTCGTCGGCCTTGGGGTCGTAGAATGGCGGCTGGAGAATGCCGGCTGGGAACACAATCTCGTTCATGCTCGAGTTGTAGTACGCGTTCACGGTGGGCGGCGTCATGCCCCACTCGCCGCGGTCGATGGGCTTGCCAAATTTCTTAAGGTTGTCCTGGGTGCGCCACTCGGCGGTGGCAAACAGGTTTTGCAAGGCGCTCGCGCGGGTGATTTTCAGCTTCGAATAATCCTTCCACTTATCGGGGTAGCCGATTTTGACAGCGAAGGCATTGAGCTTCTGGATGGCCTCCTTCTTGGTGGCGGCGCTCATCCAGTCGGTGGCCATAATGCGCTCGGCGTAGGCCTGGCGCAGGTTTTCGACCATCTGCTTGGCGCGCGCCTTAGCCGCCGGGCTAAAGGCCTCATCCACGTAGAGCTGGCCGAAGGCCTCGCCCAGCGCGCCATCAGTAGCGCGCAGGGCACGCTTCCAGCGGGGCTGCTGCTGCTTGGCCCCCGTGAGCACCTGCGTAAAGCGGAAGCTGGCGTCGCCATAGGCTTGGGGCAGGGCCGAGGTCACGCCCTCCACCAGGTGCCAGCGCAGGTACTGCTGCTGCACCGCGATGGGCGTGTTGGCCATTAGCTCGTTGGCGGCCGCCAGGTACTCGGGCTGGCCGATGATGAGGTCCTGGGCGCTGCCGAGGCCACTTTCCTTCAGCACCAGCGGCAGGTTCAGGCTGGGGTAGTCTTTGGTGGCCTGGGCCACGGTCACCTTGTTGTAGTTTTTGAGGCGGTCGCGCAGGTCTACGCGGCTCCGGCTGGCCTGGGCCATCTTGGTTTCGAGGGCCAGCACGGCGTCGGCGTTGGTGGCGGCCAGGCTTGGCGCATCGCCCAGCAGCTGGAAGATGCTGGTCATGTATGCCTTGTAGGCGGCCCGGATGGTCTTCGAGCGGCCGTCGTCCTTGAGGTAGTAGTCGCGGTCGCCGAGGCCCAGCCCGCCCTGGCCCATGCGCACGGCATACTGGGTGCTGTTCTTGCTATCCTGGCTCACGCCGAAGCTATACCAGCCCGTACCATATGACCTGGGGTCGGCCATATACTGCTGCACATCGCCCAGACTCTTGAGGTCTTCGATTTGCTTGAGGCGCGGCTGCAAGTACATCAGGCCCGCGGTTTCGATAGCCGCCGAGTCCATGGCTGCCGCGTAGAAATCGCCCACCTTCTGCTCGTTCGAGCCGGCCTTGGCCGAGCGGTCGGCCGAGGCTTTCACCAAGATGCGCTTCTCGACGGCGATGTTGCGGTCGGCTAGCTCGTTAAAAGCACCCCAGCGGGTTTCGGCCGCCGGCACGGGGTTGCTCTTGAGCCAGTTGCCATTGGCATAGTGATAAAAATCGTCGCACGGGCTCACCGACTGGTCGATGTTGGCGAGGTTGATGCCCACCCCCTGCTGGGGCGGCGTGGGCTTAATTGGCGGCCCAAAAGCGGTGGCCGCCGCGAGGCCGCCGAGGCCCAGCGTAGCCAGCGCCAACCGCGAGATAGTGATAGAGGACATGAGAGTGCTATGGTTGGGAGATGAATGTAAACTAGCGTCGCCGTAATAGATGCCGGCTAGCTTTCACGGTTGCACCAGGGGTAATGTTTAAAGCTGCCTAGCGCGATTCCGTAGGCAACATCCGGCCCGGTCCGACGGCTTACCGCCGTCGGACCAGGCCGTACCCAAACTCCGAAGCTGCGCTAAACTAGCTTACGTTGCTACCAGATGCGCGCCTGCTCGGCCGTGGGGCGCTCCATCTTGTCGGTGGGCTTGCAGCCGAAGGCCTTATAAAACTCGGGCATGTTCATGAGCGGGCCGTTGGTGCGAAACTGCGCCGGCGAGTGCGGGTCGGTGAGCACTTGCTGGCGGGCTGCCTCAGGGCGAATGTTCGTGCGCCAGATCTGGCCCCAGGCCAGGAAGAAGCGCTGGTCGGGCGAGAAGCCGTCGATGCTTTTGCCAGCCTTGGCCTGCGCCGTTTTCTGGAAAGCCTGGTAGGCGATGGTGAGGCCGCCGAGGTCGGCCAGGTTTTCGCCCATCGTGAGCTGGCCATTTACGTGCACCGAGTCGAGGGGCGAGAAGGCGTCGTACTGCTTGCCCACCATCGCGGCCTTGGCGTTGAACTTGTCGCCATCTTCCTTGGTCCACCAGTCGCGCAGGTTGCCCTTCGAGTCGTACTGCCGGCCCTGGTCGTCGAAGCCGTGGGTCATTTCGTGGCCGATCACGGCGCCGATGCCGCCGTAGTTTACCGCATCGTCGGCCTTGGGGTCGTAAAACGGCGCCTGCAAGATGCCAGCCGGGAACACAATCTCGTTCATCGGCGGGTTGTAGTAGGCATTCACGGTGGGCGGCGTCATGCCCCACTCGGTGCGGTCGATCGGCTTGCCAAACTTGCTGAGGTTGTCCTCACCGGCCCAGGTGCGGGCGGCCAGCACATCCTGCAAGTAGCTCTGGCGGTTGATGCTGAGCTTGGAATAGTCTTTCCACTTATCGGGGTAGCCGATTTTTACCACGAAGGCGTTGAGCTTCACCAAGGCTTCCTTCTTGGTAGCGGCGCTCATCCAGTCGGTGGCCATAATGCGCTCGGCGTAGGCCTTACGCAGGTTTTCGATCATCTCCTTGGCGCGCGCCTTGGCAGCCGGCGAGAAGGCTTTATCGACGTACAGCTGGCCGAAAGCCTCACCCAGCGCGCCATCAGTAGCGCGCAGCATGCGCTTCCAGCGGGGCTGCTGCTGCTTGGCCCCCGTCAGCACCTGCGAGAAGCGAAATGCCTCGTCGCCGTAGGCCTTTGGCAGGGCCGAGGTCACGCTGCTCACCAGGTGCCAGCGCAGGTACTCGCGCTGGTCGGCGATGGGCTCGCTGGCGAGCATGGTGCTCACTTCCTTGAGGAAAGCGGGCTGACCCACAATAATTTCCTTCGCCGCGCTGAGGTGGTATTCCTTCAGCATGAGCGGCAAGTCGAGGTTTGGAAACTCCTTGGTGGCCTGGGCAACCGTCAGCTTGTGGTAGTTGGCCTGCGGGTCGCGCAGGTCCACGGGGCTTTTGCTCGCCTTGGCCAGGCGCGTTTCGAGGCGCATGACCGTGGCGGCGTTGGCCGTGGCGGCGGCTTCGCTATCGCCGAGGCGCTTGAAGGTGTTTATCAAGTACGTCTGATACGCGGCCCGGATGGTTTTGGAGCGCGCATCCTCCTTGAGGTAGTAGTCGCGGTTGGGCAGCGTAAGGCCGCCTTGGTAAAACTGCACCGCGTACTGGGTGCTGATTTTCTCGTCCTGGCCCACGCTCGCATCAAACCACACGCTGCCAGCCTGGGCCCGGGGGTCGGCCAAAAACTTCTGCATGTCGGGCAGTGTCTTGATGGCCGCGATGCGGTCGAGGGAAGGCTTGAGGTAAGTCAGGCCGGCCTTTTCGATGGCTACCGTGTCCATGGCGGCGGCGTAGAAATCGCCCACCTTTTGGGCGTTGCTGCCCTTAGCCGCCGAGGCCGAGTTGCGCGCCAGCTCTTCCAGGATGGCTTTTTGCGTGGCGTTGTTGCGGTCGGCCAGCTCGTTGAAGCTGCCCCAGCGGCTTTCGGCGGCGGGCACCGGGTTGTTTTTGAGCCAGTTGCCCGAGGCGTAGTGAAAGAAGTCGTTGCAGGGCGCTACCGAAGGGTCGATGTTGGCCGGGTTGATGCCCACGCCAGCCGACGCCGTGGTTTGTGCCAGCGCCGGGGAGCTCACGGCCAGGCCCAGCGCCGCCACGGCCACCGCCGCGCCCCGCTGGTAACGGGAAATTTTTGACATAAAAAGGAACACGTGGATGGGTAACTACTAGGATTGAGACGCGCAAGTTAAGCGGTGCTGGCCAACCAACTACTCGGGTGGCCGCCAGCTTCCACCTAGCCAAAACACTGGTTGGCTCTCCGGTAAGTGCTATTTAAAGCAGTTTTACAGTTGGTGTACAGGTGGGGTGTACCGTGGCGGGCGTAGCCACCGAGCCTAGCTCCACCTCCACCCTGACGCCCGCCGTACCTTCGTGCCATGCCGCTTTATCCTCGCCATGCCGCCCCTGCCCCCACCGAGCCGGCCGCCCCGCTCAGCCTGGGGGCCCTGCTGACGCAGGTGCGGGCCGCCCTGCACCACCGCTTTCCCGATAGCTACTGGGTGGTGGCCGAAGTGGCCGAAATGACCCGCCCGCGCCAGCCGGGCGGCCACTGCTACCTTACCCTCACCGAGCCGGCCGCCGGGGCCGAGGCGCTGGGCTTCACGGCGCAGGCACGGGCTACACTCTGGGGCAGCCGCTACCAGCAAATCGCGCCCGCCTTTGCCGAGGCTACCGGCCAGGAGCTGCGCCCCGGCCTGCGCCTGCTGCTGCGCGTAAAGGTGACGTTTCACGAGCAGTATGGCTTTTCGCTCGATGTGCTGGCCCTCGACCCCAGCTACACCGTGGGCGAGCTGGCCCGCCTGCGCCTGGCTACCCTGCGCCGGCTAGCCGAAAAAGACCTGCTCGAACGCCAGCAGGAGCTCGCGCTGCCGCTCGGCCCGCAGCGGCTAGCCGTCATCTCCTCCCCTACCGCCGCGGGTTTTCAAGACTTTGTGCGGCAGCTCGAAGAAGCTCCTTACGACTTCGCCCTCACGCTGTTTCCGGCCCTTATGCAGGGCGAAGATGCGCCGGCTAGCATCCGCGCCGCCCTCGACGCCATCCGGCCGCGCCGGGGGCAGTTTGAGGTGGTCGTTATCATCCGGGGTGGTGGCTCGAAGACTGATTTGCTGGCTTTTGACGAGTATGGACTAGCGGCGGCGGTGGCCTCTTTCCCGCTGCCCGTGCTTACAGGCATCGGCCACGAGCGCGACGAGGCGGTGGTAGACCTGGTGGCCCACCGCGCCCTCAAAACGCCCACGGCCGTGGCGGCTTTTTTGGTCGAGCGGCTGGCGCGCCTCGAAGGCTTGCTGCTGGAGCTAGCCGACCGTGTGGCCGACCGCAGCCGCCAGCACCTGGCCCGGCACCACGCCCACTTGCAGCGGCTAGCCGACCACTCCCGCGCAGCGGCCCGCCAGCAGCTGCGCCAGGCCCAGAATACGCTGGCCCAGCGCAGCCACCAGGCTACCCAGGCCCCGCGCCAACACTTGCGCCAGCTGGCCCAGCACCTCGCAAGCTACCGCTACACCTTGCCCCAGGCCGCCCGCCGCGCACTCACCCGCGAGGAGCAGCGCCTCCGCCGGCGCTCGCGCACGGTGCTGCGCCGCTTTGCCCGCCACCACCAGCGGCGGCGCGAGCAATTGCTGCGCCAGCGCTTTCTGGTGCAGCGCGGGCTGGAGCGAGCCCTTAAAAAGCATGAATTCAAAATTATGAATTATGAGTTGAGCAGCTTGCGGCTCGAAAACCGCATTTTGCGCCAGCAGCCCACCCTAAATCAAGCTATTTCGCCCCCAACTCATAGTTCATAATTTTGAATTCATAACTGATGTTACGCAGCACCTGAGCCAGTCTGCTGGAAACAGGCTTTTTCTGCTCTCCTGGAGGTCATTTCCAGCAAGCTGACGTGGGTCGTGCGTAACAGCAGTTCATAATTAACCAAAAAGTGACCTACAACGAAGCCATCCAAGAGCTGGAAACCATCCTGCGCAGCCTCGAAACTGACCAGGTAGATGTCGATGACCTCACGACGCGCGCCGAACGCTCGGCCGAGCTTATTCGCCTGTGCCGCCACAAGCTGCGCCACGCCGAAGCCTCGCTCGACCGCGTCTTCGACTCGCTCGATGAAGAAGCAGACGAAGAGGAAACCGAAGCCCAAGAGCCAGAAGAAGAGGACGATGATGAGAATGAAGCCGACAGCGACGACTACCAAGCCGGCGGCCCCGGCCGGCCCATGCAGCCGCGCCTTTTCTAGGCATGTCAAAAGCCGACTGACCAGCGGCACTTAGGCAGCTAGTCAGTCGGCTTTTGTGGTGAGTCTTAAGAACCAGCCGGCTTAGTTGCGGCGCACGTGGATTTGCACGCGCTCCCCGTTTTCGCTGGTGGTGGGCATCACGTCGATACGGTCGGCCTCGTCGTAATAGGCGGCCACGCCGCGCACGATGCCCACGGCTAGCCCGCCCATCCGGCGCGCCGACACGTAGTCAATCAGCAGCTCGTTGGCGTTGAGGCGCGTGACTTGCAGCACGGGTGGGGCATTGTCGACGTGCTGCTTGCGCACCTGGTAGTGCATGGTATTCTCGGTATGCTCGAGCATGTCGAGCGTGCGCCAGTCGGGGTCCAAGTACTTCTGGTACATGTACATGAGGTCGGGCACGAGATACTCGCCAAACTTCTCGTGCAGCTCACCAGCCGGAATGCCCGTCATCTCGGCAGCTTGGCCCACCAGCTCGTACAGGTGCTCATCGGGGTACACCTCCTTGTGGCTGAAATCGCCGCTTTCAAGCCCCGATAGCTCTACTAGCTTCACCCAGGTGCTGTGGTCGTATTGCGTTTGGACGTAGCGCTTGAGCAATGTCAGAATGGTGCCGTGCATAAAGAAGGGAGGGGAATTACTGGCTAAACCCCACTTTCACCTTAAAAGTTAACCGGAAGCTTTCGGCCGGCCAACTGGCCACCGAAAGCTTCCGGTTACAATCAACCGCTTACTGCAACGGCCTTAAATATTGCCGATTACCGTCATGGTTGTGAGCGTGGGGCCGGCGCTGCCGCCGGTGGGCTCCACCGTCATGGCAAATGCCTGGGCACTCGCGATATCTTTCATGTGCTGGAGGCTGGCGCCCGCCGCCGTATTGGCGGCCAGCACTCCAGCATCGACCGGCTTGCCGTTGTTGAGGGCCCAGAGCTGGTATTGCTTGCCGGCGGGCAGGGCGGGGAGCTGCTGCACATCGACGTACACGCGGTGGGTCGCTTGGCTGAATAGCACGCGGGCGCGGGCCGCGGGGTGGGCCGGCGTGCCCGCCAGGGCTACTAGCTTAAACTCATTGGGCGAGCGCAGCACGTGCAGCTGCTCGCTTAGCTGTTCAGTTTCAGTTTGGTAGCGGCGCTCATTTACCTGCGACGTAGCGGCAAACTGCGCCTGACTGTTTTGGGCGGCTACCAGGTCGGTATTGGCCTGCTGCCAGCGGCTGTAAAGCAGGGCGTTACCGGCCAAGCTCAGCACCAGGGCTACGGAGGCGGCGATGGCCCAGCCACTGCGGCTAGCAGTGGGCGCCATCGGGGCGGCCACCGGTTGGTTTTGCGGATTAGAGGCCGAAACGCGCATGGTTGGGGCGGCGGTTATCGGGTTTTCGGCGGCCACGGGGGTAGCTATTTCGGCTAGCACGCGGCCCAGCACCCGCTCGCGCAGGCCGGCGGGTGGCGTGAGGGCGTGGGCTTCGGCAAATACGCCCACGCCGGCTAACAACTCGTCGAGTTCTTGGCGCACGGCGGGCGAGCGCTGGGCCCACGCCTCGACCTCGGCCTGGCCGGCGGCGTTCAGCTCGCCGAGCGCGTATTGCTCGAGGCGGCCTGATTCTATATAATTTTGGAAATCTTCCACGGGAGTACGAATTGACACAGTTAGCGGATAAGTTTGGCGAGGACCTTCAGCGCGGTGCGAGCCCGGGTTTTCACAGTGCCAAGTGGCAAGTTGAGTTCTTCGGCCGCTTCGCTCTGGGTGAAGCCGCCGAAATAGAGCAAGTCGATAACCTGTCGCTGCTCGGGCACTAGTTGCTTGGTAATTTCTTGCAAGCCAAGGTGCTCGGGGCGGAAGGTAACCGGGGCGGCCTGCCGCTGCGCGGCCAAGCTATCGTCGATTCCCTGGGTTTTGGCACCTACGCGGTGCTGCCGCGAGCGGATTCTGTCAATCGCCAAATTGCGGCTAATATTCACCACCCAGGTAAACAGGCGGCCTTTGGTGGTGTCGTAGCTCTCCATCGAGTGCCAGATTTTGACGAGTGCTTCCTGGAGCACATCCTCGCTCTCGTCGTCGGCTTTCACGATGCGGTGGATGACGCCGTAGAGAGCCGCCGAATAGCGGTCGTAAAACTCGGTCATGGCCGACTGGTCGCGGGCCCGCAGGCGCGTGACCAGTGCCGCTTCGGCGGCAGTGGGGGTGGAAATAAGGGGGAGGTCGGGCACGGGGAGGGCGACGGGGCTAAACCAGAGAAGCCAACCGAAACGTTCGGTAACTCTGGGCGAAAGTAGTGGAAGCTGTCGAGTTTTCTACGGGAATGCCATCGCTACGCAGCTGGCTGGCAGGTGGTACAACTTCACAGCCGGCTAGCTGGTTTGGACTATTACGGTACGCAGCGCTTTTAGTCGCTCCTTATTCTTCCCTATGGCCATCGCATCCGTCAATCCTTATACCGGCCGCCAGCTGCGCCGCTTTGCGGCTTTCTCCTGGGTTAAAACTGCGCGCATCCTGGGCCAGGCACACCGGGCGGCCGCCCAGTGGCGCGCTACTTCGTTTGCCGAGCGCGCAGCCATCGTGCGCCGGGCCGGCGCGCTGCTGCGCGAGCGCCAGGAAGCGCTGGCCCACCTCATGGCCCTCGAAATGGGCAAGCCGCTGCGCGATGGCCGCGCCGAAGCCCAAAAGTGCGCCACCTGCTGCGACTACTACGCCACGCACGCCGAAGCCTTCATGGCCGACGAAATCGTGGCCACCGATGCGGGCCGCAGCTTTATCAGCCACGCGCCGCTGGGCGTGGTGCTGGCCATCATGCCCTGGAATTTTCCGCTCTGGCAGGTAGTGCGCTTTGCCGCGCCCGCCCTTATGGCTGGCAACGTGGGGCTGCTCAAGCACGCGCCCAACGTGCCGCAGTGCGCGCTGGCGCTCGAAAAGATTTTTCACGACGCGGGCTTGCCGCCGCCGGCCTTCCGCACGTTGCTTATTGAAAATGAGCCCGTGGCGCAGCTGCTAGCCGATCGCCGCGTGGCCGCCGTGACGCTCACCGGCTCGGAGCGGGCGGGCGTAGCCGTGGCCGCCGCCGCCGGACAGCACCTCAAGAAAGCCGTGCTGGAGCTGGGCGGCTCCGACCCGTTTATCGTGCTGGCCGATGCCGACCTGCCGCTCGCCGCCCAAACCGCTGCCCACTCCCGCATGCTCAATGCCGGCCAGAGCTGCATCGCGGCCAAGCGCTTTATCGTCGAGAAAACGGTGCAGCCTGAGTTCGTGCGGCTGCTCAAAGGCCACCTGGGAAAGTTGCGCTACGGCGACCCGCTCGACGAAGCCACCGACTACGGCCCGCTCGCCCGCCCCGACCTGGCCGACACGCTTAGCCAGCAGGTGGCCGACTCGGTGCGGCAGGGCGCCCGGGTGGCGCTGGCCGGCGGCCAGCCCCGGCCCGGCGCCACGCAGTTTGCTCCCATCATTCTGACCAACGTTAAAAAAGGCCAGCGGGCCTACACCGAGGAGCTGTTTGGGCCGGTGGCGCTGGTGCTCACCGCCCGCGACGCAGCCCACGCCGTGGCGCTGGCCAACGACTCGGAATTTGGCCTGGGCGCCGCCGTGTGGACCCGCGACCCGGTCCGGGGTGAGGCCCTGGCCCGGCAGCTCGAAAGCGGGGCCGTCTTCCTCAACGGCCTGGTAAAGTCCATGCCCGAGTTGCCTTTTGGCGGGATTAAGAAATCGGGCTACGGCCGCGAGCTTTCTTACCTCGGCCTCCGTGAATTTGTAAACCAGAAGTCCATCTGGATTGCCAAAGAGCCGCAGCCGAGCCCCGCCAAAACGGAGTAGCCCCGCCGCTGGCTAGCAGTAGCCCCCCACCCGGTACACCAGGTAGCCGGCCATTTCGTGCAGCAGCAGGCTCCAGCGGCTAAGGGCATCGGCGGCGGGCAGCAGCCAGTAGTCGGGCAGGTAGCGGCGGTCGGTGGACCGAAAATCGGCCGGGAAAAGCTGCGGGTGCAAACCTACTTTGGCAAAGCAGCCCTGGGCCCGCCGCTCGTGGAAGGCCGACGTCACGAGCACCAACGACTTGATATCCGGGTGCTTGGCCAGCAGCGCTTTGGTAAAGAGCGCATTTTCGCGGGTATTGCGGCTGCGCTCTTCCACCAGGATAACCGAGTCGGGGACCCCGCTTAGGAGCAGCAGCGTGTACAGGCCGCTCGCCTCGGTGCCCGCCACGCGCAGCACCGCCCCCGAACCACCCGAGATGATGATGCGCCGCACCCGCCCGGCCCGGTAGAGCCACAGCGCGTTGGTGAAGCGGTCGGCGCCGCAGCCCAGGTACACGCGGTCGGGCGGCGACTTATCGCCGAGGGCCACGCCCGTGAGCAGCACCGCCGCATCGGCCGGGGCCAGGCTGGCTAGCGCCACGGGCGGCTTTTCCCAGGCCAGCAGGGCTTCGTTGACCAGCGCATTGTTGGTGCCGAGGAGCACGAGCAGCGCCGTGGCCCGCAGCCAGCGGCGCTGGGCCCGGCTACCTGGCTGGGCCACGAGGGCGCCCAGCAGCAGGGCCACCAGCCACACGGCCGGTAGCAGCACAAAGTCCAGAAGCTTAGAAAGTAGAAAGAACAAACGAACGAAGCTTAGATCGGTTTCGAAGTCAAGGTGCGGCCACGTAGTAGCGCGGACTTTCAATCCGCAAGTCCGTACGGCCAACTGCATCGCGAACTAAAAGCCCGCGCTACGGCACCACTACTCGGAAAATTGCCAGGGGGTGAACTCTACGCAAAAACGTCACGCCACCGAGCAGGTAGCATGACGTTGAGCAGAGTAAAAATGGGTTAGCCCGCCACTGGCACAAAGGCCCGCAGGCGGTCGAGCTGGGCCGTTACTTCGGCCTCGCTGGTGAGGGCGTCGCACTCGAGCAGGCGGCCTTGGCAGTAGCTCACGAAGAAGGGCGCTACTTTCTGCTGCATCAGCTTCTTGGCCACCGGGTTTTGGTCGGTGTCGAGGCGCACGAAAAGAATCCCCGCGTTTTGCGGGTCGTCCACAAACCTGGCGAAGGGCGGTGTTAGCGCTTCGCAGACGGCGCAGTTTTCGGACGTAAATTTGGCAAATACCTTCAGGTGCTCGTGCGTGAGGCGGCGCAGGTGGTCATCATCGGTATCTACTACTTGTCGGCGGGCTTCTTCAGTCATAATATAAAAGCTTGGGGAATGGCAGCTAAAACCAGTAATCGGGGCAAAGGTTCGGGCACTAAAAGCTTACTTAGCGCGATTACGGAGTCAGGGTACGGCCAGGTTTCAGTCCGCCAAGCAGGCCTGGCAACTCGCGGCCTGAAAGTCCGCGCTACGGTACCGCGACTCCAAAGCTACGCTAACGCCGCAGCATTAGGGTGCGAATATATTTAACCGGTGCGCTGCCGTAGCTCAAGAATTGCTCGTTGAAGTTCTTGAGGTGGAAGGCCGCGCCTTCGCGCTGCTGCACTTCCTGGCGCAGAGCTACGATTTCGGTGTAGCCCGTAAAGTACGAGCTGAGCTGCACCTGGCTCAGGGTGGCGCGGTGCCACTTGTTGCGGGCCTCGGCTTCTTCCTGGAAGCCGGCGCCCATGAGCAGCGCTACTACGTCCTGCTCGCTAGCCTGCCGGGTCTGGATGAGGTTATCGACCACCGCGTTGAGGGTCGAGCGCATATTCCACTTGTCCCAGAGCAGCCAGATTTCGTCGCTGTTGTTGCCGTAGCCGCTTTCGAGCATCATGCGCTCCGAGTACACGGCCCAGCCCTCGATCATGGCGCCGTTGCCGAAGATGCTCTTGACCAGCGAGGGCGAGCGGTTGGCGTACACGAGCTGCGTGTAGTGCCCCGGAATGTAGTAGGTGTTGGCCTTGGTGTCGTAGGGGCCGGGGGCGCTCACGCTGGCGCCCGCCCCGCTGCCGCGCATATAGCCCGGCGTTTCGCGCACTACCAGCGGCTTGGTGGGGTCCTGGGTCAGGAGCTGGTGGTCGTCCACAAACTTGGTGAGGGCCGGAATCTGGCGCTTCACGGCGGCTACGAAGCCCTCGCGCGGGGCGTGCTTCAGCGTCAGCTGGTCGATGACTTGGCGAATGAGCTGCAAGGTATCGGTGGGCGCTGGCTGGCCCACGCAGTACTTGGGGAAGAGCCGCGCCGCCCGCCGGCCCATGTCGTGCAGCAGGTCGGCCTGGTGCTGCTGGGCCAGCTTCAGCACCTGCCCGGCCGAGTAGCGTGACTGAATATCGAGGGCAAATTTCCGGTCAAAAAGTGCCTTGCCGATGCGAAACGAGCGAAAGACCTTGGTACTAGTCAGCTGCTTATTCAGAAAACCGACGTAGCCAGTCACCGCCGCCTGCGCCCCCGCAATGCGCTGGGCCAGCACCTGCTTTTCGGCCGCGCTCAGGGTTGACTTCCGCACCGAGTCGGCCAGGGCCGCGCCAAACACGGCCAGGCCGCCCTGGTTTTGCTGCACCGCCAGGGCGAGGTGCTCGCGGGTGGGGTGGCTGACGTTGGCCTGCGCCGCCGCGTAGTAGGCCGCCGCGCCCGCAATCTTGTCGGAAATGTTGCGCAGGCGGCGCGCCAGCGGGTAGTGGCGGCCAGTGAGCAGGTCGCCCACGCTGGCCCCGAGGTTGTACTCGGCGGGGTTCCACTGCCAGCTGCGCAGCGTGTCGGCGTACCAGCGCGCCGACTGCAACTGGTTGGCGAGCAGCTGGTAGTCGATCTGGTTGCTGGGCGAGAGGCTGTCGAGCGCAAAGCACGCCAGCGCCCGCTGGTTTTGGGTCGTAAACGCCGCCTCGCGCTGCCGCTGCGCAGCGTCCGGAATCACGAGCAGCGAGTCGTAGGTATGAAAGCCCTGCGAGGCCGCGTAGTCGGGCTTTAGCCGCCAAAAGGCCAGAATAAACTGGTTTTTGAAGCGGTCGAGCCGCGTATCGGCGGAGCCGGCGGCTTGGTCGGTGGTGGTTTTGGTAGAGTTGCTGGTGCAGGCCGGGAGGGCTAGCGCTAGCAAGGGCAAGTAGCGAAGTTTCATAGACTGATTGCGTAGGAGGACAAGCGTATTAAGCTCTAGGCGGAATGCTGCGCGCTTTTTCCACAGGCGCGCCATTCTCAATCCAAGTAATACAAGCGGTAACATTCTCCGCTGGATTTACCCAAGCTACCGCTCGCGGAATGCCCAATGCTTCGGTATGCGTCGTGAATAGCGCCAATACGTTGGTTTCCTGTGACACTACGGCGTGGTCGGTAGCCAATGCGCTTTCGAGCAAATGCACATCTTTGAGCATTTCTTTACGCGTTTTCTCGGTGCATTCTAACCTATAAATGCGGTCGGTTAGGCCACTATCAGCCTCAGGATTTAGCACTACATACAGCTTCTTACCCATCATCCGGGCCAGCCAGTTTTTAGCAAACCCTGATTGATGCTTTTGCCACTCCCAATACTGAGTTTTGGACAGCACTACGCGGTGTTGCCCGGTGGTCATCGCATCCAATACTTGGCGGCAGGCATCCGAAATCGGGTGCTGGCTCTCGCTCGCCGAGCGGGCCACATTGGTATCTACTACCAAGCGGCGGGAGGTAGCTGGTAGCCTCATTGCGCGGCCTCCCCAAACTGCCGCAAACCTACCGCCGTGAGGTACGCATCCTGAGCTTTCAGCTCTATTTCGCTGAAGTCTTCGGGCCATTCGCCATACGCCCCGTCCTCGTCGGGCTGCACGTATTGCACCTCTGTCGCGCCCTTCGCATTGCGCGTAAACCAGTGCAGGCCCACGTCGGTATTCGCAATTTTGCCCTGCGCGATCAGTGTCTGCACCGTCAGCAGCAGCAGGCTACTGTGCGTTTCCACGATTACGCGCACGCCCCGGTTGGCAGCTTCGGCCAGTAGCTCGCCCATCGCCACCTGGGCGCGGGGGTGCAGGTGTAGCTCGGGCTGCTCCACGTACACAATCTGCCCCCCCTGCGCCGCGATGAGCGCCACCAGTATCGGCAGCACCTGCGACACGCCGATGCCGACGTCGGCGATGTTCACCATGTCGGCTTTCCTGGGCTTGGTTTTGCTGGCGGCGGGCAGGCGGTTGACGCTTAGCTCTACTTCGTTGGCGTTTTTAACCTTTGCCGTGACGGAATTGGTGAGGCCAAGGCGTTGGAGGTAATTGTTTAGTTGGGTGAGGGCTTCGGTATTGTTTTGCTGTTGCCATTGGCTGACAGTGCCGGCAGCGTAGAGATCGAAGGTGCCTTTTATTTGGTTTTGAAAAGTTGTTGCCAAATAACTTCGCTTAGGCGCACCTCTCAAACCTGGAATATGGATTATAGGGTCATTGCACCAAACGCATAGTTAGCGTTTTCTGGTTGAGCTTAGAATAATCAGGTGTCACTTTCTAGCTTGCAGGGCCACTTTTTGGATTAGAATTCTTCAAAATCATTTGTGAATTGACCCAGTAGTTACCTTGATGCTTTTGCAATCCACTTCGTTAAGATTGTGCTAATAATCAATACTATATGGTTATTAGCTCAACCGCAGAAACGTTAACTACGTGTTTGGTGCAATGGCCCTATATGGATTAGGACTGCTAATGTGGATTCCAATTCTAATGAAAACCAGACATTAGCGAAATGCCTACCTACAGAATTATTAATATTCAACTGTAAAAAACCATTTTCCTCTGAAATTCTACCTGTGCTATCCTCAGCAATCAAGAACCTCGTTCTAAATTTAGTGGAAAGCTGTTCTACTATTTTATCCCAATTTATAAAAGGGGTAAGTTTAACTTTCTCCTTTGCAAATTTAAATTCCTGATATCCAATTAAGAAAGTATCCCCGTTACGTTGGTAATTTAACTCTACTAGAGTTGTTATTGCTTGTTAGCCAAAACATTGAAGGCTTATACCTGTTC
>CAZERY010000069.1:0-829 GCA_964514915.1 uncultured Hymenobacter sp.
CGTACTCGGGCGTCATCACGTAGAGGCTCACGTCGGAGTGCTCGATAATCTCGGTGTCGGACTGGCCAATGCCGCTGGTTTCCAAGATGATGAGGTCGAAGTCGGCGGCCTTTACCACGTCCACCGCGTCCTGCACGTAGCGGCTGAGCGCGAGGTTGCTCTGGCGCGTGGCCAGCGAGCGCATGTACACGCGGGGCGAGTTGATGGCGTTCATGCGGATGCGGTCGCCAAGCAGCGCGCCGCCGGTTTTGCGCTTGCTGGGGTCTACGGAGATGATGGCCAGCGTCTTCTCGGGGAAGTCGAGCAGGAAGCGGCGCACCAGCTCATCGACCAGCGACGACTTGCCCGCGCCGCCCGTGCCGGTAATGCCTAGTATTGGTGCTTGGTGCTTAGTGCCTGGTGCCTGGGCGGTTTCGGGTGTGCCAGCCGCTGCTGCTTGGTCGCCTTGCTGCTGGAAATCAGCCACTAACTGACTCTTGATCCGCTCAAACTCTTCGGGGAAGTTCTCCGCTGCCGAAATCAAGCGGCCGATGCTGCGGGCATCTTTTTCCTTGAGGTGCGAGACTTCGCCGTTCAGCTTCTCGCCCGTGGGGAAGTCACTCTGTTCCAGCAAGTCGTTAATCATGCCTTGCAAGCCCATCGAGCGGCCATCATCGGGCGAGTAGAGGCGGGTGATGCCGTAGCCTTGCAGCTCGGCGATTTCTGACGGCAAAATCACCCCGCCGCCGCCGCCGAAGATTTTGATGTGGCCCGCGCCGCGCTCCTTCAAGAGGTTAAACATGTACTTGAAGTACTCGTTGTGCCCGCCCTGGTAGCTGGTGATGGCAAT
>CAZERY010000069.1:913-15069 GCA_964514915.1 uncultured Hymenobacter sp.
AGCCGCGTCGTGCCCATCAAACAGCGCGGCGGCCGTGACGATACGAACGTGGTTTTTAGGCTTGTAGGGGGCGGCGGGGGCGGGATGCATGGGGAGAGCGGAATAGCACGCTGCTTCCAGTCGGGTTTGACTAAAAGCGGCGTATTTCTGACTATTCAAAGGTACTACAACGCCCCGTTGAGGCCAGCGGGGACTTTCTATTCCTAAGCCTGGGCTATGCGGCCGGCCCCAAATAGGCCGTATCTTCGTATGCGATAAAACCGCCCTCCGTTGAAGAATATCCGTAATTTTTGCATTATTGCCCACATCGACCACGGCAAAAGCACCCTGGCCGACCGGCTCCTCGAGTTCACGAGCACCGTGGCCAAGCGCGACATGCAGGCCCAGCTGCTCGACAACATGGACCTGGAGCGCGAGCGCGGCATCACCATCAAGAGCCACGCCATCCAGATGCAGTTTCCCTACAAAGGGGAGGTGTACACGCTCAACCTGATTGATACCCCCGGCCACGTAGATTTTAGCTACGAAGTAAGCCGCAGCATCGCCGCTTGCGAAGGAGCTTTACTGATTGTGGATGCCTCGCAAGGCATTGAAGCCCAAACAATTTCTAACCTCTACCTCGCCATCGGGGCCGACCTGGAAATCATTCCGGTGCTCAATAAAATCGACCTGCCGCACGCCATGCCGGAGGAAGTAACCGACGAAATCGTGGACCTCATCGGTTGCAAGCCCGAAGATATCATCCACGCCTCGGGCAAGGCCGGCATTGGCATCGAAGCCATCCTGAACGCTATCTGTGAGCGCATTCCCGCGCCCGTCGGCGACCCCGAAGCGCCGTTGCAGGCCCTGATTTTTGACTCGGTATTTAACTCCTACCGAGGCATTGAGGTCCTGTTCCGCATTAAAAACGGCACCATGCGCAAGGGCGACAAGCTGCGCTTCATGGCCACGGGTAAGGAATACGGTGCCGATGAAATCGGCATCCTGGGCCTCAACCAGGAGCCGCGCCCCGAAATGGGCGCTGGCAATGTAGGCTACCTCATCTCGGGCATTAAAGAGGCGCGGGAGGTGAAGGTGGGTGATACCATTACCCACGTCCACAACCCCACGCCGGAGGCCATCCAGGGCTTTGCCGACGTGAAGCCGATGGTATTTGCCGGCATCTACCCGGTCGATACCACCGAGTACGAAGAGCTGCGCAGCAGCATGGAAAAGCTCCAGCTCAACGACGCCTCGCTGGTGTGGGAGCCGGAGACGTCGGTGGCGCTGGGCTTCGGCTTCCGCTGCGGCTTTCTCGGGATGCTGCACATGGAAATCGTGCAGGAGCGCCTGGAGCGCGAGTTCAACATGACGGTGATTACCACCGTGCCGAGCGTGCAGTTTCACGCCATCGGCACCAAGGACCAGGAGCTCGTCATCAACGCGCCTTCGGAAATGCCGGAGCCCAATCTGATTAAGCTCATCGAGGAGCCGTACATCAAGGCGCAGATTATCACCGCATCAGAGTACGTAGGGTCGATTATCACGCTCTGCATGGAGAAGCGCGGCATCATCAAAGGCCAGTCGTACCTGACCTCCGAGCGCGTGGAAATGAATTTCGAGCTGCCGCTGTCGGAAATCGTGTTCGACTTCTTCGACAAGCTCAAAACCATCAGCCGCGGCTACGCCTCGCTCGACTACGAGCTGATTGGCTACCGCGAGTCGGACATGGTGAAGCTCGACGTGATGCTGAACGGCGAGAAGGTGGACGCCCTCTCGGCCATCGTGCACCGCTCCAAGAGCTACGAGTGGGGCAAGCGCCTCTGCGAAAAGCTGCGCGAGCTGCTGCCCCGCCAGATGTTCGACATCGCCATCCAGGCCTCTATCGGCCAGAAAATCATCGCCCGCGAAACCGTGAAGGCCCTGCGCAAAAACGTAATTGCCAAGTGCTACGGCGGCGACATCAGCCGCAAGCGCAAGCTGCTCGAAAAGCAGAAGGAAGGTAAGAAGCGAATGCGCTCGGTAGGTTCGGTGGAAATTCCGCAAGAAGCCTTTCTGGCGGTGCTCAAGATTGACTGATAACTTAAAAACGCGGCTCCGAAATGGGCCGCGTTTTTTGTGCTGTCTGGCTGATGAAGGAAGCGTCTGGCCAGGGTTATTAGGTTAATAGTGAAGCCATTTAGGAAATGAAAAGAACGTCGGATGAGTATGACGTTCTGAAATAAGTTTTAGGGATTCCTAAACAGCTTCAGCAGCAGGAAATGCTTTTAGGACTTACGCAAAACCTGGTTGTCATTGTGAGCGAAGCGAAGCAATGACAACCAGGTTTTGCATAAGTCCTAGCTTTGATCAAATGCTTCCTTCGCTAGCCAGACTAGGGCCATTGCACCAAACACGTAGTTAACGTTTCTGCGGTTGAGCTAATAACCATATAGTATTGATTATTAGCACAATCTTAACGAAGTGGATTGCAAAAGCATCAAGGTAACTACTGGGTCAATTCACAAATGATTTTGAAGAATTCTAATCCAAAAAGTGGCCCTGCAAGCTAGAAAGTGACACCTGATTATTCTAAGCTCAACCAGAAAACGCTAACTATGCGTTTGGTGCAATGGCCCTATAGCCAGACAGCTTTATTTGCAATGCGTCTACTCTCACATGTAGTAATTTATAGCTGGCTGGCCTATTTGCTGGTCGGCTTTAGTACGCTGTGCGCTGCACCCGCGCCGCCAAAGCCCGTTGCTGCCAAAGCCCATTACCAGCCCCAGCCCGTGCTGCCCGACTCGCTCGCCCAGCGCGTCGAGCGGGCTTATTTCGTGCTCAGCCGCATCAACGGCACGGCGCGCCGCGCCACCAACACGGAGGATCTGAGCGACGACCTGCCCACGGTGGAGGATAACCTCGAAACCATCCGCGAGAACCTCGACCAGTACGGCGACGTGGTCGATGTGAAGCAGCTCCAGATGTACCGCGTGCTGCTGGCCGACATGCAGACCAGGCTGGGCGAGTGGCGCACCACCCTGGCGGCGGGCGGCAAGCAGTTGATTGCCATGCAGGCTCGCCTCGACACGCTGAGCACGCAGCTCCCGCCGGTGGCCGCCCGGCCGCCCATCACCACGGCCGTGGGCCGCGCCTTGGCCCGCGTCCAAAGCAAGGAGGACCGGGCTAGCCAGCTGCTGCGCCGCAGCCGCCAAACCGTGACCGGCCTGCAAACGCGGGTGTCGGACGGCTACATCCAGGTGCTGGAATTGCAGGATGTGGTGCGCGAGCAAATGGGCCGCTTCAACCGGCGCAACAGCCAGGCCGAGCTGCCGCCGCTGTGGCGCCCGGCCAGCATCCAGGCCGATGAGCAGGCGAGTGCGCTGGTGCGCCAGTCGTACGCCGCCCAGCGGTCGCTGGTCGGCTATTACTTCGTCGAAAACTGGAACTACTGGGTGTGGATGGCGGTACTGGCGCTGGGCTTCTTTGGCTGGATATTTCGCAATTTTCGCACGCTGCGCCAAGCCGCCGACAAGCCGGCCGCCCCGGCGGCGCTTGAGCTACCCGAGCACCGCTTGCACTACCTGCGGCCGGTGCCGGTAGCCGCGTCGCTGCTGGTGGTCTTTAGCCTGGCGCCCTTCTTCGACTTGCAGGCCCCGGCGGCCTACACCGACTTGCTGCAACTGCTGCTGCTGGTCACGCTCACGGCGCTGGGCTGGCGCAGCTGGCCGCGGCCGTTGTTTTGGTACTGGCTAGGCATCGTGGGAGCGTTCTTCGCGCTCACCTTCGCCTACGCGGTGCGGGCGCCGGGGCTGGGCGTGCGCTGGACGGCGCTGCTGCTCAACGTGGCGGCGGCCGGGCTGGGCTGGCGCTTCTGGCGCTACCTGCGGGAGCATCGGCTGCTGGCGGGCTTTGTGCGGCCCGTGGCGCTGCTCTTCATCGCGCTGAATGGGCTGGCCCTGCTCGCCAACGCCTACGGCCGGGTGAGCCTGGCCAAAATGTTTGCCACCACCGCCATCTTCGGCCTCACGCAAGTGGTCGCGCTGTCGGCCTTCGTGCGCGTGGTTACGGAGGCTTTTTACCTTCAGGTGCAGCGCAGCCGGCAGGCCGGCGGCTTCAGCGGGCGGTTCAGCTTTGGCAAGATGGAGAGTGGCCTGCGCAAGGCGCTGACGGCCATAGTGGGCGTGCTCTGGCTGATGCTGTTCACCGCCAATCTTAATCTCTACAATCTCTTTTACCGCGTCATCGAGCACATGCTTACCGCTCCGCACCAGTTGGGGAGCATTACATTCACGGTGGGTAATGTTTTGTTGTTCGTGAGCATTGTGCTAGCCACTATTCAGCTCCAGAAGTACGTGGGCTACTTCTTCGGCGAGGCCGACGACGACTTCAACGCCGAAACCGACCGCAAGGGCTCCTGGATGGTGGCCATCCGGCTGGGCATCCTGGTGGTGGGTTTGTTCCTGGCTACGCTGGCGTCGGGGCTGCCGGTCGATAAAATCGCCATTGTGCTCGGGGCGCTGGGCGTGGGTATCGGCCTGGGCTTGCAGAATATTATCAACAACCTCGTGTCGGGCGTTATCCTCATTTTTGAGCGGCCGTTTCAGGTCGGCGACTACATCGAGGTGAATGGCAAGACGGGGCGCGTGAAGGATATCGGGATCCGGGCCAGCAAGCTCATTTCGCAGGCCGGCTCCGAAATCATCGTGCCTAATGGCGACCTGCTCTCGGGCCACGTTATCAACTGGACGCTCAGCAACAACCACATTCGCACCGAGCTGGGCCTGAGCCTGGGGCCCGAAACCGACCTCGACCAGGCCCGCCGCCTCATCAGCGAGGAAATCCTGGCCAACACTGACACCCTGCACAAAGTCGCCCCCGAAATTCTGCTCAACAGCGTCAACACCGCCGGCTACGACCTCAAGGTGCTTTTCTGGATAAATAACATCCGCCAGGAGGAAGCCCTCAAAAGCGAGCTGCTGGCCAGCATCTACCAGCACCTCACCCAGGCCGGCATTACCGTGCGCTAGCCGGCCTTTATCTGTCACTTCCCAACTATCCAGTTTATGTCACATCCCGCCCCCGCTCACCTTATCGACGGCAAGCAAACCGCCGAAGACATCAAAGTTGAAATTGCCGCCGAGGTCGCCACGCGCAAAGCCGCCGGCCACAAAGCGCCGCACCTCGCCGCCATTCTCGTGGGCCACGACGGCGGCTCCGAAACCTACGTGCGCAACAAAGTGCTCGCCTGCGAGCGCGTGGGCTACGACAGCACCCTGCTGCGCTTCGAAGACGATATTACCGAGGCCGAGCTGCTCGCCCAGGTAGCCGCGCTCAACGAGAATGCCGCCGTTGATGGCTTCATCGTGCAGCTGCCTTTGCCCAAGCACATCGACCCCGAGAAGGTCATCGAGGCTATCCGCCCCGAGAAAGACGTCGACGGCTTTCATCCCATGAACCTCGGCCGCATGGTGGCCGGCCTGCCGGCGCTGCTGCCCGCCACGCCTTCGGGCATTGTGGAGCTGATGGCGCGCCAAGGCATCAAAACCAGCGGCCAGCACTGCGTGGTTATCGGGCGCTCCAATATTGTAGGAACTCCCGTTAGTATTCTGCTAGCCAAAAACTTAGAGACGGCTAACTGCACCGTTACTTTATGTCACTCGCGCACCAAGAACCTGCCCGAAGTTGTGCGCCAGGCCGACATCATTGTGGCCGCCATTGGCCGGCCCGAGTTCGTGACGGCCGACATGGTGAAGCCCGGCGCGGTAGTAATTGACGTGGGCACCACCCGCGTGACGGACGCCAACAAGAAAAGCGGCTACTCTCTGAAGGGCGACGTCAACTTTGCCGAAGTGGCGCCGCTGGCCTCGCGCATTACGCCCGTGCCGGGCGGCGTAGGCCCCATGACCATCGCCATGCTGCTGCTCAATACCCTGCGCGCGGCCAAGGGCGAAGTCTACCCGAAGTAAAGTATGCTGGGACTTGGTAGTCCGAGCGCGAGCGCAGCGAGCATCTGGCGTTGGCGGTCGTCTGGTCCCGTCTGCCTGCTGCGTTCGCGCCCGGGCTACCAAGTCCCAGCTACTTGCCGTAAATTTGAGTGACCGGAACCCCCGGTTGCGCTCCGGGCGTTGACGTAAGTCGCGCCCGTTTTTTTTATTGCTTATGTCTGTAGTTACCGATCTACTCGCCGCTTTGCCCGTGCTGCCCACCGGCGAGCCTACCGTTGCTGCTGGTTCAATACTTCCTGTAATGGAACAGTTTTATACTATTCAGGGTGAAGGATTTAATACAGGGCGGGCCGCTTACTTTATTCGCCTCGGCGGCTGCGACGTGGGCTGCGTATGGTGCGATGTGAAAGAATCGTGGGATGCCGATGCGCACCCCCGCCAGGCCGTGGCCGACCTGGTGGCCGCGGCCAGCGAGTACCCCGGCCGCCATGTCGTAATCACCGGCGGCGAGCCGCTGATGCACAATTGCCTGCCTCTCACCAAAGCCCTGCAAGCAGCCGGCTTTAAGACCTGGATTGAAACCAGCGGCGCGCATCCGCTCTCGGGCAACTGGGACTGGATATGCGTGTCGCCCAAGAAGTTTAAGGCACCCCGCCCCGACGTGCTGGCCCACGCCGACGAGTTGAAAATCATTGTCTTCAATGAGAGCGATTTCAAGTGGGCCGAGGAGCACGCCGCCCTGGTGCCCAGTACCACGCGCCTCTACCTCCAGCCCGAATGGAGCCGCGCCGCCCGCATGACGCCCGCCCTCATCGACTACGTGAAGGCCAACCCGCGCTGGCAAGTGTCGCTGCAAACCCATAAGTACCTCGACATTCCGTAGCGGTCTTGCGGTACTATGCTGGTAAAAGGTAGGAGTTAAGGGTAAAAAGTCCCGGTTTCAGCCTGAAGCCGGGACTTTTTGTTATTTCAAGCCCTACTTTACTTAAGTAGTCAGTGGCCCTGCCTTTCAGGAAGCTGTTTGATTGCTGCCGACGCTTTTGCCAGCCGTTTTTCAGGACGGCTTATTTTCCTATGCTGCCCAAAATTCTGCTCTCTGCCGGCCTGCTAGCTTGCTTGGCCACCGTGCCCACCCTCGCCCAACAAGCCCCCGCTAGCATCACGGATACCAAGGCCCGCAGCCTGTACGAGAAGGCCCAAAGTCTATTTTACCGCGACCGCCAGCCTCAGCAAGCGCTTATTGCCTGGAACCAGCTTACCGACAAGTTTCCGGAGTATGGCGAGCCGTATCTGCGCAAGGGCTCGCTCTACCTGCTAGTCAACGACCATCCCAACGCCTTCAAAGCGTACCAAACAGGCCTTAGCAAGCTGCCTGTGGAGCCCGCCCGCGCCGGCGACTACCTCGTGCTAGGCAAACTAGCGGCCGAAGTTGGCGACTACGTCACCGTGCGCTCTGCCTACACCAACTACCTGGCTACCAGTCCTACCAACAAAAACCAGGTGGAGCTAGCCAAGCTACAGCTCCAAAACTGCGACTTTGCGGCTGAGGCCATGGCGCACCCCACCGGGGCGGCGCCCGAGCGCCTGCCCGCGCCGCTCAACCAGTTTCGCAACCAGTATTTCCCGGTGCTGACGGCCGACAACCGCTTCCTGCTGTTCACGGTGCGCCGCAATCCGGAGAAAGCGGGCCAGGAAAACGAGGATGTCTTAATCAGCGCCGTTGAGGCCGATGGCAAGTTTGGGGTGCCCCAATCCATCTCTCCGGTCATCAACTCGCGCGAGAATGAGGGCGCGGCCACCATTTCGGGCGATGGCAAAACGCTGGTTTTCACGAGCTGCGGCCGCGCCGGCGGCGTGGGGAGCTGCGACTTGTACATCTCGCACCGCCGCGGCAGCCAGTGGACGGCCCCGCGCAACCTGGGCATCCTGGTCAATTCTAAAAACTGGGACTCGCAGCCCTCGCTTTCGGCCGATGGGCGCACGCTGTACTTCGCCTCCGACCGCAGCGGTGGGCAAGGCGGCTTCGATATTTATACCACCAGCATCGGGGCCGATGGCAACTGGGGCGCCGCCCGCAACGTGGGCCCGCCCATCAACACGACCCGCGACGACCTGGCGCCTTTCATCCACGCCAGCGGCACCACGCTCTACTACAGCAGCAACGGCCTGGTGGGCCTTGGTAGCAACGATATTTTTCGCTCCGAGCTCGACGCCAAGGGCCAGTGGGGCGCGCCGCGCAACGTGGGCTACCCGCTCAACACCTTTGCCAACGAGGCTTCGCTCTTTATCAGCTCCGATAACAAGCGCGCCTACTACACCCGCACCGAGCCACCCAAGCCCGGCGACGCGCCGGGCCTCAGCGGGGCCATCGCGCTCTACGGCAGCGAAGTGCCGGCGAGCGCCCGCGCCCGCGAAACCAGCACCTATGCCCAGGGCCGTGTGTTCGATGCCCTCACCAAAAAGCCGATTGAGGCCGTGGTGCAGCTTTTTGACTTGAATACCAATGCCCTGACGCAGCAAGTAAACTCGGACGCTGAGACTGGCGAATACACGGCCGTGCTCAACGAAGGCCGCGCCTACGCGATGTACGCCACCGCACCCGGCTACTTGCTCAAAAGCCTCAGCTTCGACTACTCCGGCCAGCAGAAGTTCGACCCGCTGACGCTCGACATCTACCTCGACCCCGCCAAAAGCGGCCGCAGTGCCGTGCTGAACAATCTATTCTTTGATTCCAACCAAGCCAGCCTCAAACCGCGCTCGCGCACGGAGCTGAGCCGCCTCGTCGAGTTTCTGCGCCAAGACCCCAACCTGCGCGTGGAGGTAGCCGGCCACAGTGACAACGTGGGCACACCCGCCGCCAACCTTAGCCTGTCGCAGCGCCGCGCCCAGGCCGTGCTCGACTACCTGCGCAGCCAGGGTGTGCCCGCCGCCCGCCTGCGCGCCAAAGGCTACGGCGAAACCAAACCCCTCGTCGCCAACGATTCGGAGACGCACCGAGCCCAAAATCGTCGCATCGAACTGCGTATTTTGTAGGTTTCCCCACGCTTTTAGGGTGCCTAAGTGGTGTTGAGTCTCGCGGTTAGTAACCCAGCTAGGGTGTCGATATAAGCCGTTGAGCAGCCCTTTGCCAAACTTTGACTTCAAGTAAGGCTTTAAAGAAGTGAAAGTTTCTTAGGATTTTTCAAATAAAACGTATAGCTCGCCTAAGTGCGAGCTTTTTTTTTATCTGAAGTTAAGGTTTTTGTTTTCGAGATAAGTACCTATTAATGAGATTTAATTGAAATTGAAGTAAAACGCAGTAATTAAAAAAGTGACATAGTGGCCGGGTTTTGTCCAATCTCGAAAAAGGCTTGTAGGTTTGATCCACTTCCGGCAGCTGCCTCAGGGCTACCAGCAGTTTCACCCGTCAAACCACCCGTTTTTTCCTTAACCCTTTTTCCACTTACCCATGAACCACCTAATTGCTGCCGCGTTGCTCACTGCTACTCTCACCAGTGCTACTCCCGCCAAGGATCCCGGTGATACTTATTCCAAAGCTATCCAGGTACGGGCCACTACACTCACCCAGGCGCTGGCCCACCGCATTCACTTCAACGAAGGCCAGTATGTACGCATCAAGCACCTGCACCTGGAGTACCTCACCGAGCGCCACACGCTGGAGCTGGAGCTAGCCGGTGACTCCCAAGAGGTGCGCGATACCAAGCTAGCCGCCGCCCAGCAGCGCTACGAGCAAAACCTCAACGACCTGCTGCACCCCGACCAGCGCATAGCTTACCAGCAGCTGCGGGCCAACTTCACGGCGCACCGCCTCTAGCCGCTGGCTGATTTCCTGGCGCAGCTAGCCACCGCTCAGCGGGCTAGCTGCGCCAAGGGAAGGAGCTGCCATTTTCACCCATAACAGGGTGCAGGGCTTGCTCATTACCCTCAAACGGGAGTTGCCGTAAAGGAGCGAGCCGCTAGGGGAGGGGCTACCACAAAAAAGCCAGCCTACCCGGAGGCAGGCTGGCTTTTGCAACTAGCAGCGAAGTATTAGGCGCGCTCAGTCATGGGCACGTAGTCGCGCTCGGTTTCGCCCACGTATATTTGGCGGGGGCGGCCAATGGGCTCTTTGTTTTCGCGCATCTCTTTCCACTGGGCAATCCAGCCGGGGAGGCGGCCCAGGGCAAACATGACGGTAAACATCTCGGTCGGGATGCCCAGCGCCTTGTAGATGATACCCGAGTAGAAGTCCACGTTCGGGTACAGCTTGCGGTCGACGAAGTACTGGTCGGTAAGGGCGGCTTGTTCCAGCTCCTGCGCTATTTTTAGCAGCGGGCTGTTTTGCATACCCAAGGCTTGGAGCACTTCATCGGCGGCCTTTTTAATGATTTTGGCGCGCGGGTCGAAGTTCTTATACACGCGGTGGCCGAAGCCCATAAGGCGGAACGAGTCGTTCTTGTCCTTGGCTTTGGCGATAAACTTGCTGGTGTCGCCGCCGTCGCGCTCAATAGCTTCGAGCATCTCGATTACCTCCTGGTTGGCGCCGCCGTGCAGCGGGCCCCACAGTGCGTTGATGCCCGCCGATACCGAGCCGTAGAGGCTGGCGTTGGCCGAGCCCACGAGGCGCACGGTGCTGGTCGAGCAGTTCTGCTCATGGTCGGCGTGCAGGATGAGCAGCTTGTTGAGCGCGGCTACTATCACTGGGTTGACTTCATACTTCTCGGTTGGGAAGCTGAACATCATGTACAAAAAGTTGGACGCGTAGTCGAGGTCGTTGCGCGGGTAGTTGAGCGGGTGGCCCACCGAGTTTTTATAGGTCCAGGCTGCGATGGTCGACATCTTAGCCAGCAGGCGAATGATGGTCAGGTTAACATCCTCCGCGCTCTGGTTGGGGTTGATGCTCTCGGGGTAGAAGCCGGTGAGCGCGCAAGTGAGGCTGCTGAGAATAGCCATCGGGTGTGTGCTGCTCGGGAAGCCGTCGAAGATCTTGCGCATGTCCTCGTGCACCAGCGTATGCTTGGTGATTTGGCCGCTAAAATCTTTTAGCTCCACCTCGGTGGGCAGGTGGCCGTAGATCAGCAGGTACGCTACTTCCAGAAAGTTTGACTTTTCGGCTAGCTGCTCGATGGGGTAGCCGCGGTAGCGCAAAATACCTTCCTCCCCATCGAGAAAAGTGATGGCGCTTTTGGTAGCACCCGTATTCTTGTAGCCCGAATCGAGCGTAACGTAGCCGGTTTGGTCGCGCAGCTTGCCGATGTCAAAGGCTTTTTCGTGCTCGGTGCCCTCAAAGATGGGCAAGGTAATGGACTGGCCGCCCGGGAGGTTGAGTTCAGCAGTTTCTGCCATTGGTGGGGTAGGATGGGGAGATGAAGTAGCAGCCTATCGAAGGCGCGAAGCTACGGCCCAAGCGGTGAGCCAGAAAGCTTTTGGCTAGCGAATACTGAGACTACTACAAAAGTCAGCTGGTGGAGGTTTCGCTAAGGGCCCCAGTTTAGCCCATAAAGCGCAAGGATAAGGCCGCTTAACCGGCACCAGCCAGCCCGTGCTATTTGCCGATGCAAAACTGGGTGAAGATACTTGTGAGCAGGTCGTCGGACGAAATCTCGCCCGTTATCTCCCCCAGGGCGGCTAGCGCGTGGCGCAGGTCGGCGGCCAGCAGCTCGGTGCCCCGGCCCACGTCGAGGCCCTGGCGCACGGCGGCCAGGTGCTGCGCCGCTACTTCGAGGGCGCGGGCGTGGCGCACGTTGGTGACGATAGTGGCCGTGCCCGTGCTGGCTAGTCCCGCTCCGCGCACCTGGGTCAGCAGGGCTGCCTGTAGCTCATCGAGGCCTTGGCGCTGAGCCGCCGCGATAAGGACTGTTTCATGTTTTGTGTTAGTTATCGCCTGCTGGAGCTTAGCAAGAACTTGTAGCCGAGTGAAACTAGCTAATTGCGTGGGCGTGGCCAGGTCAGCCTTATTGCCTACCAGCAGCACTGGTAGGAGTGGATGCGCAGTAATGAAATCGGCTAAATCGCTAGCTACATCGTCAGACGAAAGCTCGGTGAGGTCGAATAAATACAGCAACAGCGCCGCCTGGCCAATGCGCTCGCGAGTGCGGCGCACACCAATGGCCTCTACCTCGTCGGCCGGGTTGTCGCGCAGGCCGGCCGTGTCTACGAAGCGGAAGCGGAGGCCGTCGATGTTTACTTCATCCTCAATAAAATCGCGCGTGGTACCCGGAATAGCCGATACAATGGCGCGTTCCTCGCGCAGCAGCGCATTGAGCAGGGTAGACTTGCCCGCGTTGGGCCGCCCGGCGATGACCGTGGTGATGCCGTTCTTAATCACGTTGCCCAGCTCAAAGGAGCGAAGCAGGCCAGCCACTACGCCCTGCACTTCGGCCAGCAGCCGGGCTAGCCCGGTGCGGTCGGCAAACTCCACGTCTTCTTCGCCAAAATCCAGCTCTAGCTCCAGCAGCGCGGCAAACTTGACGAGCTGGGCCCTTAGCTCGCGCAGCTCATCCGAAAAGCCGCCCCGCAGCTGGTTGAGCGCCACCTGGTGTGAAAGGGCCGAATCGGCTGCGATAAGGTCAGCTACGGCTTCGGCCTGGGCCAGGTCGAGGGCCCCGCTCAAAAAGGCGCGCTTGGTAAACTCGCCGGCTTCGGCCAGCCGGGCGCCCTGGCGCAGCAGCGCCGCCAGTAGTTGGCGCACGATGAAGTCGGAGCCGTGGCTGGAAATCTCCACCACGTCTTCGCGGGTATAGGAGCGCGGGCCCCGGTAAAGCGCCACTACTACTTCATCCAGCACCTGCCCGGTGGCCGGGTCGCGCAGCGTGCCGTAGTGCAGCGTGTGGCCGGGCTGGCTAGCCAGGTTTTTCTTCGAAAACAGCGCCTGGGTGATAGCAATGGCCTCGGGCCCCGACAAGCGTACCACCGCCAGCGCCCCCACACCGGGCGGGGTCGAAAGCGCAACGATGGTATCGAAATGAGCGAAAGACGCCATTAGGTAGTAAATAAATTGCGCCCGACTTCGGCCGATATCAGCACGGTGCGCTCGTTGTTGATGCGCAGCTCCAGCGAGTTGTCGAAGGCCACGCGGTCGAGCACCTTCAGGCGGGCGCCCAGCGGCAGGCCCACTTTATCGAGGTATTGCAGGAAGGGCGCCGAGGTGTCTTTGACGGCGGCCAGGGTGCCGCGCTCGCCCACGGCCAGGTCGGCCAGCAGACGCTGGGCCGGGCGGCGCATCGCGCCATCTTCGCCCGGAATGGGGTCGCCGTGCGGGTCGAGGGTCGGAAAGCTCAGAAACTCGTCGAGCCGCCGCATCAGCAGCGGCGACTGCACGTGCTCAAGTTCCTCGGCTACTTCGTGCACCTCATCCCAGCTAAAATCAAGGTGTTGTACCAAGAAAACTTCCCACAGCCGATGCTTGCGGATGGTGAGCAAGGCTAGCCGTTGGCCTTCGGGCGTGAGGCGCACGCCGCGGTACTTTTCGTAGGCGAGCAATTCCTTCTCGGCCAGGCGGCGCAGCATGTCCGTGACGGAGGCGGCCCGGGTAGCCAGCGCCGCCGCAATGCGGTTGGTGCTCACGTCTTGCTCGGGCTCGGCCTCGGCCAGCTTATAAATTGTTTTAAGGTAATTCTCCTCGGTGTGGCTGGGCATTGTTCATTTAACAATTGTCAATCAACAAGTATCATTAAATAAGTACCCGTCGCTAATTAATTTATGGTAAAAATGGCGCGTCATGCTGAGCTTGCCGAAGCATCTCTACTGCGTAACTAACTCTAAGCGTTAAGATTACTTGCGCGGTAGAGATGCTTCGACAAGCTCAGCATGACGGTCTTTAAAGATAAACTATTTACCAACGGGTACTTATTAGAGTTGTTATTGCTTGTTAGACAAAACATTGAGAGCTTACTAATTGTTCACCATTTCTATGGCGACCAGCATCTATCAAAACATTCGAACTGACCCACAATACCAGGCAGCACTGGCTTGAGTCGAGCTGCATTCAATACGCTCTATTCCTGGTTTACGCGTTACTATGAGCCTAAAAAAGTTAATTCCTATACCACTCTACCCTACTATTTTAGGGGGTTGATAATAAGTAACTTGTCGAATAATCCAGTCTAGTAGGGCTGTAATTTTACGGGCCATTGGCTCTTGCAGTTGGGCATTGGGCCGCGTGAGCTGCCGCAGGATATTGAGGCCGTGGCGGCTCAGGCTCGTGGCCCAGAGATGTTAAGTTCTTAAATTAAGGGAATTAAGTTCTTAGATTTAGCAGAAATTCTTGGA
>CAZERY010000070.1:0-14409 GCA_964514915.1 uncultured Hymenobacter sp.
AGCAGGAAAAGCCTGTTTCCAGCAGACTGGCTCAGGTGCTGCGTAACATCAGTAATTAAGTCCCCCAATCATGTAGTAGCTAGCGCTGGGCAGCTAGCTCGCGCAGCACTTGGTTGACTTGGCTAGCGTGGCTGACGATAAGAAAGTGCCCAGCACCGGGCAGCCGATACTCGACTGGCGCCGAGCCGGCGGGTAGCAGCCGGTCGTGGGTGCCATGCACCCGGATGGCGGTGGGTACGCCGGTGCTCTGCCACCCTAGCAGCTGCGCGGTAGCCCAGCGGGCAAATTGCGGGTCGGTATCGCGCAGTATCTGGCAGAGCAGTTGGTATTCGGCACCACCTTCCGCCCCAAAAAACCACTGGGCTAGCCGCGGCAGCCGGGCCAGTAAGCCGAAAGGTACCAAGCGGTAGACGCCCGTAGCGCGGGCCAGCTGTAGCACGAGCGGGAGCTGATTGGCGCTTTGCAAACTAGAGATGAGCACTACGCGGGCGAGTGGGCGGAGCCGGCCAATTTCTAGAGCGAGCAGGCCTCCAAACGACACACCCACGAGCCAGCAGGCTTGGTTGGCCGGCACTGCCTGGGCGAGGCGGGTGGCGTACTGGGCTAGCGGCTCGGTAGGCGACTGCGGCGCTAGCCACGCCAGCACCTGGACTGGCCCTGGCGGGCGCAAGCGACTAAACACCCGCTCATCGGCTCCCAGGCCCGGGATAAAGTACCAAGTTGGTGGCGGGTTATCGGGTGGCATGTGCGGCGGGGAGTCTATCACGAGCTAAGCCGGACGTAAATACCTTCCAGGTAGAAGATATTATGAGGCTGCGGGTCGTCTTCACCTTCCTCATCGGTGTCGGCGGGAAAGGTGACCGCAAGCTTGAGAGCCACGCCGGGCAGGGCGATGGGCGGCATCTCGGCCGTGGTGTATTCCAGAAGGCAGGGATATTCTTCGGCGGTGGCCAGCGCGTCGGCTACTTGCTCGGCCAGGGTTTCGGCTCGTTCGCCAGCCATGCGCAATAGCGTATCAAGGTCGTGGAAGGGCAGGCCGAGGTGAAAAAAATGCTCGTCATCATCGCGGAAAGTGGTCGCCCAAATGGTCACGTCGTCGGTATTATCGAAGACGATGGCCGTGAGGTGGACGTGCTCCACAAAAAAGTCGGCAGTATCGGCGAGGGCGTCACTCAGTAGTTTCACGGGCCGTAGTATAGGTAAGCGTACGAACTTAGGAATGCGGAGCGGGCAGCGGTACCAGCTAGGTGCTGATGGCGGCTGGTGCTTCGGCAAAGAGCTCTAACGTAATATGGTCGGCCAGCAGCTTGCCCGCATCGGTGAGGCAAAGCACGTTGGTTTCCAGCGTAGCCATCCCCTGGGCGGTGAGCCTGGCCAGGTAGGCGGCACGGTCAGCTAGCAGGTCGAGGCCGAGTGTATCGCGTAGGTAGGCTAGGTCGCAGCCGCGACTGGTGCGCAGCGTCGTGAGCAAATATTCGTTGGCTTGGTCGAGGGGCGAAAGCTGCTCGTAGGTAGCGGGCACTTCGCCTCGCTCGAGCACGGCGGCCACGTACTGGGGGTTGTTGGCCACCGTATACTGGCGGCTGTGGCCGTTGAACGAGTGCGCGCTCGGCCCCAGGCCCAGGTAGGGTATGCCCCGCCAGTAGTTAGAATTGTGCCTCGATTCGCGGTCGGGCCGGCAGAAGTTGCTGATTTCGTATTGCTCGTAGCCTTGGGTGTGTAGTTGGGCCAGCAGCATTTCAAACTGCTGGGCCACAAACTCGTCGGGCGGAGCCACGAACGTGCCTTTTTTCAGGCGTCGTCCAAAGGCCGTGCCGGGCTCAATGGTGAGGGCGTAGGCCGACACGTGCGGCACCGCCAAGTCGAAGAAGCTAGCCAAGTCGGCTTGCCAAATGTCGTGATTAGCGGCTGGCACGCCGTAAATTAAATCTACCGAGATATTCTCGAAGCCAGCGGCCTGGGCCCGCCGCACGGCCTGGCTCGATTCCTGGGCCGAATGAGCGCGGTTCATCAGGCGCAGGTGCGGCTCGTGAAAGCTTTGGAGGCCGATGCTGAGGCGGTTGATGGGCGAGGCGGCTAGCGTGGCTAGCTTGGCGGCCGTGAGGTCATCGGGGTTGGCTTCGAGGGTGATTTCGGCCTGCGGCGAAATAGCGAAATTGGTCTGGATAGCAGCAAAAATTTGGGCTAGCTCTTCCTCCGTCAATAGGGAGGGCGTGCCGCCGCCAAAATAAATCGTTTCGAGCGGGGCCGTGGGGTCGGGTAGGTAAGCTCGGCGCAGGGCCATCTCCTGGATGAGCGCAGCCACAAACTGCCCCTTCAGGCCCATCGAGGTGCTAAAGTGAAAATCGCAGTAGTGGCAGGCCTGCTTGCAAAAAGGAATGTGGAGGTAAAGACCAGGCATGAATAACTACACTAGTACCAGGCAAATACGCTGGCCAGTGCGGGGGTTCGCACGAGCAGTTGTATTTTCGGTATCCGTTTCAGATTGGCAAAAAACAGCTAAGCCGAAATTTAAAATCCCCTTCTGCGTTTGCCAACCCGAATGTACGTCCGTCTACTCGCCGTGTGGGGTTGCTGGCTAGCGCTAAGTTGGGGCGCCCGGCCCGCTTACGCCCAAACGCCCGATGCCGGGCCAGGTGTAGCGGTGCCAACGGCACCGGGGCTAGCCTCGCCACCGCTCCCGCCGGCCGGCACCCCGACCACTACGGCAGCACCGGCGCGCCGGCTAGCCCACCCGCGGGTACTGAAAATAGAGGCCGAGCCGGCAGAGCTCGCGCTGGTGCGGCACTTGCACCCGCGCGCTACGGTACCCGACTCGCTCACGGCGCTGCGCACGGTGCGCGAGCTGGTGCTGGCCTTGCAGGCCGATGCCTACCTGCTCGCCTCGGCCGACCACCTGCACTGGGGCCGCGATACGGTGCGGGTGCGGCTATACGTGGGCGAGCAGTTCCGGTGGGCTTATTTGCACAATGGCAACCTTGGCGACGGCATTCTGACCCGGGCGGGCTACCGCGAAAAGTTCTTTCGGCGCACGCCCTGGCGCCCCGACGACTGGGTGGCCTTGCAGGAGCGCGTGCTGAACGAGGCCGAAAACCAGGGCTACCCGTTTGCCACCATCGGCCTCGATTCGGTGCGGCTCGATGGCCGTGACATTGCCGGGCGCGTGGTGCTGAAGCGTGGACGCGTGGTCACCTTCGACTCGCTGCAAATCATTGGCACCACCAAAACCAAGAAGCGCTTTTTAACCAAGTACTTGCAGATTTTTCCGGGCGCGCCCTATAGCCAGCAGCGCGTGCTGAGCGCGGCAGCGTTGCTGCGGCAGCTGCCCTACGTGCGGCTGCGCGCCGAGCCCGAGGTGCGTTTCGCACGGGGCCGGGCACGTGTGTATTTGCTGCTCGACGAGCGGCCCTCAAACCAGTTTGACGCCATTGTGGGGCTGCTGCCCAATACTGATGGCACGAGTGGCGTGCAGTTTACGGGCGACGTGACCATCAACCTGCGCAACCTGCACGGCGGTGGCAAGCAAGTAGGCTTGCAGTGGCGCAAGGTCGATGCCAAGTCGCAGCTGCTGGATGCCAGCTACCTGCACCCCAACTTTTTCGGCACGCCGCTGGAAGTAGCTGGTACGTTCAATCTGTACAAGCAGACTGATAACTACCTCACCATTAGACCACACGTTCAAGTAACGTACCCCACGGCGCGCGCCGGGCGGCTCACGTTTTTTGCCGAGCAGCGCAGTTCGCGGCTACTACTCGATAGCGCCGCCTACGTGGCGGTCAACAACCAGAGCACGCTGCCGAGCTACGTCGATTCGGAGGCAAGCTCCTATGGCCTGGGCTACGCCCGCACCGACCTCGATGATCTATATTTCCCGCATCGGGGCAGCTTTGTGAGCGCGCAGGGCGGCGTGGGCACCAAGATTATCCGCCGCAATGCCTCCATCAGCGAAACGCTGTATACCGGCGTGGCCCTGCGCTCGACGCAGTACAGCTTTGGTGGGCGGGCCGAGCACTACTGGGCGTTGGGCCGCCAAAGCGTGGTGCTAGCCCGGCTGCGGGGCGAAGGCCTCTTCAACCAGCAGTTTTTCCTGAACGACCTGTTCCGGCTGGGAGGGCTCAACTCGCTACGCGGATTTTCTGAAAATCAGTTTTATACTAACTCCTACGGCGTGGGCACAGTCGAATTTCGCCAGTTTACCGGGCCCGAAGGCTACGTGTTTGTGTTTATTGACCAAGCCGTGCTCAGAGCCTACAACAGTACCGACCTGGCGCTGGGCACCTCCCTTGACCAGCCCACCGGGCTAGGTACCGGCCTGAGCTTTCGCACGGCAGCGGGCCTTTTTCAGTTTGTGTACTCGGTGGGGCGCTCAGGTTTTCTGGGGCAGAATAATTTTTCGCTCACGGCTTCCAAAATTCACTTCGGCTTGACTAGTCGCTTCTGATAAAGCAAGCCGCCGCTGGGGTAGAAAAGGTCGAATGCTGCCACTTCGGCGGGCTTTCGGCCAGGCTGTCACTTCGCCAGGCCAACGCTTTTCAAAATTCAGTCATATCGACTGGAAATCAGATAGGTTAGCGCTGTTTAAAAGCTGGTACGGGGTTTGATTTAAGTAGCTCGAAGCCACTTAAAAAGGCTATTATTATGAAACTTATCAGCCGCGATTTTATCCGCTCTATTGCTCCGCAACTCGATTTGCTCAACACGATCGGCGGCGGGGTAGCCCAGCCCAACCTACACGTTAATAAGCGCCCTCAGGGCGTAGTACTGCACGTAGCGATGCCCAGCGTAGCGGCCGAAAGCTTCCACGTTGTGCTCAAGGATAGCCGCCTCACCGTGTACGGCGAGTTTCGCCACGAGCCGGAAGACAAGCTAGCCGCCCCACTCTTCGTGCAAACGATGGACTTGCCCACTAACCTGGACCTGGCCAGCATCAACGCCAGCCACGAAAACGGCGAACTGCGCGTGGCTATCCCCTTCAAGGACCCCGCCAGCCGGCAGCGCGAGATTGACATTCAGCCGGGCAGCTAAGCCTGCCCGGCCCGTCGATACGGCCGGGACCGACCGGCCACCCATTTGGTTTTACCTTCTTGAAGGCCACTGCGCGAGCAGTGGCTTTGTTATTTCCAGCCGGGGGCACTTGTGGGCTAACACGGGCGTGAGCTTTCGGCAATAATTAGCCAGCTTCTATCCATCAGCCAAATAAAGGGATCAGCAGCATAAACCCCATGAGCAGGCTGAGGTAAAACCACCCCATGAGCTGCCCCCGGTAGCGCCGCGGCAGGCGGTTGCTGAGCACCAATACTGCTGCGATGACCAAGGCAATATGCAGCACTAGAAAGGTGGTGGTTTTGACCCAGTTGCTAACAATCGTGTTTTCGGGCTGATACTGGTCGGGCTGGCCTAGCCCCGAAGTGGCAAAGCGCAGTACCTGAAACGCCAGCGTTTCAAATAGTATAAAGAGAGCTAGCCCCACCAGTACGGCGAGCGCGCCCGATTTTTCGCGTAGTTCAGCCATTAGTATGAAAAGCTAAGCTGTAGGCTACGGCTGCGGGCGGCCCAGCACTTCAGCCGTGCGCAGCCGGATGTATAAGTCCTCTACTTTGGCGCGGGCCCAGGCCGTGCGGCGCAAAAAGGTGAGGCTGGATTTGATGCTCGGGTTGACGGCAAAACAGTTGATACGCAGGCACTCATCGAGCCCCGCAAAGCCGTAGTGCGCCACCAGATGCTCCAAGATGGCAGCGAGCGTCACGCCGTGCAGCTCCCGTATGAGGTGGCCAGATTCGTCGCGGGCGTCGGGCATAAGCACAGATGGTAGAAGGATAGGTCTTAAAAAGTGCAAGCTACGGGTAGGATTGGCATACGTTGGGCTAGTCGCCGGGCGTTAAATTTGGCCTGCCCCTGGTTTGCCTATGCCTCTTGTCTCCTCTTCTGCCATGCCTATAGTGCCGCCGGCGCCCCGCTGGCCTTGGTGGCGCTGGGTACTGGTGGGGCTGCTGCTGAGCTTACTAGGGAGTGGCACCTATTATTTTCGGCACCAGCGCCAAGCCAACCGCTACGCACGCCGGGCCTGGGCCACGCTCACGCTGGGCTCGCTTACGGGCCGCGAAAAAACGCCGTTGCTAGCTGGTTACTCGGTGCACGGCATCGACGTATCGGCCTACCAAGGGCGCATCGACTGGGCCGAGGTAGCGCGCCACCGGGTGCGATTTGCGTTCATCAAGGCGAGCGAAGGTGCCACGCTGCGCGACCCACGCTTTGGGCGCAACTGGGCAGGCGCGCGTGCGGCGGGTATTTTGAGCGGCGCCTACCACTACTTTCAGCCCAACCGCGACGGCGGCGACCAAGCGGCTTTATTCATTGCTACGGTGCCGCTACGCCCCGGCGACTTGCCGCCCGTGCTTGACGTAGAAGCTCCCAGGTTTCACGATGTGGCCGAATTGCGTCGCGAAGTGCACCAGTGGCTAGCCGCCGTAGAAGCACACTACGGCGTACGGCCTATTCTGTATTCCAATTACACTTTTTACCGCCACTACTTGGCGGGGCACTTCGACGATTACCCATTGTGGCTAGCTCACTACGAAGTGGCGCGTCCCAGCTTGCCTGCCGAGCGCTGGATTATCTGGCAGCATTCTGATGAGGCCTATATTCCTGGCATTCGGGGAGCGGTCGATTTTAACGTTTTTCAGGGCAACTACGCAGCGCTTCAAGCCCTACGGCTAGCCCCGGCGCCCCGCCTACGCCAGCCAATGCCCCTGCCAGCCCCCAAAAAAACTACCCGACCGCGCAGCTCTCGTAAGCTGCGTAGCCGGGTAGTTAGGCTGGCCTAGGCCGGGGCAACTACATTTTGGTTTTCATCTTGTCGTCGCCCATTTTCTCCTTGTCCATTTTGCCGTTCATTTTGTCTTTCTGCATCTTGCCGTGCTTCATTTTGCCGTCCTTCTTGCCGTCCATCATTTTGCCGTCGGCCATTTTACCATCCTGAGCGGGCGCGGGGGTAGTCTGGGCGTGGGCGGTGAGAAAAAGCCCCGACAGTGCGAGGCCAGCAACGAGTTTCAAGGTGTTTTTCATGAGAAGTAATCTGAAAAAAGGTGGAAAGTGAAAGAACTCGGTCGAAAGATGAGCTTTTATATTCGAATAGCAAATGAACTATTTATGAATGCCATAATTATGCACGTCTGTAGCTTTAACACGATAATCAACCTACTCATAATCAATTTGTTGCTTATAACACTTTCTTCTTGTGGCAGTACCAAGTCAACTTTTACGCAATCGGGTCAGGGCTCTTACTATGCCGATAAGTTTGCGGGCCACCCCACCGCCAGCGGCACGCCTTACCGGCCCGGCAAGCTTACTGCCGCTCATAACACGCTCGCGTTTGGCACGCGCATCCGCGTGACCAACACCCGTACTGGCCGCTCGGTGAAAGTCGTTGTCAATGACCGCGGGCCGCACACCAAAGGCCGTATCGTCGACGTATCGAAGCGCGCCGCCCGCAAGCTTGGCCTCGTCGATGCCGGCGTGGCGCCCGTTACCCTCAAAGTCATTCGCGCGGCAGCGCCCAGCCGCCACTAGCCGCCTCACTCTACCAACCAAAAACGGCAAAGGCCGCCTGACCTTTGCCGTTCATTCTCTTTACATTATGAATATTCGCAAGCAGCTCATCTGGACCGCCCCCGCGGGTGGCAGCCGTTTCACCGCTTTAGCCAGCTTCGTGCGGGCTGCCGAAGCCCAGGGCTGGACCGAAGCCGAAATCCAGTTCGTCATCGACGAGCTGGTCGAAGCCCCCGACGATGCGGCGGGGCTAGCCGTACTAACCAGCTACGCCCGCCCGCAATAGCCTGGCGGCTAGGCGTTTATTTGCCAGCTTTAGCCTTGTGCTTCTCCTTTTCTTGCTCAAGCTTTTCTTTGGCTTTTTCGGCTTTTTCGCGCGCCTTTTCCATCTCTTTGCGCTTGCCGGGGTGCTTCAGGTCGTAGTCGGTCAGCTTGCGTAAGCTGTCGGCCTCTATCATTTCGCGCTTAGTAGTGAGGCGGCCCGTTAGCGATACGAGGTCACCTTCTTTCATTTGCTCGGTGGTGCCGCTGCCGCTGGTTACTTGGCCATTGGCCGTAACGACTGTGCCATTGACCAATTTTCGGTCTTGAGCCAGCGGGCTAGTCAGGCCTTGTTCGGTCACCGATACTTTGCCATTCGTCATGGTAAAGCCATCCTTAGCCATAACGCCAGCGGTTTTGGGGCGAGGCCTGGGCGTGGCACCCGCGTGGCGCGGCGCTACGGGCTGTGTTTGCGCCTGGCTCTCGTAGGCTAGCAGCAGGGCACCGCTCACCAGCAGCGCTTGTAACAATACTTTCATCAACGGTAGGAGTTAGGGTAAAGTAATAGGTTGCTTTACAAAAGTCAGGAATAGCAAAAAACCGTGCCAACTCACTTAGCTTTCAACCTCTATAATTGGCTCTTGCACTTAGTTGGCAGACTTGTTATTGAGGCCGTTTGCACTTAGCACAGCTCTTTACAATCGACAAACTTACTACAGCAGTTTCAAATTATTGCGCCCAACGCCCCGGGCCTAAACCGCGTTCAATAGCTGTTTTATTCCTCCTTTCTGGTTTTATGAGCAGCTTCTATGGCGACCTAGCTAGCTACCCCAGCTTTCACCGTGCTGTCGCTGTGATGGCTAACGAGCTTGTGCACAGGTTTCCGGCCGATAAATCTACCTCGGCAGGTCAGGCTGACGGCGATAATACACCCATTGGCCATCGTGTAGGTGAGTCTATCATGCGCATTCTACAGTAGTCGCCTAGTTAGTTAAGCAGCCCTTCTCTCCCTTGAACAATGGATTACAAAGATTATTACAAGGTACTTGGCGTCGAAAAAACCGCCACTTCCGACCAAATAAAGAAGGCGTACCGCAAGCTGGCCCGCCAACATCACCCCGATGTAAACCCCAATGATGCCAACGCCGAGCAGAAATTCAAGGAAGTAAACGAGGCCAACGAGGTGCTATCGGACCCCGAGAAGCGCCAGAAGTACGACCAGCTAGGCGCCGACTACCAGCGCTACCAGCAGAGTGGTAGTGCTGGGCGCGGCAGCCAGGCCGGCGGCTTCGACTGGAGCCAGTATGCCCAGGGTGGCGGCGGCGGCTTTGGAGGCAGTTCGTTTGGAGGCGAAGGGGCTGATTTTTCCGACTTTTTTAGTTCGCTCTTCGGCGGTGCGGGTGGGGCAGGCGGCGGCCGCAGCCGGCCTGGGGCAGGCGCCGACTACCAGGCCGAGCTAGAACTAACGTTGGAGGAAGCCTACCACGGCGGGCCGCGCACCATTACGGTGCAGGGCAAGAATCTGCGCCTCACCATTCAGCCGGGCGTAGCCGATGGGCAAACCATCCGGCTGCGCGACCAGGGCGGGCCCGGCCGCAACGGTGGGCCGAATGGCGCGCTGCTTATCACCTTTCGCATTTTACCCGATGCGCGCTACGCCCGCACCGGCGACGACCTCACCCAAGATGTGCCCGTGAGCCTCTACCGCGCCCTGCTAGGCGGTGAGCAAATGGTCGAAACGCTAGGCGGCCCGGTCAAAATCAAGCTAAAACCCGAAACTACCAATGGTAGCCGCGTGCGTCTGCGTGGCAAAGGCTTTCCGGTGTACCGGGAAAAAGACAAATTCGGCGACCTCTACCTGCGCCTGAACGTGCAGCTGCCCACCAACCTCACGGAAGAAGAGCGCGCCTTGGTTGAGCAGCTAGCCAAGCTGCGTGGTGAAGCATAGTGCTCGGGCCGGCTAAAACATATAAATTTACATATTCTGCCACTATGGAAACCCGCATTCTAATCCTTACCTATCAGGAAGTTGGCAGTCGCTATGGCCTCGGCCAAGCCGAGCTGCGCCAGTTTATAGAGTTGGGCCTGCTGAACCCCGCGCCCGCGCCCGAAACTATCGAGGTCGAAGAGCCTGATGAACTCTTGCCGCGCTTGGCTCGCTTGCACCACGGCTTAGGCCTCGCCCCCGAAGCCATTGACCTCGTGCTGCTTATGCGCCAGCGCCTACTAAACTTGCAAACTGCCCTAGCCCGCGAAACCGCCCGCGCTCGGCAGCTCGAAGACTTTTTGCACGGCACTGGGCCACTGCTGGAGTAGCCGCCCTAGGTACTGCTCACTGCCAATGCTAATAGCAGGCCGCCTAATGTAGCGCCTAGCTTAGGCCAATTGAGCCGGTGCTCGGGACTGGTTTCGAAGAGGATAGTTGTGGAGACGTGCAGAAAATTGCCTGCTACAAAGCCCAGCAATGCCGCGTATATACCACTGCCTAGCAGCTGCTTCAGCACCACGTAATTACTAAAAACAAGCCCAATGGGTGAGGCCAGGGCAAATACCAGCAGCCAGGGCCACACCCGCCCAAATGAGCCTAGCCGCAGCCGTAGTAACGTAGCCAGCGCTACGGCTGCGGGCATGTGATGCAGCGCCACGCCAAGCACCAGCGCATAAAAATGCTGGCCTACAGCGCCCGCTCCGGCATTGCGCACCAAGATGCTGCCCTCCAATAAGGAGTGAACCAGCAACGCAAATACCAGCAGCAAGGGCACTTTGCCTTTCACCGCACCCGCAGCCTCAGCATGGTAATGCACATGGCCGTGCTCGATGCCTTGCGATACTACCTCTAGCAGCAGCTGGCCGAAAAAGCCCGCTAGCACCCAATAGCCTACCTGCTGCGGAGCTTCTGGCAGCAGCGTAAGCGCCTCGGGCAGCAAATGCGTGATAGTGAGGGTAAATAAGTAAGCCCCACTAAATGCTAGTAAAGGTTTGAGCCATTGCGTAGTACGGGTTTCGGAAACTAAGTATACTAGGCCACCTGCTCCGAGTACCGCCGCTGTTAAAAGTAAAATTGCAATCCACATAGAATACAGAACACAAAAGCTTGCAGCATTGTTGCGAAAAATTTCGCAACAATGCTGCAAGCTTTTACTAATAGTGTCCAGGCTAGAATTCGCCCTGTACTAGGACGCGGGTTAGCTATTGATTAGTGGTGTTCGTGCTATTTTCGGTGTCGCTGTTCTGGCCAGCGCTGGGGGCATTAGGTGCATCCGAAGCAGCGGCTTTGTCTTCCGTTTTGGCGGCGTTAGGGTTGCCTTCGCCGGGCTTCACAGCCGTGCCCTGCTGGGTGTCGGCCGTCTGCACACCACCTGCCGTGGGAGCAGCGCGCTTATCGAGCACCGTCGAAGAATTGAGCGGCCTTGTGATGGCAGCACCTTTAGCTTGGTTGGGAGCATATTCGGTGCCTTGGTCGAAGTTGTCGCTGGGGCGCGTGCCGGGGGCAATCATATCGAGCGAGACTTTTTTGTCGGCGCGCCAATCAGACGGCTCGCTGCTGCACGAAGCTAGCAACACCACGGCGGCCGGAGCCAGGAAGGAAAGTAGCTTTTTCATATGTCAGAACCTTACGAAATAAGAAGAGATTACAATTAATACTTGTGGCAAAACATTGCCTATCAATATGCTCTACGCAAATACTTACGCCTTGGGCTGGCCGTCGGTTAGCAACCCTTTGCGGCGCAGCAGTGCCTCGAACAGCTTGCGGTCGTTGTCATTATTGAACAATCGCAGCGGTAAATGTAAAAACACTGGCACATCGAACGTACGCGCCAGCCACTGCCGCCACGCTGCCATCCCAGCGGGCGGGGTACCCGGCTTGAGGTAAAGCAAGTAAGCATCGGCATCGCGGCGCACCCGGCCAATCTGGTCCCAGGGTAGAGCCATGGCCCGCTGTTCGGTCTGGCGCATCACCAGTTGGCGCTGGTCGGCCTCATAATTCATGCGCTCAAATAGCGGTTTGCTTTGCTCCATCTGCGTCACCCCCGTAATCTGGGCCGAGCGCAGCAGCACGTACACTATAGTCAGCACTACGCTCAGTGCCAGCCACCACCACGAATGCCAAATGATGGCTGGCAGCAGCCCCAGGGCAAACGGAATAGTAGCATACCACCACTCCTGGCGCCACACTTCGGCCATGGCCAGGCGGGTGTAGGTGTTGGTGTCAAACTGGTACTTCTTAGTTTTGATGGAGCCCGGCGCGGCTTGCGGCGCCTGCTGCTGGCGGTAGCCGCCACCGCGTTGGTTAGGTTGGTTCATGGTAATAGTTAATTATTATTGATTAACGATCAAGTAGTAAAGATTGACAAGATAAGTACTGCTGTTACGCACTAGCCACATCAGCTTGCTGGAAATGACCTCCAAAAGAGCAGAAAAAGCCTGTTTCCAGCAAACTAGCTCAGGTGCTGCGTAACATCAGGTAAGTAGATGCCCAAACAGAACATTTATTGCCAACCGTTAACCATTAAACTAATATGCTTTTAGGCTCAAATCCAGAATAGTAGCCGAATGCGTGAGGGCCCCGACCGAAATAAAATCGACGCCAGTAGCGGCTACTTCAGCAATAGTCTGCTCCGTAATACCCCCGCTGGCCTCTAGGGGTACGCGGCCGGCTACCAGCATTACCGCCTCGCGCAGCTGTGCTGGCGACATATTATCGAGCATAATGCGCTCGAGGCCACCCGCCTCCAATGCTTGCTGCACTTCGGCTAGCGTACGAGTTTCGACTTCAATAGGCAACTGGCGGCCCGTGGCTTGCAAGTAGTCTTTCGTGGCCTGCACAGCAGCGCCAACGCCCCCCGCATAATCGACGTGGTTATCCTTGAGCATAATCATGTCGAAGAGTCCGTAGCGGTGGTTCACGCCGCCGCCGATGAGCACCGCCCACTTCTCACAAAGGCGAAAGTTGGGCGTCGTTTTGCGGGTATCGAGCAGCTTGGCGCTGGTACCGGCTAGCAGGCTGGTAAGGTGCGCCGTGTACGTAGCAATGCCACTCATGCGCTGCATACAATTGAGAACCAGCCGCTCGGCTGTCAAGATGCTTCGGGCCGGGCCTTCTACCGTGAAGGCAATGTCACCGTGATGCACGCGGGCGCCGTCTTCCAGCAACACGGCCACTTGCAGGGCCGGATCAACTTCCGCAAAAATCAGCTTGGCCAGGGCTACGCCGGCTAATACTCCCTGGTCTTTCACGCGCAAGTGAGCACGGTTGTGGCCGGCGGCCGGAATGGCCGCCAGCGCCGAATGGTCGCCGTCGCCCACATCCTCGGCCAGGGCCGTACGGATGAAAGTATGTAGGGCGTCGGAAGTGAGGTAAGGGGCAAGAAAGGCTGACACCTAGCAAAGGTACGCCAGCTAGGGCGGCGCTAAAAGCTGGGCCCGGCAGGCGCTTAGCCTACCGGGCCCAGCTGGCTGCGATAGTGTTATTCTTTGGTGAAATTCATCGTGTCTATCATCGGCGAAGTGCGCTTAGGCTTAAGCTTTAGAAAGACCTGGTACGTACCGGTGCGCCCCACGTAGCGGCCCACAGCGTACGGAATCCCATCGTTGCTAGCCCCTTGATGCACAATCTCAAAGGAATTGGGGCTATTCTTGGCGAAAAAATTTCGCAGTACGAGCTCCGTCTGGTTTGCATTATAACTCTGGCTTTCCCCATCGAAGCTCACCTCAACCGAAGGCGCTAAGTACTGGGCCAGATCGCGAGAAGAACCACCTGCAATGGCCGAGCGCACAACCCCAAGCTGGTCGTTGCCCTGCGCTTGGACACCCCAGGCATTCACTAATAACCAACCGAAAAATAGTAATTTAGTATAAATTGATTTCATATAACCAAGCTTGACCGATAGGTCAACTGCTCACATTCTGGCGTAAAGCTAAAACTATGCCAGTTGGCGGGCCTCCTGCATCATTCCCGAAGTTGCTGTGGCCTCGTACGTAGGGAATTGGTTTTGGGGTGCGCGCCGTACTTTTGTGCCATGAACAAGCAGGTCTTATTGGTTATTCTGGATGGGTGGGGAATTGCCCCAAACGCGACGGTTTCGGCAGTCGATAAAGCACGAACTCCTTATTTCCACGAGCTGCTACAACGCTTTCCCCACAGTACGCTCCAAGCCTCAGGCGAAGCCGTTGGCCTCCCCGAAGGCCAGATGGGCAACTCGGAAGTGGGCCACATGAATATCGGGGCGGGCCGCGTGGTCGACCAGGAGCTGGTGCGCATTGCCAAAGCCATTCGGGAGCGCAAGCTGGGCCAGGTGCCCGCTCTAAAGGAAGCCCTGGAATACGCTAAGCAGAACAACAAGGCTTTTCATCTCATTGGCTTGCTGTCGGATGGCGGGGTGCATTCGCATATCGACCACGTAAAAGCCCTCTGCACCATCGCCCACGAAGCCGACGTGCACAAAGTTTTTGTGCACGCCTTCACCGATGGCCGCGACACCGACCCCAAGAGCGGCGTGCACTTCGTGAACGAGCTGGAGCAGCACACCGAGCGCACGGGCGCCAAAATCGCCTCCATCGTGGGCCGCTACTACGCCATGGACCGCGACCAGCGCTGGG
>CAZERY010000071.1:0-14252 GCA_964514915.1 uncultured Hymenobacter sp.
AGTGGTAGCATGACCCAAAACTACTACTCGATTACTTATGCACGAGTACTTAAAACTAGTGATGTGCTGCACCGTGGTGCTGCGCTGGGTGAGCAAGGCGCTGGTAATGTCGGTGCGCACGGCGTTGCTGGGGGAGAAGAAGTTTTCGGCCCCGAAGCCGAGACTGCCCTTCTTGGCGGCAAACTCGTGCTTGAGACTCATGCTGTAGACCGCAAAATTGCTTTGGGAGCCTTGCAGCTGCACCTGCTGCCCCCGGTAGAAGCCAAATACCTGCAAGCCCCAGCCTTTGGGCAAGGCGTAGCTGCCATACAGGCGGCCGCTCACCACTAGGCCTGCGTTGCGAGCTGCGTAGATGGGGTCGGCTACCTTATTTTGGAGTACCGCATAGTAGGCGTCAATTCCACCGTTGAGGCTGAACTTGCTACCCACATCGAGGCTGGCGAAGGCACTGCCGCCGTAGGCGTTTTCCTGGCCCACATTCTGATAGGTGATGAGGACGGCGCCGGGGTAGGCCGCGTCGCCGAGCGGCGTGCGCACCGACTGGATGGAGCCCGTAGTATTGCGCGCAAAGGCGGTGAAATTCAAATTAACCCGCTGGAAAAGCGTGCCGTAGCCCAGCTCGTAGTTGTTGGTATACTCGGGGCGTAGGGTAGGAGTGCCCTGCGTCTGCACCAAAGGGTTGGCGGCTTGCCGGTTGGGGTTCAGAAATTGGAGCGATGGCCGCTGCAAGCGGCGGTTGTAAGCTAGCTTCAGCGCGTTGCCGTTGGCGAATTTGCGCAGCAGGTTTACGCTCGGCACCAGCACTCCGTAGTCGGGAATGCTGCCCACCGCGCCGCTCCCAAAGTCGGCCGTAATGGCGGTGTGCTCGTAGCGCACGCCCGGCTTGAGCACGAAGCCCTGGGGCAGGCCGAGGGTGTAGGCCACGTAGCCCGCGGCCACGTTTTGGCGGTAGTGGAAGGAGTTATCGGCCTGGAGGCTAGGCAGCTGGCCGTAGTAGGTGTAGTCGCTGGCCACGGTGCGCTGGATGTCCTTCACGCCCAGCTCCAGCAGCTGGTTGGGGCGCGTGGGCGTCTGGTAGTCGAGTTGGGTGGTTAGCTCCTGGTTGGCGCTGGGGTTGTCATTGCCCGAAGGGCCCAGGCTAGCCGCGTCGGTAGCCGCATAAATGTTGTTGCTGAAGGCATACGTGCGGTTATTGCGGCTGAAGAGCGTGAGTACGCTCAGCTCGCGCTGCGCCACGTCGTAGGTGTGGGTGTAGGTGAGGCTGGCGTCTACCGTGCCCGAGTCGTCGGTGGTTTGCACGTTGCGTCCCGAGGTGCTGGCGCTGCCCGTCGGCAGGGTCGTGGTGCGCGTGGCCAGCCCATCCTGGTAGCTGGTGGCGTTGCGCGTGCCATACGTAAGGGTGGCGGCCAGCGCGTGGTGCTTGCTCAGGTCGTAGTCCCAGCCCAGCGTGTAGCGCCCAAATAGTTGATTCTGGCGCGTATCGGCCGCCTGGGTGGTGTGGGTTTGGGCGCCGGTGGCCGGGTTGGTAGTCAACTGGTCGTTGCTAAAACTGCCGGGCGTGTTGTAGCCCGCCCGGCCAAAGCCGCCCAGCGCAAAGCCCATGTTGCCGGTGCGGTAGCTGCCGTTCAGGTTCAGGGTGCCCGAGCGGGTGCCGCCGCTGCCGTCGAGGCTCAGCTGGCCGCCGCGCAGAGTGTTTTGCTTGGTAACGATGTTGATAAGGCCGGCTGAGCCTTCGGCGTCGTACTTGGCCGAGGGCGACGTAATGACTTCTACCGCCGCTATCTGGTCGGCCGGCAGCTGGCGCAGGCCATCGGCAACGCTGGCAGCGGTGATGGTCGAGGGCTTGTTATTGATGAGCACCCGAATATTCTGGCTGCCGCGCAGGCTCACGTTGCCGTCGAGGTCTACGCTCAGCAGCGGCACGCGCTTGAGCACATCGGTCGCGTCGCCGCCGCGGGTAGTTTGGTCATTTTCGGCATGATACACCGTGCGGTCTACCCGCTCCTCAATGAGAGGCTGCCGGGCCACTACCACCACTTCGCCTAGCTTCTGGGCCGCGGCTAGCAGCGGCAACGTACCAAGCAGTACCGCCCCGCCCCCGGCGGGCACTACCACGCCCGGGCGGTTAAAGTCCTGGTAGCCCAGAAAGCTCACCTTCACCACGTAGGTACCGGCCGCGATGCCAGCCAGCACAAATTGGCCATCGCTCCCGCACCCGCCGCCCGCCACGGGGGCGCCGGCCGTGCTAAGTACTACTACCGAAGCGTAGGCGATGGGCTGGCCTGTGCTACCATCCACAACGGTGCCGGTAAGGCTGCCTATGGCGCGCGAAGCAGGCCTGGGCGGGGCAGGAGACTGCTGGCCATAAACTGCTGACAAACTGCCGAGTAAAGAGCTGGCCAACAGCAGGCTATAGGGGGTAATTATTGAGGGCATATACCAGGGTATATAGTTGCGTAGCCCTCAAAAGGCGTAGCTCCGGGCGAAAGGCTGCTTTCAGGAAATCCTTTTCCTGAAAGCAGCCTTTCGCCCGGAGCTACGCTGGCCTCAACGCCTAGCACGGGCGCATGAACTACCCCGGCGGGCCGTTTTGCTAACTACCCGACGGGGCCAAACTCCGTTACCGCCTCACCCAGGTCATACACCGTGGCCTCGGGCCGCGCCGCCTGGATGATGCTTGCCCCGGCCGCCGAGCGGTAGCCGCCCGCGCAGTGTACCAGCACCGGCTTGTCGGTCGGAATTTCCTGGACGCGCTCGCGTAGCTCGGGTAGTGGGATAAGCAACGCGTTGGCAAACAGCGACTGGCTGGCCTCGGTGCGGTTGCGAACGTCCACGATGGTAAACTGCTCGGGGTGTGCCTGCACCTGGGCCACATCTACGGTGGGGCTGGTGAGCGAGAGCGTAGCCGGGGTCAGCAGCGCGCCTTTGATAAGGGCCTCGTAGCCGATTTTGGCCGCCTTGCGGATAACGGCATCGAGCTGAATCTGCGTGTCGGCCAGCAGGTAGAATTTCTCCCCGGGGCCCACCACCGAGCCCAGCCAGGTTTCAAACTTGCTGCCATCCAGGAGGTTGAAGGCGCCCGGCAGATGGCCCGCCCGAAACTTAGCGGCCGGCCGCGTATCAAGCAGTAGTACGCCAGCTTCGGGCGCAGCTCCGATGGGCAGGCGCGGCACGGCGCGCACGCTGTCCTCAAAATTGGGAGCGCCCAGCTTATTGAGCTGCACATCATGCGCGAAGTATTTGGGCACAAACGGCTGGTCGGCGAGCAGCATTTTCACAAACTCCTGCTCCGACATTGGTTGCAGGGCATAGTTGGTGGCTAGCTCCTTGGCGATGGTACTGTCGAGGTCGGGGCTGGTCGTTTTGCCGCACAGCGAGCCGGGGCCGTGGGCCGGATACACGCGAGTAGCGCCGGGCAAAGCCATCAGCTTTTGGCGAGTGCTTTGGTAGAGCTGGGCAGCGAGCGTCTCGCGGGCGTGGCCACCGGTAGCCTCGGCTTCGCGCAGGTCGGGCCGGCCCACGTCGCCCACAAACAGCGTGTCGCCGGTAAACACGGCGCGGGTTTGAGCTAGCTCATCGATCAATAAAACGCTGATGCTATCGGGCGAGTGGCCGGGGGTATTAAGCGCGTGCAGCTCGACGGCCCCGAGCTTGAGGCGGTCGCCGTCGTCGAAGTTTTTGTGGGGATAGCGGGCGTCCACCAGCTTGCTGCAATAGATGGTGGCGTCGGTTTCCTGGGCTATTTCCAGGTGGCTGCTCACGAAGTCAGCGTGCGGGTGCGTCTCGATCACGGCCACTATTTCGGCGTCGTGCTCGTCGGCAAAGTCATAATAAGGCTGCGGGTCGCGGCCGGGGTCGATAACGGCCACCTGCCGGCCGGCCCGCACGGCGTAGGAGGCATGGGCCAGGCCCTTGTCGTAAAACTGCTGAATTTGCACCGCGGGGGTGCTACTACTGGGAAGCGGCATGGGGTGAGTCGGCAGCGGATGAGCTAAACGCCTGATTATCGCGTCGCCGGGGTAAGTGATAAGATCAAATATAATGAGCCGGCTCAATAGTAGGCTAACCAACTCGGCCGAACCCAAAAAAGCCCCGACCTATCGGCCGAGGCTACGCACTGGGGCTAAACCCGTGCGGACTAACTCTTTACTTTCAGCTTGGCGCCGTGCTCGCCCTGGTGATGCTCGTGGCGCATGGCTTGGAGCTTGCCGTACTGGTCGGCGCTGAGCACGCTTTGCAGTTGGGCTTGGTACTTGGCGCGGCCGGCCTTCATTTCCTGGTGCCGGGCCTGGCGCTGGTCCTGGCCGGGGTATTTGGCCCGGAGGGTCTGGGCTGCCTGGGCCTGGGCCAGTAGTATCTGGTGCACCTTGGGCTGCTGGTCAGCGCTGAGATTCAGCTTTTGGGTGAGCATTGCGGTGTGGTGGTCGGCGCGCTGCTCCGGGGTTTTGTAGGCGCGGGCCCGCAAGTCGGCGGGGCGCGTTACGCGGTGGGTGGGCAGGGGAGTAGCAGCCGGGGCCTGGGCAAAGCCAGCGGTGGCAAAAGCCAGACCAGCGAGCAACAACAAAGATTTTTTCATAACGCTGAAACAGAAATAAGTAAGCAGAAAAAGGAGAGAAAAGCAGGCCGCGCGACCGGAGCAGCATCGGCTGCCCAGTTCTTTGCAAGGAGTAAGCCAACTCCGAGCTGGCCCACAAAAAAGCCCTTTTTTAGCGCTGAAAAGGGCTTTTTTGCCGACGAAGCCGGCCTGCTGCGGGCTATTTGCTCACCTGGCTCGTGCCGTGTAGCTGGCCGATGCGGGCGGCCTTGTACTGCTGGTAGCGCGCGTACTGCGCCGGCGTGAGCACCCCCCGAATTAGCTCGTCCGACTTCGTGCGGTCGAGGGTCATGGCGGCTTGCAGGGCGGCGGGGTCGTCTTGGTGAGCGGCGCGGTCGGCATCCATGTGCTGTCGGGTCAGCAGCAGCACCTGGCGCAGGTGGGTTTGCTGGTCGGGCGAGAGCCCGAGCTCCTGGGCCATGCGCTGGGCCTGGCTAGCCACGGCTGCCTGCGCCGCCGGGGTCGGCGTAGTCTGGGCCGGTGCGCTGGCTGCCCTTAGGGCCAGCAAGGCGGCGAATACAAAGGTCTTTTTCATAAAGATTAAAGGAAAAAATTGGCAGTTAACGCAGGCCCTTCGGCTCCTGGCAGTGAGGACAAAAGCAAGATACAACTAGCCCTTGGGGAGCCGCTGCCCAGCCGGGTGCAAACGCCCGGCCAAACTACCGTCGCGGCTAGTCGCAAAGTTTAGCGTATTTTCGGCCCGGCTGGCTATTCCCCGGCCTTAACTCAACGCGAAGAAACGGTTACTAATTTCTCCCCCCACTCGTTCTTATACCTCCTCTTGCATGGCTAGTATTTTTGCCAAAAAACCGCTCGCTCAGTTGCTGGGCGAAGCAAATGGCTCCGGCCACGGCGGCCTCCAGCGCACGCTGGGCGCGGCCAACCTCGTGGCGCTGGGCGTGGGCGCCATTATTGGCGCGGGCCTGTTTGTGCGCACGGCCGCGGCGGCGGCCCAGGCCTCGGGGCCGGGCGTGACGCTTGCCTTTATCGTGGCCGCCATTGGCTGCGCCTTTGCCGGGCTTTGTTACGCCGAGTTTGCGGCCATGATTCCCATTGCGGGCTCGGCCTACACCTACGCCTACACCACCATGGGCGAGTTTGTGGCTTGGATTATCGGCTGGGCGCTCATAATGGAGTACGCCCTGGGCGCGGCCACCGTCAGCATTGCCTGGAGCGAATACCTAAATAAGCTCCTAGAAATCTTTCACTTACAAATACCTTACAACCTCTGCCACCCCCCAGCCGAGGGCGGCTGGCTCAACTTGCCGGCCCTACTCATCATCGTGGCGTTGAGCCTGCTGCTCATCAAGGGCACCCAGGAGTCAGCTACCTTCAACGCCGTTATTGTGGTGGTGAAAGTGGCCATCGTGCTGGTATTCATTGCAGTGGGCTGGCAGTTTATCAACCCCGCCAACCATACGCCCTATCTCATTCCGGCCAATCAGCCCGACGTGCTCGACAAAGCCGGTAAGACGATCATCTCATACCACGGCTACTTCAAGCACGGCATCGGCGGCATTGTCGGGGGCGCGGCCATCGTATTCTTCGCCTTCATTGGCTTCGACGCCGTGAGCACCGCCGCGCAGGAAGCCAAAAACCCCAAGCGCGACATGCCCATCGGCATCCTGGGCTCGCTGGTGGTGTGCACGATTCTCTACATCCTGTTTGGCCACGTGCTGACGGGCGTGGCCAACTGGACCGAATTTGCCGACCCCACCAAGGGCCGCGAAGCCTCGGTAACCTACGCCATTGCCAACCACATGCCCGGCTACGGCTGGCTGGCCAACACCGTGACCGTCGCCATTCTGGCCGGCTTTACGTCGGTTATCCTCGTGATGCTCATGGGCCAGAGCCGCGTATTCTTCTCGATGGCCAACGATGGCCTCATGCCCAAGGCATTCTCTGAGCTGCACCCCAAGTACCGCACGCCTTACAAGTCCAACCTCGTGCTGCTGGTATTCGTGGGTGCGTTTGCGGCCTTTGTGCCCGGCTCGCTGGCCGGCGACCTGACGTCGTTTGGCACCTTGCTGGCCTTCGTGCTGGTAAGCGCCGGCATCTGGATTATGCGCAAGTCGGACCCCGACCAGCCCCGGCCGTTCCGGGCGCCGCTTTCCTCGGCCAGCTTCCCGCTGGTGCCCATCCTGGGCGCCGTTATTTGCGGCGGCATGATCGTGGCCCTCGATGCCTTTACGCTGCAAGTAGCCTTTGCCTGGATGGCGGTCGGCTTGGTGGTGTACTTCCTCTACGGCAAGCGCAATTCCAAGCTTCAGCAAGGCATTGTGGTCATTCCCAAGGAGATGGATGAGGAAGCTTTCATCAACCCCGACCCGCGCAACCGGTAATTGTCTGAACCGCGGATTTATCGGATTCGTCGGATTTATCGGATTTTGGTGACGATTTAACGTCTTCCTAAAAAGAAAAAGGCTGCCTATTCAGGCAGCCTTTTTCTTTGGCTTTTTTCTGCCGCGCAGTACTGCTTAATGATAATGAGCAGTCGTCACCAAAATCCGACCAATCCGACTAATCCGATAAATCCGCGGTTCAGACAGCCTTTACCTCGCTTTGCAGCTTGAGCACTTTGTCGCCATTATCCTGCACAATCACGAAGGCTGGGTCGTTGGCCGAGCCGTTGCGGGTAATGTCGTGGCCTTTTATTTTGACGGTAATCGGTTCTTTATGAGTGGAGTCAATTTTGCCGGTAGCCGAGCCAGTACCGTATTTCCAGCTAACGGTGGTGCCTTTGCGCATGGGAAGAGAAAAGAAAAGAGGTTGGGAATAGAACCTGGTAAAACCGCGAAAAATTCGGTGGTTAGGTCCGCTGGGTCGCCGGGGTCGTCACTTTTGGCGGCGGGCGCGCCGGGTGGTAGCCTGCTGTTTACTCCGCCGCTTTCTATTGGTTCTATCTTGACTCTGAAGCTTCAGCCAGGCCAGCGTTGCGGGCTAGCTTGGGGATTAACTCACTGGGCCAGCCCGTTAGGCTGCGCAAGCTCAGCCTAACGGGCTAGCTGTTTTTGAATAACTGATGTTACGCAGCACCTGAGCTAGTTTGCTGGAAACAGGCTTTTTCTGCTCTCTTGGAGGTCATTTCAAGCAAGCTGACGTGGCTGGTGCGTAACATCAGTGAATAAGATACCTTGGGGCGCCTGCGAGCTCGTCCGTTCTGCTGGTTAGCGCCATCGTCGCGACCTTTGCGCCATGATTCGTGTACTTTTCCTGTGTCTGCTGGCATTCACGGCTGGGGCGCAGACCGCCGTCTCGCCCGATGACCGCGCCTTATACGGGGTTATCAACCGCGCCAGCGGGCGTAGCCTCGACATTGCGCGAGCCGCTACTACGGGTGGGGCGCCGGCCGTGCAGTGGGAGTTTACCCACGCCGCGAGCCAGCAGTGGCGCTTGGTGCTCATTCGGGAAGGGGGCGAATACTACCGGCTCGAAGCTAAGCACAGCGGCCTCTGCCTGACGCTGGAAATCTCCCCCACGGCGCCGCCCGAGGGCAATACGCCGCTCGTACAGCGCGCTTTCATGGGGGCGCTGGGCCAGCAATGGCGGCTGGTGGCAGCCGGGCCGATCGGCACGTTTCAACTTGAAAGCCACCTCGATGGCCGGGTGGCGACGCTGGCCAGCAACGATAAATTCAACAACACGGCCATTGTGGCGGCGCGGGCCGCGGGGCGGGCCAGCCAGCAGTGGCGCTTGTTTCAGCTGCAACTGCGGCTAGCCACCGGGCCGCCCTACTTCGCGGCGCCCGAGCCGCTGGCCGCGCTCGATGCGCCGGGCGCCAACGAGCTCCAGCCCGTACCTCTGCCCGATGGCAAAGGGCTGTACTTCAGCCGCACCCGCTTTGCCGGCAATGCCGAAGGCGTGGCCGAAAGCGGCGATATCTGGCTGAGCCAGAGCGCTGACGAGGGCCGCACCTGGGCCGCTCCCGCCCGCCCCAACACTCCGCCCGGCCTCAATACCTCGCAAAACAACGCGGTGCAGGCGGTGGTAGGGCCGGCGGGTAGCCCGGCCCTGGTGCTGCGCGGGACTTACGAGGCCAGCGGCTTTCGCGACGAAGGCGTGTCGCGGGTGGCCACGGCCGGCAGCGGCAAGCCCGTGCCGCTGCGCATTACCAACTACTACTCGACCAGCCCGGCCACTGGCTTTTTTATGACGGCCGATGAGAAAGTACTGCTGCTGTCGCTGGAGCGCGAAGATTCGCAGGGCGCTAACGATTTGTATGTCAGCCAGCGCGATGCCTTGGGTGGCTACTCGCTGCCCCAGAGCCTGGGCGCGGTGGTCAACTCGCCGGGCTACGAGTTTGCCCCCTGGCTGTCTGCTGATGGCAAGACGTTGTACTTCGCCTCGTACGGCCACCAGGGCTACGGCTCGGCCGATATTTTTGTGAGCCAGCGCCTCGATGAAAGCTGGACCAAGTGGAGCCCGCCCCAAAACCTGGGCCCCCGCTTCAACGGCCCCGGCTACGACGCTTTTTGGGCGCTCGGGCCCACTGGTACGGCGTATTACTCCTCAACGGGTGCCAAGGACACGGCGCCCAAAAAGCTGTTTCGCACGATGCCGGGCCCGCCGCCGGTAGTTGATTCGACCGCTATCTTGGCCGCTGTGGCCGACCCGCTGAGCCAACCCCGGGCCCTCGTAACGGGCCGGGTGCTCGACGGCCGCACGGGCCAGCCGCTAGCTGGCGGGGCCGAAGTCCAGGCTATGATGATCGGCGGCCCGATTGACTTTCGCAGCACGGCGCGGGCCGAAATAACGGGCTTCCAGATGTCGCTCGCTCCGGGCCGCTACCGCGTAACGACTATTGCCGGCCTGCTCACCCGTGTCGACACGCTGGCGGTGCGCCCCGGCGAGTCGCGCCGCTACGAGCCGCGCCTCACGCCCGCCGTGGCCGGTACCCGCCTCGACCTGCCCGACATCATCTTTGCCCAGAGCCAGGCCAAGCTGCTCGGCTCGTCGTACACCACGCTCAATAAGCTAGCTGAGTCACTGAAGGAAAACCCGCAGCTGGAAATCCGGGTGGAAGGCCACACCGATAATGTAGGTGCGGCTGATAAAAACCAGGTCCTTAGCGAGCAGCGAGTGGCTGAAGTGAAGCGCTACCTCGTGGGCCGCGGCGTGGCCGAAAACCGCATTACTACCGTGGGCTACGGCGGCTCAAAGCCCAAATTCTCCAACGACCGCGAAGAAACCCGCAAGCTGAACCGCCGCGTGGAGCTAGTGATAACGAAGTAAAAAGGCAGCTCGGACTACCAAGTCCAAGCTACTTTCCTGATAGCTCAGCTGGCGTACTACTTAGCAGCCTTGCCGCGCCGCCAGATGAAGCCATCGAGCACGTAATGCGTGCTTTGGGGCAGGGCCAGCAGCGGCACCAGCCACTTGAGCAGCCCCGGTGCTGTCGCCACGGACAGTTGCCGAAACCAGCCAAACACGGTGCCGTGCTCGCGCCACACCAAGCCATCCCACAGGCCTTCTTCGAGGAAGGCAAATAGTACGATGGTGCCTAGAAAAACGACTAGCCCGTAGCGGCCCACCCACCAGCCGCGCCCGCTGGCGCGGGGCGGCCGCCGGCTCCAGACCAGCGCCAGGTAGGGCACGCCGTGCGCCACCACGTTGAGCAGCGTAAAGGCCAGGTCACCGTTGAAGAGCACAATGCCTGCGTACCAGGAAGCCGCTGTACCGGCCAGCAGCAGGTTGCGGGGCAGGTTGAACGCGCTGGTGCGGTAGTAGAGCCAGGTTTCGCGGGCGGCGTAGGCGAGGAGCAGGGCGAGGTAGAGGCCGGTGGCCAAGTGCCGGCCCAGCGGCCAGTCGCGCTGCACAAAGTCGCCATCCACAAACCAGTTGAAGTTGCGTGGTGGTGATAAGTGCCAGTATAGCAAGGGGTAAAGCGTGGCCGCGTAGATGAGCACTGTGGGCAGCCAAGCCCCCGGCGCGGGCGGCTCGTGCCGGGCATACAGCCGCATAAATCCGTACTGCTGCCGCACAAAGTGAAACACCGCCAGGTAGGCCAGCGCGCGCCAAAAAACCAGGCTGCCCGCCGCGTGCAGCACCACGCCACCCGCGTAGCAGGCCAGTGGCGCGAGCAGTAGCAGTGTAGCTCGCTGCCGCCGCTGCACTGGGTCGAAATAAGTCTGAAAGTAAGGTGCCGTACACGTGCGCCACGTCAATGAGCAGCACCACAGCTACCCAGGCTACCAGCGGTAGCTCGGCGGTGTGCCGAAAGGCGGCGGGCAGCACCATCACTACCAGGAGCGCCAAAAACGGCGGGGCCAGCACAAGCCAGCCATCGTAGCGGGGCGAGCGCAGCCAGGGCTGGGCAGAAAAAGCGGAGAGGGGCATGAGGACCCGCAAAATAGCATGCCCTCACGCCCCCTTCCTATACTTTTCGCTAGCCGGCTAGTTGGCGCCCGTGCCGTTGGAGGTGCCGCTAGCCCCGTTGCCACCCGAGGTGGGATTGCCCACGTTGCCGGCGGGAGTATTGCCCATCGTGCTGCCGGTGTTGGAGGTGCCCGAGCTGCCGGTGCCGCCGCCGTTCATCGAGTTGCCCGAGTCGGTGCCGTTCATATCGGTGCCACTGCTGCCCGCCGGTGCGCTCAGCGCGCCGGTCGAGCCAGCCGTGCCGCCAACTTTGCTAGCGGCCGAGTCGGTGCCCAGCGTGCTGCTAGGAGTGCTCGTGCTGATGCTGTTTCCGCTGCCGCCGCAGCTGCTGAGCGAAATGCCACCCAGCAGCAACGCTGCCAGGGATAAAGAAGAAAGGGAATGCCGCATAAACTAAAAAGTGAAGGGTAAAAGCACTAGTGCCGCCAACGTATACGGTAAGTGGCTAACTGCCAGCGAAGAAAAGCCGCTTATTTTTGGAAGCTAACTAGCTGGCTGCTGGGCAATAGCCCGCGCTGCCCGTATACCTTGGTGGAAGGCTTCTTCAAATACCGACACCCCGCTCAGGTCGGTGTGCGCCAGGTGCAGGCGCCCGCCCAGCTGGGGCTGGGAAGCCAGGGCCCGCGCTGGCCCCCATACGTAGCCAGGTGTGGGAGCCACCATACCGTGGCCCCATACCCACAGCTCGGCGGCCTGCACGTGGGCAGCCAGGCCGGGGTGCATCAGGTCGAGTTCAGTAAGTACGAGCGTGAGCCACTCCTCATAAGTGCTAGCCAGGGCGCGGCGGCGGGCCGCGGCGGGGTCGAGCGGGTCGGTGGGCAAGGCCCAGTAAAACGTGAGCGTGTGCGGCCGGTCGTTGGCCTCGAAGCCGCGCAGTGCCTGCTGCTCGGCATTGATGTAGCCCAGCGCCGGGCTGCCGTAGCGCACATTATCCCAGCTCAGGGGCTGGCCGGGGCCACTCGGGTAGGCTCCCACCGTGAGGTTGGCAACCAGCCAGGGCGCGTGCAGCGGGGCCAGCTGGGGCAATGCCGCCGGCACTATTAGGCTAGCCAGTAGGTGCTTACTCACGTGCCAGGGCGTAGCCAGCACCACGTGCTGGGCCAGAAATTGGGTGCTTTGGTGGGTAGTGGCATCGAAGGCCAATACCTCAACGAGTCCATCAGCCGCTTCTTGCAGGTTGTAAGCCAGGGTATTGGCTTGAATGCGCCCGGGGCCGCCGAGCCGGCGCAGGGCTTCGGCCAAGAAGTGGTTGCCTTCGGGCCAAGTGAGCACGGCATCGGGCGGCGCGTTGTAGGCGCGGCCCTTGCGGGCGGCGAAGTAATGTAGCCCGGCCCAGGCCGAAATCTGGGCGGCGGGCACGCCAAAGTCATCGCGGTACGAATAGTCGAGGTACCAGCGCAGGTACTTGGAGTGGTAGTCGTGGCGGGCTAGCCAGGCGGCCATTGTTTCGTGGTCGAGCTGCCGGGGGGCGGCGGCGGTCGAAGACAGGCCGAGCGGCAGCCGAAACAAGTCGCGGCCGTCGGGGCCGGTGGCGCGGCGCAGGCGGTCCATCTCGGCCAGGAAGCGGGCTATTTCGGCGCGGTCGGTGGCAGGCACACCCACCTCGGGCACCAGGCCAGCCTGCCAGTGGCCGTGCAGCAGCAGGCGCTCGGCAGGGTCGTGGCAGAGGGTCGTTTCATCGTAGATGGGCAGCCGGGCGGGCGCGGGGCCGTAGCCGGTAATAACGCCGGCTTCTGCTAGCAAGCTCAGTAAGTCAGCATCGCGCTCGTCAGGGATGGGTAGGTAGTGCGCGCCCCAGGCGTACGCCGTGTGGGCATTGTGGCCCGCGGCGGCGTTGCCGCCGGTTTGGGGCTCGAGCTCCAGCAGCAGCGTGCGGTGCGCGGGAGCTAGCCGGTGCAGCTCGCGCCGCGCCGCCAGCCCACTAATGCCGCCACCAATAATAAGGGTGTCAACCCGCGCGGTGCGCGTGGGCGGCGGGATCTTAGCGGGCGGGCGCAGCAGGTGGCCCAAGTTGAAATCAGCCCCGCGCAACTGCCCGCGTACCGCCGAACGCGCGGGCACGCACCCAGGCACGCTGCCCAGCAGGCTAGCCAGCAGCGTGCCCGCTAGCCCGGCCCCGGCTTGGGTAAGGAATTGACGGCGGGGGAGGGGCATATTGCTAAAGGCTAAATAGTTATTTATTGAGGCGAGGGTTAGGGCGATAGTTTGGCTTGAGCACCTAGCGCGGTTCTCAAGTCGCTATACTAAATCGCCCTCCTTGTGGGACTCCACCGTAGAGAGCGGCCGCATACACCATCCGGAGAACCGCTCCAAGTCAGCTATGTATTGGCGAAATTGCGAAGCAGTCAAATTTGGATAAGGTGTATAAATTCCGATCGGGTGCGACGGCTGCGCAGCCTTGCAATGCCAACCAACTACTTTGCTCACTGCCCATACGGGCCCCATTCTTCCTCAAAATACCGCACCAGCGCCTGGTTGTTGAGTTGGTTGACGTCGGTAGGTACCTCGCTCATGTCGGGCGGAAACTTGCGCATCTCATTAATAACCTGCGGCGTAGCGAAGCGCAGCCCGGCTGGCAGCGGGCCACCGTCGGGCCGCCAGGTGCCGGGGCTGGCCTGGGCCAGCACGTAGCCCCATTCGCCAAACGAGGGCACGTAGGCGTGGTAGGGAATGGGCGCAAAGCCACTGGCTGCCAGTGTGTGCACCACGCACCAGTAGGCGCGGCGTGCCACGTAGGGCGAGGTAGCCTGCACCACTACCAGCCCGCCCGGCCGCAGCCGCTGGCGCAGCGTGCGGTAGAAAGCCGTGGTGTAGAGCTTGCCAATAGAATAGTTGCCGGGGTCGGGAAAATCGACCAGCACCACGTCGTAGCGGGCGGTATCCTGGCGCAGCCAAGCGTAGGCATCGGCGTTGTGGATTTCGACTTTGGGCGAGCGCAAGGAGTTGTGGTTTAGCTCGCGCAGCAAGTGATTGGTTTGAAAGAGCTTGGTCATGGCCGGGTCGAGGTCGATGAGTCGGATGCGCCGCACCTGCGAGTACTTTAGCAGCTCGCGCACGGCCAGGCCATCGCCGCCGCCGAGCACCAGCACCTGGCTAGCCCGGGGGCGGTCTTGCAGGGCGGGGTGTACCAGCGCTTCGTGGTAGCGGTACTCATCGGCCGAGCTGAACTGGAGGTTGCCATTCAGGAATAAGCGCAGCTCGCCGCGGTGGTTGCCGGTCAGCACCAGGCGCTGGTAGGGCGTGCTTTGGGCATAAATAACGGTGTCCTGAAATACCTCGCCCT
>CAZERY010000072.1:0-14118 GCA_964514915.1 uncultured Hymenobacter sp.
CCCTATTCCTATTCCATTTCTTCTTTTAACTAGCTACGCGCTCAACACACGACCACTAAAACTAATATCCCTGAAAGAGCTATAAAAATATTATTTTCAGCAACAGTACCTGCGCGCTTATTTATGCTCTATTTTAATCACCAGCCGGCCCCCGTGGCCGGCTTTTTTTGTACCTTCCGGCCCGTATGGCTACTCCTGTTACTACTGTTTCGGCGGCCACTATGGCTGCTCCGGCCCGCTCCTACGCCGGGCCGATGGTGTTGATGACCTGCTTGTTCTTCTTGTTTGGGGCGGTCACCAATTTTAATGATGTGCTCATGCCCTACCTCAAGGATGTGTGCCAGCTCACTGACTTTCAGTCGACTGCCGTGCAATCGGCTTTTTTTGGCGCCTATTTCCTGATGTCGCTGCCGGCTGGGTGGGTACTCAAAAAGCTGGGCTACCAGCGCGGCATCGTGGTGGGGCTACTCGTGATGGCGGGCGGAGCGCTGCTCTTCATTCCGGCGGCCGACTCGCGGGCGTTCGCACTGTTTCTGACGGCCTTGGCGGTGCTGGGCGCCGGCATTACGCTGCTGCAAGTGGCGGCCAACCCCTACGTGAGCGTGCTGGGGCCAGCGCGCGGCGCCGCGGCGCGGGTGAGTGTGGTGGGCGTGGCCAACAACTTCGGCGGCAGCCTCTCGCCGCTGGTGGGCGCACTGGTGCTGTTTGGCGGCTCGGTGGCCCTCAAGGCCCGACTGGCTGCCCTGCCGCTGGCCGAGCGGCTAGCCGAAGAGTCGCAGCTGGTGAAGGCGCCCTACCTGGGGCTGGCCGCGTTTTTGGTAGTGCTGGCGGGCGTGTTCTTCTTCCTCAAACTACCGGATATCGACAGCATTCCGGAAGAGCAAACCGAAGAGGCGCGGCCCCTGGCGGCCGAGCGGCGGTCGGCGCTGGCGTTCCCGCATTTGCTGCTGGGCATCGGGGCCATTTTTGTGTACGTGGGCGTGGAAGTCGGGCTCGGCTCCTTCCTCATTCGCTACGGCGAAAGCCAAGGTATTCAGCAGCTTTCGGCTTTCACCCAAAGCTTGGTGCGCGGCCTGAACGTGGCTACCAACTACGCCGGCACGCTGTTTGGCCAAAGCCCGGCGCCAATTGACACTACGGCGGGCTTTACCAAGGCGGTGGGTGCAGTGCTGGTGTCGTCGTACTGGTTTGGCTCGCTCCTGGGGCGGGTGATCGGCATTCCCCTGCTACTCAGGTTTCACAATCGGGCCCTGCTGGTGGCGGTGTGCGCGGCCGGCGCGGCGCTGGTAGGCGCTTCGGTGCTGAGCCAGGGCGAAACGGCGCTGTGGCTGGTGGTACTCTGCGGATTGTGCAACTCCATTATGTGGCCCGTTATCTTTCCGCTGGCCATCACCGGGCTGGGCCGCTTCACCAAGCAAGGTTCGTCTTACCTGATCATGGCTATCGTGGGCGGGGCGCTTATTCCGCCGCTTATGGGCTTCATTTCGACGCACGGCGGCGGCCTGCGCGTGGCCTTTATTGTGCCCGCGCTGAGCTACACCTACCTGCTGTTTTATGCGCTGAGCGGGTACCGCGTGCGGTAAAAATCGGCAGCGTTACTTCCGTCTGTTATGCTTTCCTTATTTCCCAACGGGCCGCTTCTCCTCATTCAATAGCTTCAGCAGCACACCGTTGGTCCAGCCGAAGCCGTCTTGCAGCGGGTACTCACCACCACCGGCCAGCGATTGCGTGTTTTCTACGTTGTATTTCTCCAGCAGCTTGCCAGTTTGGGTGAAGACGCGCACGTTGAGCGCCGTCCAGCGGTGGGCGATGGTGTCGGCCAGGGCCGTTTGCTGGGTGCGGCGCAAGCCTACTACGGCCAGGTATTCGAGCGGAGCCCAGGCGTTGGGAGCGTCCCACTGCTGGCCACTGTGGTTGGTGGTGGTGAGCAGGCCGCCAGGGCGCAAAAACTCACTTTGCAAGCGCTTGGCCACCTGGCTGGCCTGCGCCGGCGTGGCTACCCCGAAGGCTAGCGGAAACACCCCGGCCAGCGTACGCACCGTCGCCAAGCGCCGCCGGGGCAAGTCGTAGTCGACGTAAAAGCCCACCTGCGCATCCCAGCAGTAGCGCCGGATGGCACTGGTGCGGGCCCGCGCCGCCTGGCGAAAGCGCGGCGCCGCGGTCGAGTCGCCCGCCTGGTGGGCGGCCTGGGCCAGGGTTTGCTCCAGAGTCAGCAGCAGGCAGTTGAGGTCGACGGGCACGAGGTCAGTGGTACGGATGCTGCTTAGCCCCTGGCCCGGGGCAAACCACCGCGTGCTAAAATCCCAGCCCGAGGCCGCAGCTGCCCGCACATTGCGGTAGAACGTGGGCCCGGGCTGCGGGCTAAGCTTCGCTGCCGCCACGTCTTCGCGGTACGATTCTTCGCGGGGCTGGTCGCTGGCGTCCCAGTAGCGGCTCAGAATCTCGCCGCCCGGCATGCGCACGGCCCGGCCGGCGGCCGTGCCCGGGGCGAGAGCGGCGCCGCCGGCCGTCCAGTAGTTGTATTCCTGCTGAAGCTGAGGCCGGTAGGTTTGCAGAGCGCGACTGCCGGGACCTTCGGCCTGGGCCAGCAGCTGCACCATGAGGGCAAAAAATGGCGGCTGCGAGCGGCTCACGTAGTAGCTACGATTGCCATTCGGGATGTGCCCGTACTGGTCGATGAGGTAGCCAAAGTTGGCCACCATATCGCGCAGCAGCTCGGTGCGGCCCGCCTCGCGCAGCCCCAGCATCGTGAAGTACGAGTCCCAGTAATACACCTCACGGAAGCGCCCGCCGGGTACCAGATAGGGGTGCGGCAGCAGCAGCAGCGACGAGTACTGCCCAGCCTCGGCCTGCGCGGGGCGGCGCAGCACCGTCCACAGTGTATCGAGGTGCGCCCGGATACCGGCCCCGACATTACTGCGATACGCATCGGTGGGCACCGCTGGCGGCGTGAAATAGCGCGCCACAAATGCCTTTAGGTCGAAGCCCGGCTGGGTGCGCTGCTGGTAGGCGGCCACTATCTCGGTAGGCGCGGCATTGGGTAAGGCATCCACAAACGTCTTATTATCAACGTATACCTGACCAATCTGCACCGCCTCGAACAGGCCTGGGTAAAGCTGGCGTGGCGTGAGCGGCGGCGTAGACTGGGCCTGGGCAGCCCCGACCAGTAGCAAGCTGCCGAGTAGAATAGTTTTCATGGAAGGAATAGGTGGAAAGGAGGTGCTAACGTGCCACTGCTCACCCCGCTGGGCGGACTAGCTTGCCTTCGCAAAATAGCTGGTCGCCCGCTGGCTCGGGCAATTCAACGAAAAACTGCTGCATTCCCAGCGCACTGGCATATTTATTGGTTATGCAAAAAATACTTTTTAGGACCCCTTTATTTACCCTTGAATAAAACTTATTTGTGAAAAAATACCATTTCATTTTACTAGCCGTCTTGCTAATTGGGGCGGCGAACTGCAAAAAGATTGCGAGCTTAATCACGTTTCAGGTCAATGACTCCAGCAGCTTTACCGTGCCGGGCACCACTTTCGTGCCGGGCACCCCGGCATTAAGTCTTCCGGGCGTGACGGTCACTTCGACTTCGCAGAGCACTTACAAAAGCAATAACACGTCGGCCGACTACGTGCAGGACGTGACCTTGGACCGCCTGACGCTGACCGTCACCAACCCGAGCACCCAAAACTTCGACTTCCTCAAGAGCATCAGCATCTACATCGCGACCGATGCGGCTGGCTCCAACAAGGTGCTGCTGGCTTCCCTTGCCAGCGTGCCTACGGGCCAAACCAGCATCACCCTCGATCCGGCAGGCAACAAGCTCGATATGTACCTGAAAAACAGCTCTTACACCCTGACTACCACGGCCGAGCTCGCCAAGACGCTGAGTCAAAATACCGACGTGCGGGCCGACTCGCGCTTCAACGTGCACGCCAACCTGCCGTAGGTTTTGCAGACGCCTGTGCAAAGGGTAGCCGGCTAGCGCGGGCTACCCTTTTTGCTAGCTGCTGGGCCCGGCAGCTCGCGCACGTACTGCGGCGGCACGGCTTCGGTGAGCCACACACCGTTGCCAGAGCGGTAAAATACGCCGCCGACCGCGTGCAGCGTGGCCGCCTCTACGGCTAACAGCACGGGCCGGCCGCGGCGCTGGCCCACCCGGCGGGCCGTGGCCTCATCGGGCGAAAGGTGCACGTGGTGGCGGCTCATTTTCTGCAAGCCAGCCTGCCGAATGGCGGGCAAAGCCGCCGGCACCGTGCCGTGGTAGAGCACCGGCGGCGGCACAGCGGGCGCTAGCTGCAAGTCGATTGCCACGCTGTGGCCCTGCTGCGCCCGCAGGCGTCCCCCCGTCTCATCAAAGGCAAAGCGCTGCTTATCATTGTCTTCTATTAAGTCTTCCAGCTCGTCGCGCGTGAGCGGGTGGCCGTGGGCAGCGCAAGCGGCAAGCAGGTCGACCACGTTTACCCAGCCGCCGGCTTGCAGGGTGAGGCCAATAGCTGCGGGCTGGTGGCGCAAGTGCCGGCTCAAAAATTTGCTAAGGCGGGTGGTGGCTTTGGGGTCCATACGGCCAAATGTAAGGGGCCGTAGCTTAGCCTTTGCGAGTCTATGAAGCGCGTAGCTTGGCAGCCCGTGGCCGGGCGCTGGCTCACGGAGTTTGCGCCCCGGCCCGACCTTTGCGGCATGCTGCTCGAAGAACACGTTTCCCTCCGCCCCTACAACACGTTTGGCCTCGATGTGCAGGCCCGCTATTTTGCCCGCTTTGCCTCGGCCGATGAGCTGCGCCAGCTGCTAGCCCAGCCCGCAGTGCAGGCCGGGCCGCTGCTCATCCTGGGCGGCGGCTCCAACCTGCTGCTGACGCAAGATTTTGGCGGCGTGGTCTTAAAAAACGAGATTAAGGGCCTCGAAATCATTGCAAAAGATGCCGATACGCACACCGCTTTGCTGCGCGCTGGCGCCGGCGAAGACTGGCACGACCTCGTCGAATATGCCCTCGACGAGGCCCTGAGCGGCATTGAAAATCTCTCGCTCATTCCGGGCACGGTGGGCGCGGCCCCGCTCCAAAACATCGGCGCCTACGGGGCCGAGCTGCAAGACACCTTCGAGCGACTCGAAGCGGTAGCCATCGGCACCGGCGAGCTGCGGGTGTTTGGCACGGAAGAATGCGGCTTTGGCTACCGCGAAAGCGTGTTTAAAGGCCCGCTCAAAAACCAATTTGTGGTGACGGCCGTGGTGCTGCGCCTGCACCGCGCCACGGCCCAGCGCCCCCTCAACGTCGGCTACGGCGCCATTCAGGATACCCTCGCCGACCTGGGCATCGACGGCACCGAGCCCACCCCGCGCGATGTGAGCCAGGCCGTGGTGCACATCCGCCGCTCGAAGCTACCCGACCCCACCGAAATCGGCAATGCCGGCTCCTTTTTCAAAAACCCCGAAGTCTCGCAACGCAAGTTCGACGAGCTGCGGAGCCGCTACCCGGCCATCCCTGGCTACCCCGTGCCGGGCGGCGTGAAGGTACCCGCCGGCTGGCTTATCGAGCAGGCCGGCTTTAAGGGCTTGCGGCGCGGGCCCGGCGATGGCACCCACGGCGTGCACGACCGCCAAGCGCTGGTGCTCGTCAACCACGGCGGCGCCACCGGGCAGGAGCTGCGCGAGCTGGCTGAGGAGATAATCCGCTCGGTGCGCGACCTGTTTGGTATCGAACTGCACCCCGAAGTCAACATTTTATAACTAAGCGGCCGCCTTAGTTGAGAAGCTATTTGAGCTATTTAGAGCGGTTGGTGAGCGGAGTAGCCCCAGCACACACTTTAGCTAGCGGGGCAGTGCGGGAATGCCTATTTACTAGCTTTGGCCGTCCTTTGCGGGCCCTATCATTTCCTCGCTATTTATGCCGGCTGACCTTGCTTTACGAACCGTAGCGGTAACGCGCTACATCACGCCGCTGCGCGAGGGTGGCTCGCTGCCCGCCCTGGTTGAGGCCGACGACGGCTTTATGTACGTGGTCAAGTTTCGCGGGGCAGGGCAGGGCATCAAGGTGCTCATCGCCGAGCTGATAGTGGGTGAGCTGGCCCGCGCCCTCGGGCTGCGGGTGCCGGAGCTGGTATTTTGTGAGCTCGACGAAGCCTTTGGCCGCACCGAGCCCGACGAAGAAATCCAAGATCTACTCAAAGCCAGCGTGGGCCAAAACCTGGCGCTGCACTTCCTGGCCGGCGCCAGCACCTTCGACCCGCTCGTGACGACGGTGGCACCCGCACTCGCCTCGCTTATCGTGTGGCTCGACTGCCTGACGCTCAACGTGGACCGCACCGCCCGCAACACCAACATGCTGCTGTGGCATAAGGAGCTGTGGCTCATCGACCACGGCGCGGCGCTCTACGTGCACCACACCGGCCCCGAGTGGGCACAGCCGCGCCCGCGCGCTTTTCCGCAGGTGAAAGACCACGTGCTGCTGCCCCAGGCTAGCGAGCTCGCCGCCGCCGATGCCGAGGGCCACGCTCGCCTCACGCCCGAGGTGCTGCGCACCGTCGTGGCGCTGGTGCCCGACGAGTGGCTGGCCGATGGCTCTTCCGCGCTCACTGCCGCCGAGCGCCGGGCTGAGTACGTGCAGTTTTTGGAGGCCCGCTTGGCGGCTTCCGCGTCTTTTGTTCAAGAAGCCCAAGCTGCCCGCCATGCCCTTATTTGAGTACGCCGTGCTGCGCGTGGTGCCGCGCGTCGAGCGCGAAGAGTTTCTGAATGTCGGGGTCATTCTTTTCTGCGCGGCCCAGGGTTTTCTGCAAGTCAAGTTTGAGTTGAATGAAGCCCGGCTGCTAGCCTTCGCTGGCTCTCAGCTCGACCTCGCCGACCTGCACGCACGCCTGCACTCGTTCGAGCGCATTTGCCAGGGCCGGACGGCGGGCGGGCCCATCGGCCAGCTGGCAGTGGCCTCACGCTTTCGCTGGCTCACGGCCCAGCGCAGCACTGTGGTGCAGACCTCGGCCGTGCACCCAGGGCTGTGCGAAGACGCGGCGGCTACGCTGGCGCAGTTGTTTACGCAGCTGGTAGGGTAGCCATAAATAAGAGTGATTTGCAGGTTGGTGTACCGGCGATGTGTACCGACTATAAAGCTGTTCTAAGCCAGTTGTCATCATTCGCTTTGCTAAGCAATCGGCTTAGAACAGGTACCATACTAGCGCATCTCGGCCATACCCACCCGGGTAATCACGTCGAACGTGCCGTCAATTTCCATCTTATAGCTCTGGGAGACATCCAAGTCTTTGAGGTAAGGAATTTTATCCACCAAAGGCTTTATGTTAGCTTCCAGGCGAATACGCTTTTTGAAGGTAATCACCCGTGAGTTCCAGCTCACGCTCGTGCCGGAGAATCCGTCGATTTCTTCCACCTTGGTCCAGGAAACACCTCCCGTGAACACCCGCACTTCGGCGTTGGTGATTTTGGTTTCGACCTGCCGCGTCCCGGGTACCAACTTGCGCTCCTCGCTCCAGGCTACCGAGCATATGAGTTTCGGCCAGCCATCGGAGAGCGTAATCAGAATGTCATAGGTCTTATCGAAACCGTTGTGGTTCAGGTCATAGCTCTCGTGTACGTCCACGAATCCCCGTGAATAGGGCTGGCCCAACTTACGAGTCGAAGTAACTCGGGCTGCATGCGCCTTATGTGCCATTACCTATGTAGTTAGAGATTGGAATGATGGGTAAACGTGGAATCGACGTGCTGCTGGAACCGTACTGAATCGGCCCCGTGTACCAAGTGCGCGCCCGGACTCGTGGCCGTGATGCTAACCACGCGAGGTGGCCCGGCGGGCAGGGTCAGTAGGGCCGAAAGGCCCAACACAAGCAACGTAGTCAGGGCGCCGAGCAGGAACCATACACTTTTAGTTTTCATGGCAAAAAGGTAAAGTAAAGACGGGAATAGTTCTACGAAGGTAGTCGGAAAAGGTCTTCCTAACCCTCTTACTTACAACGGCTAACCTAGTGAGTAGCATGTCTAACACGATAAAATGGCGGTTCTTGGATACTTTTAGTAGAGGTGGCCTATTTTCTACTTAGACATTTTAGCAACTAACTGATTTCGAAAAGCTACTGTTGCCAGTAGTTGCCGAAGTAACCAGCCTCCACTAAAAGTCTCCAAGAACCAAAATGGCAGGCGCACTACCCCGACCCAACGGCATGCTGCGACGCTAGTGCACTCTTATCTTTTGACGCCAGAGTCGGGCAGCTATGATCGTATACAGCATAATCGCAAATCTACATTATGTGTAACAAGCTCCTCTACGTGAACGAACATTTTTACGAGTTAACCGCTTTCGTGCTGTGCCTCAGGCTGCTGAACTGAGAATCGCCGTAGCAACCGGCTTAGAGCTCTAAAATTCAGCCTACTTCAGCACGGCGAGTGTCACGCCGTCGCCGCCGCGGTCGGCGTGCTCGTCGCCGACGCTCGCCACAGCGCGAGTCTGGCGCAGGTAGTCGCGCACTACCTGGCGCAGCACGCCGTTGCCGCGGCCGTGCAGGATTTTCATTTCTGGAATGCCGAGCATTACCGCGTCGTCTACGAAGCCCATGAGCCTGGTAAGGGCGTCTTCGGCGCGCTCGCCGCGCAGGTCGAGCGTGGGGCTGAAGCCGGCCATGCGGCCCGTGATGTCGAGGCTCTGGCCGCTGTGGTTGGCCGCGGCGGTTTTGCGGGCGGCGGCTTCACGCTCGCGCACTTCGGCCCGGCTCAGCTTTTCGAGCAGGTTGACTTTCACCAGCGTTTTCATGCCGCCGAAGAGCACTTCGGCGGTTTTGCCTTTCACGCTCACCACTTCGCCGTGGCCTTCCTGGCCGAGGATGGCCACGCGGTCGCCGGCGCCCAACGTGTTGGGGTCGGCCAGCTCGCGGGTGGGGCGGGCTTTGGGCGGCTCGATTTGCAGCTCCTGGCGCACGAAGGTGTCTAGCTTTTCGCGGGCCTGCTTGGTCGTTTCCTTGTCGGCCTGGCTGCGGCGGATTTCACCGATGGTAGCTTCAATTTGCTGGTTAGTGCTTTGGAGCAGCTTCTTGGCTTGCTGCTTGGCCTCGCGCAGGGTTTCGAGGCGGGTGTCTTCGAGGTGCTGCTTTAGCTCCTGGTACTCGGTGGCGGCGCGCTTGAGGCGGGTTTGCTGCTTTTCGGCGTCGCGCAGCCGGGTTTCGAGCTCGGTCTTGTCTTTTTCGAGACCTTCGAGCAGGCGGTCGTAGCGGATTTTATCCTTGCCTACCAGCTGCGAGGCGCGCTCAACGAGCTGCTTGGGCAGGCCAATCTTACGGGCAATCTCGATGGCAAACGACGAGCCGGGCTTGCCGATTTCGAGGCGATACAGCGGCTGCAAGCGCTCGGGGTCGTAGCGCATGGCGCCGTTTACCAGCCCGTCGGTTTTCTCTGCAAAGTTCTTGAGGTTGGTGTAGTGCGTGGTGATCACTCCAAACGCGCGCTCGTTGTTGAGCTGCTCCAGCACGGCCTCAGCAATGGCGCCGCCCAGGCTGGGCTCGGTGCCCGTGCCAAATTCGTCGATCAGAACCAAGCTCTTCTTGTTGGCTACGGTCACAAATTGCTTCATGGCCAGCAGGTGCGAGGAATAAGTCGAAAGGTCGTTTTCGAGGCTCTGCTCGTCGCCAATATCCAGCAAGATATCCTCAAACATGCCGGCCTCGGAGTAGTCGTCGCACGGAATGAGCAGGCCGCATTGCAGCATGTACTGCACCAAACCCACCGTTTTGAGCGACACCGACTTGCCGCCCGCATTCGGCCCCGAGATGACCAGGATGCGCTTTTCGGGCGTCAGCTCGATGTCGAGCGGCACCACTTCGCGCGGCGCGGCGTCTTTGCCGGCGGCCTTGTTTTGCTCCTTAAAAGTGAGCGCCAGCACCGGGTGGCGCACGCCGCGCCAGCGCACGAGCGGCCGGCTGCTCAGCTCGGGCAGCTGGGCGTCGAGCTCGCGGGCCAGCCGGGCTTTGGCCCGAATGAAATCGAGCAGGCCGAGGTAGCCGTAGGCCTTGCGCAGGTCGGGCAGGTGCGGGCGCAGCTGGTCGGTGAGGGCCGTGAGAATGCGAATCAGCTCGCGCTGGTAGGCGTTTTCGAGGTCCTTGATGTCGTTGTTGAGCTCAAATACTTCGGACGGCTCGATAAATACTGTCTGGCCCGAAGCCGACTCATCGTGGATGAGGCCACGCACGCGGCGCTTGTGCTCGGCGATTACGGGCAGCACCAGGCGGCCACCGCGGATGGTGGGCTCCAGGTCGCCGGCAATCCAGCCCTCGCTTTTGGCGTGGCGCAGCACGCTGGCAATCTGCTTGCGCAGCTGGCCCTGGCGCTGAATAAGCTCCTGCCGAATCTGGCGCAGCAGCGGCGAGGCGTCGTCGCGCACCTGGCCCTCGTCGTCCACCACTTTGTCGAGGCTAGCCAGCAGGTTGCGGTCGGCCTGAATACCAATGCCCAGCAGGCGCAGGTTGGGGTAGAGCCCTTCGGGGGCGTGGGTGAAGAAGGTGAGCGCGGCCCGGATGGTGCGCAAACTCATCTTGATTTCGTAGAACGCCACCGCGTCGAGGTAGGCGCCGGGCAGCGAGGCGCGCTTGAGGTGCACCGTCACGTCGAAGTAAAACGCGCCCGGAAACTCGCTGCCGCCACTCAGCAGCTGCCGAAACTCGTCGGCCTGGGCCAGCAGCTTGCTCAGCTGCTCGTGGTCGGTGGTGAACTGCATGTTGGCCACGTGCTGCCGGCCTAGCGCCGAAAGGCAGAGCTGCTCCAGCAGCTCGCGCAGGGTGGCGAAGCCGATTTTGGCTTCAAAGTTTTGGGGTACTAACAAATCGAATACAAGCGGGGAATCTGATTAACTAGCCGCGAAGGTAAAACAGCGAAGCGGGCGGGAAGATTCGAGGTCAACGTGCTAAAGCGGCAGTTTGGCGGGCAGCTAGCGCCAAACGCGGGGTTGGCTTAGTCTCACCTGAAGCCGGTACGCTTTGAAGCGCCGCTCGCAGCTGATTGCCATTTTTCTAAAAGCTGTTTGCGCGTAAAAGCTGCGCAAAAAAACCTTAATGCCATCAGGTTAAATGATACGTAGCCAAGCAACACCCTTGGCTGTACCATAAATACAATCTACTACCGCGTCGTAAGACATTAGGGCCATTGCACCAAACGCATAGTTAGCGTTTTCTGGTTGAGCTTAGAATAATCAGGTGTCACTTTCTAGCTTGCAGGGCCACTTTTTGGATTAGAATTCTTCAAAATCATTTGTGAATTGACCCAGTAGTTACCTTGATGCTTTTGCAATCCACTTCGTTAAGATTGTGCTAATAATCAATACTATATGGTTATTAGCTCAACCGCAGAAACGTTAACTACGTGTTTGGTGCAATGGCCCTAGTAAGACATAGCCAAGCTATACCCAGTAGCATCGCTGTACACAGTTAGCCCTTGCGCACTCACCAGTGCCGCAGCCGGATCGCTAGCCCACTTCGTAAAACGCCAGTACGCTAGGGCAAATGCGATACTCCAGCCGCCCATAGCCAGCCAAAAGTATTGTTCGCTGGCGTGCCGCTCTTGCACTTCCTGCATAATAAACATGCCCGCACCGATACTAACAAGCAGCAGCAACAGGCCCCAGCGCTCGCGGCGCGCATTAAGTAGCCAAATAGTAAACTCTTCGGTAGGCATCTCCGGCATTGGTTGACAAAACTACGGCAAACCACGTGCGAGCCGGGGCTAGCGAGCGCAGCGCATTACTACCCAAGCTATGATGGCGACCACAGCCAGCGAACCTAGCCGTAGCACTAGGAATACCCAGGCGGGCAGTTCGGGACCTTTCGAGTTTCTCAGCATAACAAGTTGTACGGCCAGCGCTACTGGGGGTCTGCCGCTACTCACGCCACCCCTTCCCCAAATAGCGCAAAGTCGTACTTTACGGGGTCGTTCGGGTCAAGCAGGCGCAGGTTGGCGGTGAGCTCTTCGGCGGCTTGCCAGTCTACTTTTTCGCGTTTTAGCAGGCCCAGCAGGCGGGCCTGGCGCTCGACGTGCACGTCGATGGGGCAGATTAATTCGCTGGGCGAGATGCGCGTCCAGCGGCCAAAATCGACGCCGTTCGCATCGCGTCGCACGAGCCAGCGCAGGTACATATTGAGGCGCTTGCAGGCCGAGCCGCGGGCGGGCGTGGCCACGTGCTTGCGGGTGCGGGCGGGCGCATCGGGCAGGCTAAAGAACAGGTCGTGGAAGCTCACGAGCCGCTCGCGCATGGTAGCGCCGTGCAAAAAAGCGTCTTCCAGGGAAGTATGTTCTTCATAGAACCAGCGCAGCCAGTGCACAAAGTACAGCAGGTCGGTGTCGCAGAAGGTGCGGTGGCAAAACTTGAGCAGCCGCTTCAAATCCTCGTCCTGGTGCTGGGTGATGAACTGGTAGGGCGCGTTGTCCATGCGCGTCATCAGCTCGACCGTTTTCTTGAGAATGGTGGGGCGCTGGCCCCAGGCCAGCAGCGCGGCAAAGAGGGCGCTGATTTCGACATCCTGCAACGTACTGAACCGGTGCGGAATGCTGATCGGGTCCTTGGCAATGAAGGCCGGCTGGTTGTAGCGGTCGGCGCGCTCGTCGAGCAAGGCGCGTACTGTCTGAACCGCGGATTTATCGGATTTTTCGGATTGCACGGATTTTGTGGGTGCTGCCTGGTGGCGTGTGGCGTGAGGGCAGGAAATGGTGAGATGGGGTTACGATGCTGTACTGCTTGGCAACAAAAAAGCTGCTTCACTTAATTTCGAAGCAGCTTTTAATGGGAAACAAGGGTAAGCGGTATTCGCCGCCCTTTCACACCAACAAAATCCGAATAATCCGATGAATCCGATAAATCCGCGGTCAGGACAAAGCCTACGGCACGTAGCTGGTTTCGACGCGAAACTTAGCGTCGCTGGTGCCGAGCTTCTGCATCGCGCGGGGCGAGAGGCGCACCAGGATGTTGTCGTTTTCGCCGGTGTCGGGCAGCACGCCGATGACGCGCACGTACACCGACTGGCCGTTCATCTGGTTCTTGACCTGCATGATGGTACCCACGGGCGCCGTTTTGTGCAGGGCCAGGTACTTATCGGTGCCGCTGCTGCTGATGGGCGCCGCAATGCCCACGTCGGTTTTGCGGCCCGCCAGCTCGCTGGCCCGGGTGGGCGTCCGGGCTTCGGGGGCTTCCTCACGCTCGGCCGGGGTGGCGGGCGTGACGGTGGCAATCTGGGCGGGCGCCGCGGGGTTGATTTTGGCGGCGGGCTCGGGAGCAGGCGCGACGGGGGCGGCCTTGGGCTCGGGAGTAGCCGCGACGGGCAGCGCGCCAGCCTCGGCGGCGCGCAAGAGCAATTCCTGGCCCACGCGCACCGACCCACCCGTGGGCAGGTGGTTAAGCTGGAGCAGCTCGGCGGGCGAGAGGTTGTAGCGCCGGGCAATGCCAAACAGTGTTTCGCCCTTAGCCACGGTGTAGCGGGCCGGCGTGGCAACGGTAGCCGTGCCCAAGGCGGGCGCGGGGCTAGCCAGCGCGGCGGGAGCCTTTGCAGCGGTGGAGCGGGCCGCCGCGCCGCGCCGGGGAATGAGCACCACTTCGCCGACGCCCAGCCCGGCCTTGAGCTGCGGGTTGGCGCTGGTGATCTGGTCGACCGACACTTTGTAGCGGCGAGCCAGGGCAAACATGGTTTCGCCCGGCGCTACGCGGTGGCGCACAAAGCGCTGGCCGCCGCGCATTTCCTGGCCAATCGAATCGGCGGGTAACTTGGGGCTCGGCGGCAGGGTAGTCAGTGGGCCGTGCAGTACGTTAATAATCAACAAAGAAGCAAGCAGACTCATGCGCGGGGCAAAGCTAAATGTATACCAAAACCTGCCAGTGGGCAGGCCCCGGCCCAGGGCCAGCGGTAGGCAAAGTAAATAGCTAGCGGCCGGGCGGCGCTAGTTTTGGCTTTGGTTTCGCTTTTCCCGCTTCTGCTATGTCCTTGGCTCTCGGCATCATTCCGGCCCGCTACGCTTCTACTCGCCTGCCCGGCAAACCCCTCGTGGACCTGGGCGGCCACTCTATGATTCAGCGCGTGGTGGCGCAGGCCCGGCAGGCGGGGCTGGCCCGCGTGGTGGTGGCCACCGACGATGAGCGCATCCTCGACCACGTGCGCG
>CAZERY010000073.1:0-13963 GCA_964514915.1 uncultured Hymenobacter sp.
GCTTGAGGCTGCCCTCGGCCGACTGCCGCACGTACTCGGGCCGGCCGCTGATGCCGCGCTTGGCGGGGTCGTTGGGGTCGCGCACAATGCCAAATTTGGTGGCTAGTACCACGCGCTGGCGGCGGGTTGGATCTTCCCCAAAGAAGCGGCCCAGCAACTCTTCATTGGTGTACGGGCCATACATGTCGGCCGTATCCAAAAAGCTGATTCCCAGCTCCAAGGCGCGAGCTAGGGTGCGTAGGCTTTCGGCATCGTCGGTAGGGCCGTAAAAGTCCGACATGCCCATGCAGCCGAGGCCCAGGGCAGACACTATGAGGCCGGAGTGGCCAAGTTGACGAGTTTGCATAAGTTAAAAAAGCAGGAGCTGGAGTGGCAAAGTTTAGTCTTAAACCCTGAAATAGCCTTTTTGATTTTTGTCAGCCGTGGCTCGCTTTCATCGCTACTCCCGGCCACCACATTGAGGTTGGCTCCCCCAAAGGCTACCCTAATTTACGAGTAAGCCAAGGCTTGCTTTGGCAACGGATCACTCTTAGTCGTAACTCTCAATTAGCCAGCATTTTTCCTCTTTATTACTGCGAAAATAAACGTTCATGTATATCTTTATGCTGTTCACCTTGCGCCAGGTCGTTAGTTCATGCTATTTTAATGTGCTATAGCTTGTTTTGTGGTACCCAGCTGGCCGACATACACCTTGTAGCGTCGACTCATTCCCATAATTTAGCTCTCACAGATTTTGATCGAGGCCAGCACTTTTGCTGGCGTTCAGTGGTTAAGACCACCTGAATAAAGCTGATTGCGAAGCATGTAAAAACCTCTATTTGGGTTCATCCATCCAACCAATGGGTTTTGGGATCCTGCAATGATAGCTATCTTTGCAAAGGACTGATAAACATCAAAACGGGCTGATGCGTTAGTCGCCACCTTTGGCATTCTTTATGACTAGCAACCAGTATTTTAGCGCACTCTTTCACATTTTTCGGAATTCTCAGCCGCCCGCTGCTGCATTTAACGCACCTATGAAAAAAATAGTGTTATTCATGAGTCTTTGTGGAGTTTATTGCTTCACAAGCTGCTCAGAGAAAAAAGAGGAAAAGGAAGAACAGATTAAGCTTTTGGTCACCACGCCATTGGCCACCGATACAACTATTACCAAAGAGTACGTGGCCCAGGTTCATGCCTACCAGCATATCGAGCTACGGGCCTTGGAGAAAGGCTACCTGCAAAAGATCTTCGTCGACGAGGGCCAAGCCGTCACGAAGGGGCAGCCAATGTTTCAGATTACGCCCCTCGTGTACCAGGCCGACTTGCAAAAATCGCAGGCCGAAGCCAACTACGTGGACATTGAGTACCGCAACACGAAGAGCTTGGCCGACAGCAACATCGTTTCCAAGAATGAGCTGGCGCTATCTAAGGCCAAGCTCAACAAGGCCAAGGCCGACGTATCACTGGCCCAGACGCACTTGCAGTTCACGTCCATCAAGGCGCCGTTTAGCGGCATCATGGACCACTTCCAGGGCCGGCTGGGCAGCGTAGTGAATGAGGGCGACTTGCTGACCACGCTCTCCGACAACAGCAAAATGTGGGTGTATTTCAACGTACCCGAGGCCGAATACCTGGCTTATAAAGAACAGGCCAAAGCCGACAACATCGTGAATGTGAAGCTGCTAATGGCCAACAACGAAGTGTTTAAATACCCTGGCGTGGTAAAAACCATCGAGGCTGACTTCAACAACGAAACCGGTAACATCGCCTTCCGGGCTACCTTCCCGAACCCCAATGGGCTGCTGCGCAACGGCGAAACCGGCAGCGTCCTGATGCAAGTGCCGCTCAAGCACGCGCTGCTCATCCCGCAGAAAGCCACATTCGAAATTTTGGAGAAGAAGTACGTCTACGTGGTCGACAAAAACAACGTGGTGCACCAGCGGGAAATCCACATTGGGTCGGAAATGCCTGACTTGTACGTTATTAAAGATGGAATAACCAGCAACGATAAGATTCTGCTGGAAGGCTTGCGCAAGGTGAAGGATGGCGACAAAATCAGCTTTACCTACCAAACTCCGAAGCAGGTATTCCCCACTCTGAAGGTGTATAGCGAGTAACTTTTTGAGCTGTTAGCTACTAGCTGTTAGCCGATAGCCTTTTAATGGGTTATTTGGCCGGCTAGGGTTGGTTGACAGCTTCTCTACCAAACCACAGCTAACCGCTAGTAGCTAACCGCTAGATAATATGTTTAGTAAATTCATTCGTCGGCCAGTATTTGCCATCGTGATATCGGTGGTAATTCTTTTTATGGGCGTGCTGGCCATTAAGACTTTGCCCACTTCGCAGTTTCCCGAGATTTCGCCGCCCATCGTCATGGTGAGCTGCGCCTACCCCGGGGCCAGCGCCAAGGTGCTTACTGAGTCGGTGCTCATTCCGCTCGAGCAGGCCGTGAACGGTGTGCCGGGCATGAAATACATGACCTCCGATGCCGTGAGCGCCGGCGAGGCCAACATCCAGGTGGTGTTTAACCTCGGTACCGACCCCGAGCAAGCGGTGGTGAACGTGAACACCCGCATTGCCCAGGTAGTAAACCGCCTGCCGGTGCTGGTGCAGCGCGAAGGCCTCATCGTGAACCGCGTGGTGCCTAACATGCTGATGTACGTGAACTTGTATAGCAAAGACAAGGGCACCGATATGAAGTACCTCTTCAACTTTGCCGGGGTGAACCTGATTCCGGAGCTGCAACGCATCAACGGCATCGGCCGCGCTAGCATCCTGGGTAGCCGCCAATACGCCATGCGCGTGTGGCTGAAGCCCGACCGGATGCGCGCCTACAACATCTCGGTCGATGACGTAATGAAATCACTTGACGAGCAGAGCGTTATCGGTTCACCAGGCCGGATTGGCCGCAGCGACGGGCAGCGGGCCGAGGCGTTGGAGTACGTGCTGACGTATCAGGGCCGCTTCAACGACGTGGAGCAGTATAAGAACGTCATCCTCAAGGCCAACCCCAACGGCGAAATGCTGCGCCTGAAAGACGTGGCCAACGTGGAGTTGGGCAGTGAGTTTTACGACATCTACTCCAACCTCAACGGGGACCCGTCGGCGGCTATCGTGCTGAAGCAGACCTATGGCAGCAATGCCAGCGACGTCATTAAGAGCGTGAAGGAGAAGCTGGAGGAGATGAAGAAAACCTCCTTCCCGCCCGGCATGGACTACAAAATCAGCTACGACGTGTCGAACTTCCTCGACGCTTCGATTGAGAACGTAATCCACACCCTGCGCGACGCCTTTATCCTGGTGGCCTTGGTGGTGTTCATCTTCCTGGGCGACTGGCGCTCGACGCTAATTCCGGCGCTGGCCGTGCCGGTGTCGCTGGTAGGCTCGTTTATGGCGATGCAGGTCTTTGGCTTGACTATCAACATGATTACGCTGTTTGCGCTGGTACTCTCTATTGGTATCGTGGTCGACGACGCCATCGTAGTGGTCGAAGCCGTGCACGCCAAGATGGAGGAAGAACACCTCTCGCCCTACAACGCGGTGCGTAAGGTGCTCGGTGAAATCAGTGGGGCCATTATCGCCATCACCATCCTGATGACCGCGGTATTCGTGCCGGTAGCCTTCATGAGCGGCCCGGTAGGCATTTTCTACCGTCAGTTCTCCATCACGATGGCTACGGCTATCGTTATCTCGGGCCTCGTGGCGCTGACGCTCACGCCGGTACTGTGCGCGATGATCTTGAAGAACAACCACGCCCACGGCCAGGAAAAGAAGAAATCGCCCATTCAGCGCTTCTTCGATGCTTTCAACCGCGGTTTCGAGCGCCTCACCGGCCGCTACACCAACATTCTGGAAAAGATTGTGGACCGCCGGCTGGTCACCTTCGCCATCTTGCTGGCCTTCGGCGTAGGCATTTTCGGCATCACGGCCAAGCTGCCCTCAGGCTTTATTCCGAGCGAAGACCAGGGCCTGATTTACGCCATCATTCAGACGCCGCCCGGCTCGACGCTGGAGCGCACGAATGCCATCGCCCAACGCCTTTCGCAGCTGGCGAAGGATGTACCCGGCATCGAGAACATCTCGACCCTAGCGGGTTATGAAGTGCTCACCGAAGGCCGCGGCTCCAACGCCGGCACCTGTCTGATTGACTTGAAGCCGTGGTCGGAACGCAAGGAATCGGTGCACGACGTTATCGAATCGCTGGAGAAAAAGGCCAAGCAAATTCCAGGCGCGACCGTCGAGTTCTTTGAGCCGCCGGCAGTGCCGGGCTACGGCGCGGCGGGTGGTTTCCAGCTCCAATTGCTGGATAAAACCAACAGCGGCGACTACAAGGCGCTGGAAAAAGTGAACGAGGACTTTATGGCTGAGCTGCGCAAGCGCAAGGAGCTGGCCGGCCTGTTCACCTTCTACTCGGCCGACTACCCACAGTACGAGCTGAAGATTGATAATGACCTGGCTATGCAGAAAGGCGTGACCATCGGCAATGCCATGAACACCCTCTCCATCATGGTGGGCAGTACCTACGAGCTGGGCTTTATCAAGTACCAGCGCTTCTTTAAGGTGTACGTGCAGGCTTCGCCCGAATACCGGCGCTTGCCCGAAGACATCCTGAACATGTGGGCCAAAAACGACAAGGGCGAAATGGTGCCCTTCTCGTCCTTCATGAAAATCGTGAAGTCGCAGGGCGCCAACGAGATCAACCGCTACAACATGTACACTACCGCCTCCATCCGGGGCGGCGCAGCCTCGGGCTTTAGCAGTGGCGAGGCCATCAAGGCAGTGCAGGAAGTGGCGGCGAAGACCTTGCCCCGCGGCTACGACATCGACTGGGGCGGCTTGTCGAAAGACGAAGTAGGGCGCGGCAACGAGGCCGTTTACATTTTCCTCGTGGTGCTGGCCTTCGTGTACCTGGTACTCGCGGCGCAGTACGAAAGCTTCCTGCTGCCGCTGGCCGTGATTTTCTCGCTGCCCGCCGGCATCTTCGGGTCGTTCTTGCTCATCAAAACGATGGGCCTGGCCAACGACATCTACGCCCAGGTAGGCTTAGTGATGCTGGTCGGCTTGCTGGGTAAAAACGCCGTGCTGATCATCGAATTCGCGGTGCAGGAGCACGAGCACGGCATGTCGGTGCGCGACGCGGCGATTGCCGGGGCCAAGGCCCGTTTCCGCCCGATCTTGATGACTTCGTTTGCCTTCATCGCGGGCTTGGTGCCACTGGTAATTGCCACCGGCGCGGGCGCCATCGGCAACCGCACTATCGGCACGGCGGCGCTCGGCGGCATGCTGTTCGGTACCGTATTCGGGGTCATCATCGTCCCGGGCTTGTATTACATATTTGGCACCCTGGCCGAAGGTCGCAAGCTGATTCAGGACGAAAACGAATACCCGATAAGCGAAGGGTTTGAGCCCCGGATTGTACTTGAAGAAGAAGCTAGAACGCATGTTTAAGAGACGCTTTTATCAATGCCTGAGCGCGGCCGCCCTATCCTTGGCGGCCGCCTCTTGCAAACTTCCCCAGCTGGTGGAGCGCAACGTAAGCCGGAGCGTGCCCGCCACCTATAACGGCAGCCAGGACAGCACCAATACGGCCCGGATGCGGTGGAAACAGTTTTTCACCGACCCCAACCTAACGGCCCTGATCGACACGGCCCTGCAACACAATCAGGAGCTGAATATCACGCAGCAGGAGCTTCAGATTGCCCGTAATGAGATTCAAGCCCGCAAGGGTGAGTACCTGCCTTCGCTGAGCCTGGGCGCCCGTGCCGACCTCGACCGGGTGAGCCGGTACACCATTCAGGGAGCTACGGAGGACCAGATCAATATTTTGCCTGACCGGCGTAACCCCGACCCGCTGGCAGACTTGCAATTGGGGGCGTTTGCTAGCTGGGAGGTCGATATCTGGCGCAAGCTGCGCAATGCCCGCAAGTCGGCGGCTACCCGCTACCTGGCCTCCGTTGAAGGCCGAAACTTCACGGTGACGAACCTGATTGCCGAGATTGCCACCTCGTACTACGAGCTGCTGGCGCTCGACAATCAGCTGATTATTCTGAGGCAGAATATTGACATTCAGAATAATGCGTTGGCGGTAGTGAGGCAGGAGAAGGCCGCCGCCCGGGTGACTGAGCTCGCGGTAAAGCGCTTTGAAGCCCAGATCCAAAATGCCACCGCCCGGCAGTTCACCATTCAGCAGCGCATCACCGAGACCGAGAACCGGATTAACTTCTTGGCGGGGCGGTTTCCGCAGCCAGTCACCCGCGATGCGCAGTCGTTCAACGAGCTAGTGCCGCAAGTGATGCAGGCTGGTCTGCCCGCCCAGTTGCTGAGCAACCGCCCCGACATCCGGCAGGCTGAGCAGAACCTGGTAGCCGCCAAGCTGGACGTGAAAATAGCGCGTGCCAACTTCTACCCATCGCTGGGCATTTCGGGCGGGGTAGGCTTTGAAGCTTTCAAGCCCGGCTTGCTGTTCACGACTCCTGGCTCGTTGCTTTATTCGATAGCGGGCGATTTATCGGCGCCGCTCATCAACCGCAACGGCATCAAAGCCCTGTATTCCACGGCCAATGCCCTCCAGCTCCAGGCCGTCTATAACTACGAGCGGACGGTGCTGAACGCCTATATTGAGGTAGCCAATCAGCTCTCGAACATCAGCAACCTGCAACAAGGCTACGACGCAAAACTGCGGGAAGTGCAGGCCCTTAATCTGTCCGTCCGGATCTCAAACAGCCTCTTCAAGTCAGTACGGGCCGACTACACGGAGGTGCTATTCACCCAGCGCGACGCGTTGGAATCGAAGTTTGACCTGACTGAAACCAAGATGCAGCAGCTGAATGCCACGGTCAATGTGTACCGGGCGCTGGGCGGCGGCTGGTACTAACCTTCGGAAGTAGCTGGGAAGCACTGGCGGCGACCTGGTACAATAAAACCCCGTTACTACTATTCGGGAATATTATTTTCAAGCAACCGGCTGGGGCACACGCTGTCCTAGCCGGTTGTTGGCGTTTTAGCGGCTCTCATCGCAACACCTGAGGTCAACCTTACCTTTGCAGCATGAAAAAACTGCTGCTTTTGCCGCTTGGTGCGGTGCTCGGATTGTTGAGCTTGGGGCTCCCAGGCTGCGGAGAAAAGGGAACATCGGCCTCAACTGCCGAAACCACTTCGCCCGCCACGCAGGCCCGCGCCATCGAAGATACTCTCATGGCCCACCACGACCGCGCCATGAGCCACACCGAGCAGCTATTCGAGCTAAAAGGCCGCCTAATAGCCGCCAAAACGCCCGCTAAAGCACCCATCATCGTCAAGATGCAGGCCGCCGACGAGGCCATGATGACCTGGATGCACCACTACCAGGCCCCCGATAGCACCACTCCCGCGCCCCAGCGCCTGGCTTATTTGCAAGACCAGCAAAAGCAACTCACGGCGGTGGAGCAGCAGTTGCGCACCGCTCTCGATTCGGCCCAGGCCACGTTGCGCCGCGCTATGTCGCCGGGTGTGCCGGCCGCTGCTACTACTCCGGCGCCCGCTGCCGCGGCTAGCCGTTAGGCTATTTCGGAACCGGTTGGCTTCTTTTTTTGCTTTAGCATCTTGATGTTGTATTCTGCTTTTTGCCGCCTCGCCGCCCCGGTGATGCTGGCAGCGTTACTGGCTAGCTGCGGCGGGCCAGCTACCCCCACGGCGGCCCAGCTGCCCCACCTGGGCGAGCCCGAGGTACGCGCGCCCGGCGACACGGTGTACCCCACAGTACCGGCCTTTCGACTACACGACCAAGATGGCCACGTAGTAACCAACCAGACCCTGGCGCACAAGGTCTACATCACCGATTTTTTCTTCGCTACCTGCCCCGGCATTTGCCCCAAGATGCAGAGCGAGCTGCTGAAAGTATACAAGCAATACGGCACCAACCCTAACGTCGTATTTTTGTCGCACACCATTGACCCCGACCACGATAGCTTATCGGTGCTGCGCGACTACGCCCGCCGCCTGGGCGTGGCTAGCCCCGGTAGCAGCTGGCGCTTCGTGCGGGCAAGCCGCGACACGGCCTACGTGCTGGCCAAGGCCTATTTCACCGGCGCCATGCCCGACCAGGCCGCGCCGGGCGGCATTGCTCACAGCGGCACGTTTGCCTTGGTTGATGATCAGGGCCACGTGCGCGGCCTCTACGACGGCCTCAACGCGCAGCAAACCGCTAAGCTCTTGCAAGACCTGCCCACGCTGCTAGCCGAGGTAAAAACCCGGCAGCGCCCACCCGCCACCGCGCAACGCTAAGTGGGTATGTTCGTGGCTAGCCGTTTCCGCGGCCTGCGTTGGGCACCTTTGCTGGTGGCGCTGCTGGCCCTGCCCGGCTGCTTCACCAATAAGGGGCACCAGGGCGAGCGCCTGTACGGGCAGCACTGCGCCAGCTGCCACGGCGAGCAGGGCCAGGGCATCGGGCAGCTGGTGCCCCCGCTGGCCGGCTCCGACTACCTGGCCCGACACCCGGGCGAGCTGGCTTGCATTATTCGCCAGGGCCTGCGCGGCCCTATCGTGGTCAATGGCGTGAGCTACAGCCAATTGATGCTGGGCGTGCAGGACACTACTACCCACCGCAAGCTCTCGCCGGCTCAGATTACCAACCTGCTCAACTACCTCGAAAGCCACTGGGATAACCACCCACCAGCCGCCGGCGTGCGCACCATCGCGGGCACCGAGGCTGAGATGCGGGCCTGCGGCGAACGGTAGGTAAGCTACCTTTGTTTTTATCCGCTAATCTCTCCTTAAACATGGGTCTCTTCGACTTTCTAAAAAACAAACCCGAGTCGGCCCCGGCCATCCCGCCCACCCTCGCTCCCGCCGACGGCACTGCCCCGGCCCCCAAAGCCGGCCCCCGCTACCAGGGCTCTAACTACGTGGCCCCAGCCGAGCCCAGCGTGCCATCCATGCCCGCACCACTAGCTGTAGCCCCGGCTCCCGAGCTGCCCTTCGAGCCGCAGAATATTCTGGAGCATCTGCTGCTGTTGGCTCCTACCGATGAGAACGCCCGCCCGGCTTTTTACCAAGCGCTGCTGCAAGAAAACATCATTATGGTGTTGGCCCCCGACGAGAATATCAGCGCGGGCGAAGTAGTACTTACTGAAGGCCAACAGATTCAGCTCCAGGTACTGCAAGATGGCCGCCTGCCCATCTTTACCTCCGAGGCGCGCCTTAGCGATGGGGGCGTCGATGCCAGCACCGTAAGCTGGGTCACAATTCCGGGCCAGGCCTTTTTTGGAATGACGCAGGGCCAAGACTGTGTGCTGAACCCCTTTTCCCCCGCCGGCAAGCTGTTGCCCGCCGCCGAAATCCAGGCCCTGCTAGCGGGCCAGCTCAGCCAGGATGGTGGCCTCCCTACCGATGCGCAGGTGGTACTGGGCGCCGTAGAGCCGCTACCCGAAGGGCTGGCCGAGAGCCTGGCCGATTTTGCCGCCGCGCAGCCTACCATCAAGGCCGTGTACCTGGCCCAGATGCAGCTAGCTGGCGATGCTAGCCAGGCACCCCGCCTGTTACTAGGCTTCGACACCACCGACCAAAACCCGGAGTTTATGAGCCAGCTGGGCCAGGCGCTGGAAGGCCGTACCGGCCCCTTCCAGCACGTAGACCTCATGCTAGTGGACCTTACCTCGGACGAAGGCGTGAATCCTTACTTCCGCCAGCCCGAAGTGCAACCGCTGTACCAGGCGTAATTACGGGTTACCACCAGTCTAAAGAGGAATGTCCTGCTGCACGTGCGGCAGGACATTCCTCTTTAGACTGGTGGTAGTTGGTAAAATCTTGGCTAACTAACCAAGACCGTAGCTTCCGCAGCCTCGTGCTTTTTCAGCAGTTTGCGAAATAAAGGCTGCAAGCCAACGTACAAGGCCAGCACTACGGGCACCGCCGCCACCGCCCATATAATGATCGCCCCTAGCTCGGCGCGCCACAGCAGGTGCAGCACGTATTGCCAGCCGTTGGCAGTCCACATGTGCTTGATTTGGGCCACGCTTAGGTGCGCTACCACTGGGCCCTGGCCGAGCAGCGTGGCGCCCCAGCGCAAAAACGGCAGCAGCAATAGAAGCTGCACTGGGCTCAGCAGGTGGCATACCAGCTGCATGGCCGCCACATTGAGGCGCAGCCGCAACGCCACCGCCGTGCTGATAATGGTGGTGAGCCCCACCGTAGGGCCCAGCCCAAAGGCAACGCCCAGCCCCACCGTGAGCGCCAAGCTGCCGGGCGAGAGCCCGGCCTTAAGCAAGCTCATGAAAGGGTCGACCAGCCGGCGCTGCACCCAGGTGCAGGGCGGTGGCTCGGGCACAGCCCGCACGCCGGCAGCGGAGATAGAGGTAATCATCATACGTAACTAGCCGGCTCAATACTCGTTAGCAGCACGCTCCTGGTTAGCTTGGCGGCTGGCAGCGGCTGGCACCAACTACCTTCTGTACCGGCCCCTGGCGTAAAATGTTATCAGCCCGACGTTAACCTCCTTATGCCTAAGCACCTACTTACTACCCCGCACCCGCCGCACCACTGGCCTTGGTGGATCGAGCAGTGGCTATTGCTGCGCCGCGCCGCCCGCGAGCTAGCCGCCAACGACCCACTGCGGCTCGGCGCGGCCACGGCCTTTTTCACGTCGTTTGCGCTGCCGCCCATTCTCATTATTCTGGTGCAGCTGCTGAGCTCGGTGTACTCGGCCAAAGGCGCCCGGCTGATGCTGCTCACCAAGCTGGGCCAGCTCATCGGCACGACGGCAGCGGGCATGGTCGAGCAAACGGTGCACAACGTGGCCAATGCCAGCCGCAACCGGCTCATCACTTGGCTGGGGTTTGCGTTTCTGGTGTTTATTGCCACTACGCTCTTTACGATTATTCAGCACTCGCTCAACCAGCTGTGGCACGTGCGGCCCCGCCGGCAGCTCAGCCAGGTATCGGTGGCTCTGCGCGAACGGGTGCGCTCGGCAGGAGTACTGCTAGCCACGGCGGTGCTGTCGGTGCTGGCCTTCTCGGCCGATGCGGCCCTGGCTTTCTTTGCCGAGGCCATTGCCGACTTCGATGCCACGTTTGCTTATTACGCCGCCTTGGTGATCAATGATCTGGTGAGCGCCGCCATTCTGGCGGTGTGGTGCGGCTTCGTATTTCGGACGCTGAGCGCCGCCAGAGTGCCCTGGCGGGCCGTGCGGCGCGGGGCCGTGCTCACGGCGCTGCTCATTGAGGTGGGCGAGCGGGTGCTGGGCCAGCTGCTGGTAGCGCGCGACCTGGGGCCCATCTACGGGCCCGCCGCTAGCTCGGTGCTGGTGCTGCTGTTCGTATTTTATTCGGCCATGATTTTTTACTTTGGCGCAGCCTTCACCCAGACGTATGCCCACCACGTGGGGCTGGACATCCGGCCCAAGAAATCGGCCGTGCGCTACCGGCTGGTGAACGTGGCCGAGTAGCCCTGGGGGTAGCTTCATGCTGGCCATGGCTGATGGAGCGCATCTTTGCGGGCATGTTTACGCTTCGTTTCGCTAGCCTGCCCGTAGCCGCGCTGCTCGCCCTAAGCCCGCTGGCCGCCCGTACCCGCCCGCCCCACCAGCCCGCCGCCAGTATCGGGGCACTGCGCCTGCTGGGCGAAGTTATTTTGCCCTTCAACCAAGAGGTGCAGGGTACGAAGCTTGGCGGAATCTCGGGGCTCGACCGGGCGCCCGATGGTACGTGGTACCTGATTAGCGACGACAAGGGGGAGTTTTCGCCGGCGCGCTTCTACACGGCCCGGCTGCGCTACAATGCCCAGGGGTTTCAGGGTGTCGATATTACGGGGGTGCATTATTTGCAGCCGCCCGCCCCCACGGCCACGCCCGAGTACCTGGACCCCGAGTCGATTCGCTACGCGCCGCGCACGCACTCGCTTTTCTACACCAGCGAAGGGAATGAGTTGCTCAAAATTGACCCTTTCGTGCGCGAAATGGATACTACCGGGCGGTACCGCCGCACGCTGCCGTTGCCGCCCATGTTTCGCTTTCAGGACCAGGCCGCGGGCACTGGTCCGCGCCAGAATGCGACGTTTGAGGGCCTGGCTTATACGCCCGACGACCACAGCTTGTGGGTACTGATGGAAGGCCCGCTCAAGCAAGACCGGCCCGACGACGCCCCGGCGACGGCGGAGTACCCCAACCGCTTCAGCCAGCTCGACAGCCGTACCGGGGCTTTGTGCCGGCAGCTGGTGTACGAGCTGGATCCCGTTAGTAGCCCGGGCCACGTCAACCGCAACGCCGAGGTAGTGGCCGTGAGCGACACCGAGTTTCTGGCCCTGGAGTGCTCGTATTATAAGGGCGAAAACCGGGTGCGGGTGTACGACATCGATACGCAGGGCGCTACCGATGTCAGCGGCCAGCCTACTCTGCGGCCCGGCACCTACCGGCCCGTGCGCAAGCGGCTAGTGGCCGACTTGGGCCAGCTAGGCCGCCGCCTCGACAACATCGAGGGCTTAGCCTTCGGCCCCAACCTGCCCAATGGCCACCGCACGCTGGTGGTAGTGTCGGATAATAACTTCAATCCGGCAGAAATCAGCCAGTTTTGGGCTTTCGAAGTGTTGCCTAGTTCGGCGGCCAAGCCCTAGCCCAGCCGCGGCGACTGGCGCCTACCAGTGGGCGCGCCCAACCTCGGCCGTACCTTTGCCGGGTGCAAACTCCCGCTTCTTTCGCCGATTTTAATCTTCCGGCCTCGCTACTTCAGGCTCTCGAAGAGCTGAATTTTACGCAGCCAACCCCCGTGCAGGCCCTCGTGGTGCCCCCCGCCCTCGAAGGGCAGGACGTGGCCGGCCAGGCGCCCACCGGCTCGGGCAAAACGGCCGCCTACGGCCTGGCCGTGCTCGCCCAAATCGACCCCGCTGCCAAGGCGGTGCAGGCGCTCATCCTGGTGCCCGCCCGCGAGCTTGCCCTGCAAGTGCGCGAGGCCCTCAAGGCGCTGGGCAAGCATATGGCTGCACCTGGGCTGCGCGTGGCGGCCCTCTACGGGGGCCACGCCATGCGCGACGAGGTGAAGACCTTGCAACAGACGCCCCACGTGGTGGTGGCGACGCCCGGCCGCCTGCTCGATCACCTGGAGAAGCGCAACATCATCCCTAATCAGCTCAAGGTGTTGGTGTTGGATGAGGCGGATAAGCTGCTTGACCTGAAATTTCAGGAGGAGATGGCCACCATTATCAGCCGGCTGCCGCGCCGCCGCCAAACGCTGCTGTTCTCGGCTACCATGCCCGAAAAAGTGCTGACACTGGTGCGCGAGTACCTCACCCGCCCGCGGATGCTGACGGCTGCCGGCGGCCTGCACGGCGAGCTGACGGGTACTACTATGCCGGCGTCGCTCACGCTGCGGGGCCACCTGCTCAATGCGGTGGAGCAGAAGCCCGCTGCGCTCTACCACCTCTTACAGCAGCCCGAAACCGGCCAGACGCTCATCTTCGCCAACACCCGCGAGAAGGTGCAGGAGCTCGCCCAGTTTTTGCGCGGCCGGGGCGTGGCCGCCGAGGTGCTGCACGGCAAGCTGCCCCAGCCCGAGCGCGACAAAGCCCTCATGAAGCTGCGCAACAATTCGGCCCAGGCGCTGGTGGCCACCGACGTAGCCGCCCGCGGCATCGACGTGCCGGCCCTCGATACGGTCATCCAGTACGACTTGCCGCACGATGCCGAAACCTTCCAGCACCGCGCCGGGCGCACGGCGCGGGCCGGCGTAGCGGGTACCGCCCACCTGCTGGCTACTCTGCCCGAGCAAACCCGCGTGCAGGGCTGGCCCGCCGCCCAGACTGTGCAGTGGGCCCGCCTCGTGCCGGCCCTGCTGCCCGCTGCCAGCGCCCCGCGCCCGCCCCGCCCCGACACGGTGACGCTGCACGTCACGGCCGGCAAGAAGCACAAAGTCAGTGCCCACGACCTGGTGGGGGCTATCGTCAACGTCGGGGGCCTCGACCGCGAAGCCGTGGGCCGCATCGAAGTATTCGACTTCTACTCCTACGTGGCCGTGCC